>JBNASL010000079.1:0-5464 GCA_049717905.1 Candidatus Bathyarchaeales archaeon | reverse complement strand
GTTCTGGTTTCTCCATGGGACTTCCAGTCTCAAATACGCGGTGACATCATTTGGCGCTACAAAAAGAACCAAATTCAAGTATTGAAAGATAAAGGCTTCTTAACTGAATGAAATAGGCCTGTTGCTTTTGACGGTTACCTTCATCATATCAATAATAGGCAACTCACTGGATTGGCATACCTAAAATTTATGGAATTATTTCAAATTCGGAAAAGCATGGTGATTTCTCCCGCAAAATCTCCTCTTTTCCATCTTCATCGGTTAAGTTTGCTTTTTTCTGTTGACAGGACTAACACAAAGCATAAAGGTTATTAATGTCCAATTTATGGTATTAGTGAATCCTAAGTTGAAAAAGCTTCGTGTAGCTCTGATTTTTACGGTGGAAAGATAATAAATGAATAAAAAGCAAGTATTGATAATAGCTTTTATTGCGGTGTTTTTTATCTCAGTCTTGATTAGCATGTATCCCAAAAGCCTAGTAATAGCTCAACCCAGGCCTCCCTCTCCCTTGCCCTACTATTACATCAAAAGTGATGGAACAATTGAACCGTCAACGGTGCCAATTACGCGGGTTAAAGACGAAGTCTACATGTTTACAGGCAACATTATTGACCATACTGTTGTAGTTCAACGAGATAACATAGTAATTAACGGGGCGGGGTTCTCCATCAAACAGACGGAAGAGGGGCGAAAAATTACTGATTGGGCGATGATAGCCATTGGGTGTCGTCCTGGAATAGAACTGATAAATAGAAGAAATGTAACAGTCAAAAATTTGAACTTTGAGGGATGTATGACTGGCATTCGCCTTATAAACTCCTCAACTACAATCATTGCTAAGAACAATTTTACATACAACAATGTGGCCATAACGTTAGATGACTCTCATAACAACACCATAATTGAAAACAATGTGATTAACAACTATGGCTATGATGAGGACCATCGCGTCACATGCAACGCAATAATAATTCTTTTCGGCTCCTACAACATTATAACCAAGAACAACATATCCATGAACAACGGGGGCATTTTTATCGACTTTGATGTTTGTTCGGGCAGGGCATCTTATAGCAACAAAATAACAATGAACTACATAGCCTCGAACAAAAACTACGGCATATACTTGTCTTCCAATTATAACGCTACCGTCGTCGGCAATATCATAGCAAACAACAAGTATGGTGTAATGGTTGATTACACAGGTTATAGCACATTTTACCATAACAACTTCATAAACAACACTATTCAAGTTTATAGCAGCACACCTATGGGGAAACCAAACGTCTGGGATAACGGCAGAGAAGGCAACTACTGGAGTGATTATAACGGGACAGACGCCGACGGTGATGGAATAGGCGACACTTCATACATAATTGAAAGGCAAACAGTGTGGATTGAACCCACAACCCAAACACCCATAACTTTTGGCGTAGACACTGAAGACCGTTACCCCCTTATGAAACCCATCAGAATTGAAGTGTCCCATGATGAAAAGAACCAAGTAACAACTGCGGAGCCTTTCCCAACAACATGGATTGTAGCTGCCATAGCGATAACAGCAATGAGTGGAGCAACCCTTCTGATTTACTTCACAAAATCAAGAAAACAGCGGGAAAGCCAAACGCACGGTGTTAAAGAAAAACGCCGACTCATATAACCCGACGGCTTGAAGCAGGCTTTGAATATGTAATGCATACTTCAGAAAGCAGAAATAACCCAAAAACTCTAACGGATTCTAAAAGCCTATGGGATTATTTCGCAGCCGTTGTATCTCATAAACGTGAAGTCTTCCCTTTTTATTTCTCCATTCTTTATAAGCTTCATTATTCTAGGCGTTTCCTCTGTTATGGCGCTTATCATGTTTTCCACTGTTTGGCACACCAGTTTATAGGCTTCTGTTTTCCAGCGTCTTGTTATGTTTGTGTATAGGCATCTTCCTCCGCATATACCAAAAATTCTGCAGCTTGTACACGGTTCACCCACCGTTATTTTCGCGAGTTTCAACGGGTTTGCGTTTCTTATATGGCCTAAATAATAGTCGCGCATTCCCCACATACTTGGGCATGGGATTATGTGGCCGTCTGTCTGTACCGCGTAGTTTATCCAGCCTGCCCCGCAACGTAACGGGCTTTTTTCCTCGTCGAGGAGAAGCGACTGGGCTACGCCTAGAAGCGGGTATAAATGTAGAACGACGCCTTTCTCTTGCATAGTGTCCACCCAGAATTTTACAAGTTTGCGGATTCCAGGGTTATAGTTTTCCATGCTCCATTCTTTGAAGTTTCGCCGTTGAAAGTCGTTGCTCCAGAAGCCGGCGTTCAACTGCCAATGGACAGAGGTGAAGGGAAACTCGCTGTTGTTCAGCAGCCATAGAACATGCTTGTAAATGTCCGTCGGCTCCATAACAGTCATTCTTGCAATTATTTCGCCTTTAAACCCATTCCGCTTTATCCACCTTAAATTGTCGATGACTTTGCGGTAAACGCCTTTCCCCCTGTAATAGTCTGTTAAGGCTTCGTCGCCGTCTAAGGAAACAAGAATGGCGCTTAAACGGTTAACGTAGGCGGGCTCCAAACAGTCCAAAAACACGCCGTTAGTCTGAATAATGAAATGCTTCGCCTGCACAGCGTCCATTATACGCTTGATCTCTTCAGCGCATAGCAAGGGCTCACCACCATAAAAAATTAAGACGCATTCTGGATCACGCCTGCAAAAACTGTTCAACACTTCAATATCATAGCTTATCCTTTTGGGCAAAACATAATCTACATTGAAATCGTCAAACTCATCATCCATATCTTCTAAAGCTTCGCCAAAACAGTAGCGGCATTCAAGATTACACTCCGTTGTCAAAAACACATGGAAAAACATAACCGTGTCACCTTCTCTTCAATGCAAACTAACTAAAGGCTAAGTAAACTTTTCCCTAACCTTCTTGGCTTTCTCAATGTAACTTTTAAGCTCCCGCTCCCTCATCGCCTTTTCAGGCAAAGTCTCAGGAGCAAACATCAAAGGAATAACTGCCAAAAAAAGGAAGAAGCTTGCAAAAGAGAAAGCTGCTGTCGGAGAAATAATGCTAACATAAGGTTCAACTAATATAGATACAAAATTTGCAAGGAGAAAAGGAAGGCCGCCTAAAGCGTAATACTTCTCTTTCACATAGCCCTCTCCAAGATCCCCCCAAATAACGGTGAGGAAAACTGAAAAAAAGAGTCCCCATGTTATGCCGTCAAGAACCATGAACAAATATAGCGCACCTTGTGAACCGGCAGAAATGCTCATTATTGCATATTCAATGCCAAGCATAACAAAACCTGTGATAACTACACGTTTTCTTCCCACGATATCCGCCATAATACCACCAAAACTCGCAAATATGCCTGCAAAAACATATTCGGCAAACTGTACAAAGGTGAAGGATTCGATGCCAAAAACGCTTTCCAAAATTGGTATTTCTGAAAAATTTATAATAGAAAACATGATCCATGGAAACAAGTACAGCAATACCTCCCTTTTATGAACAAGCTCAAAATAGCTTGGAGATTTTTGTACATCAAGCTTTTTCTGATGCCTGGTTAGAAATAGAAAACTAAAACCTCCAAAAATCCGCCAAGCTGTCAATGCAACAATTGCTTCCCATGTTCCAAAAGTGTAAACCAAGAAGACGAAAAACAAAACAATAAAGCCCACACCACTCCATATTATTCCTCCTATTGACCCGCGATTTTCAATGCTTGTTGAATCAGCAAAATAGCTTAAACAGGAAGGTAATCCTACTCCAATTGAGACGCCTAAAAAAAGCGCGAACAAGGCATTAGTCAACATATTATTACTAGAAACTGTAATTAAAAGTAAGGTTGCAATCGCTCCCATAAATGGCCACAAATGCAGAAACTTGATCCGTGCGTGTGGAAAAAATTTCGAGCCAAGAATTGCCGAGGCTGCAATACTTACAAAGTATGTAGTGAACAAGCGTAATTTTTCTGTTTCAAGCAAATTTAGTTCATTCAGAATTATGTTAAGTATCACATTGGTCAATGTGAACCATACAAAACTGTTAAGTACTAAAAGAATTGATGGCGCTGCCGCTCTCCAAGTAGTCTTTTCTCTGAGCACTCTTAAGGAACTCATTAGCAACTCACCAGTAAATGATGCTTTTGAAGATAAAACCCTTGTTTATTACCATTCTGTATTTCTGTTCAACAACAAACTTTATTAGTAGATATGTTCTACAATAATAGCAGAGGGAAGTGGGGTGAAGGCAACAGTTAAAAAAGCAAAGAAAAGAGAGATGCCCATTAGAATAGGCTTATAGATGTTATAAGTCTTCCAACATAAACGACAACAAAAGTTGAAGGTTACTCTGCAGTTTCGCTATTGGAAGAGTATTTGTAAGGCTTTGTCCATCTTTTATTAAAAGTTGCATTTTGTTTTTAAGTTTTACAACAGGTTCAGCTTCGAGGACAACATCAACTAATCTGTTAATGTTGTTTTTTGTTATTTTAGGTCTTGATATAATATTCAACACTTTTCTTTTAGTCTTCTGATCTTGCATTGCAATTGAGAGAGGCAGCGGCAAGTCCTGGGTAGTGACTCTTTGATATAGTTCTTCGATTTCAAAGATATCAATAAATTCTTCTCTAAGCGTTCCCAATACTCCAAGAATTCTTCCTAATTTTGCTAAAGTTTCAACTTCTGTATTTTTTCCTCCGCCGAAGAGTGCGCCTAGATGCATGTCCAACTCGATTCCTGCGGCTTTCATTTCAATGACTTTCATGTAATCGTCTGGAACAGTGCTTTTTTGTTTTTTTAAGCTAACTTCGATGGCGTGTGCATTACCCACCTCAAATGTCAGTCTTTTAACTGTTTCAAGGGCTTCTTTCTCTTTTTCCTTTGGCAACAGTTTTGCTGAATCTACCAAAAGTTTGAATCCCTCTATCAAGAACGCATTGCCGAGGAGGAGGGCTGTTTCAGGGCCAAATTTGCCGTAAACTGTGGGTATTTTGTGCTTAGTTTCAGATTTGTCTATAATGTCGTCGTGTATGTCGAATGCGGCTGCCATCATGGTTGTTGCCGCTTGTGCAGAAACCACATCATCAGGGTGGCCTCCTACTGCTTCGCATGCAAGCGAGAACAAACCTGGATGAGTGAAGTCATTCCAGTTTGTAAGGTAATGTGTAAGGGCTTCACGTAATGTTAAATCCTCAATCTTCTCTTTTTGCATGATTTGCTTTGCAAGCTCGAGACCTTTTTCACTGCGTTTTTTAAGGTCTGCAACTATTTTTTTGCCTATTTTTTTGACCATGACACATCCTTATTCGCATTTTGCCCTTTAAAAGATTTAACTGAATTCAGGAAATGGGGAGTCCTGAAAACTCAATTTTCAATTAATAATTGCAATAAGGCTAAGTTAATAAACAATTATGCTCTCAATATTTTAGTGGCGGCGGGACTGAATTTTTCC
>JBNASL010000078.1:0-5607 GCA_049717905.1 Candidatus Bathyarchaeales archaeon | reverse complement strand
TTATAACTGCTATTTTATGCTTAATCTTGCTTATACGCCGTTTAAGCTTCTGCTCCTGCTCCCACGTTTCCTTTTGAGGGTCTGAACACTCGTTTACCTTTGAGCAGGATTCACATTTGCCGTCACATTCTGCGCTCATTATTGTTCCTCTTATGCATTTTCATCTGACTGTTGGATGTATAGTTTGATACACAAACTATATTAATACTTTTTGTTTAGAAAATAAACAAAGGACTGATCAACCTTGGATGATGTTGACAGAAAAATAATCTCGCAACTTCAAATAAACGGAAGAGCCACTTTGGAAGAAATTGCCAATAACGTTGGATTCACAAGCATGGGCGTAAAGAAAAGGCTGCAGAGGCTTATCCAGCAAGGCGCCATAAAAGTTTCAGCCTCGCTGAATCCTTTCTATTATAGGCTTTACCCAGCAATAGTTTTATTAGAGATGGAAAGCGCTAAAGCAATGCAAAGGCTTCTGGAAAGATTCAAAGATTGCCCCAGAGTAATCCAAATTTTTAAGACAATAGGCGGCTACAACCTAATCGCTTTGGTTATAGCGGAAAACCAAGAAACCCTTGAAAGCATATCTATAGAAAAATGCTCCCTGAGAAGCAGCGCGGGCATAAGGAGATCAGAATTCTATCCCATAGGCGAAATCCACTTTTCACCCTTCCTCCCCGTAAGAGAATACTTGGCTCATAAGGAAAAAGAAACAGCGCCATGCGATGTAGACTGTAAACCTTGCACACGATATTTAAACGGGAAATGCGTTGGGTGCCCAACAGCAGTCCATTATAGAGGAACACTTTAGGGAGACTCGCTCGCATGGTTGAAAACAATGGAGCATTTTCTCAAAGCCTCAGAGAAGCTGAAAGAGTAGAAATAATTAGTTTAATGGACAACTCCGTAGATTATCTATCAACAATTCGAAAAGCAGAAGTTAAAAACGTTAGAGAGTGGGCAAGGAAGCATTTTATTCTGCCAATGGCTGAGCATGGATTTTCAATGCTTGTACGCGTTTTCAGCGGCGACAAATCGCATAGTGTATTATTTGATGCCGGCATTAGCCCTCACGGTGTGATAATAAACGCAAAAAGGATGGGAATAAACCTGGCGGAAATTGAATGTATAGTTCTTTCCCATGGGCATTATGACCATTTCGGCGGATTACCCGCCATAGTAAAAGCCGTAGAGAAGAATGACTTGCCCATCATAGTGCATGAAGACATGTTCAAAATAAGAGGTGTAGCTAACACTGATGGAACCATAAGAAAATATCCGCTTTTTCCAGCGGAAGAAAAAGTTAAACCCGCTAAATACATCAAAACCAAACAGCCACAACTAATGGCAGACGACCTTATACTTGTTACAGGCGAAATTCCGAGAAAAACCAGTTTTGAGAAGGGATACTTGCCACATAGAGCTTTCGTAGACGGTGAGTGGCAGCCTGACCCGTGGATATGGGATGACAGTGCTCTCGTAATCAACATTAAACATAAAGGCTCAGTCATCATGTCTGGATGCGCCCATGCAGGCATAATAAATACAATACTTTACGCGCAGCAACTTACAGGAACAGAAAATGTCTACGCTGTTCTAGGCGGATTCCACCTGGCAGGAAAAGAAAACGAGCCGCGCATAAACCGAACAGTAAAAGAACTAAAAAAGGTAAATCCAAAACTGGTAGCGCCTTTTCATTGCACTGGCTGGCGGGGAATATGTGCAATAGCCAAGACAATGCCAAAAGCCTTCGTCTGTAACAGTGTTGGAAATCTCTATGCGCTCTAATCTTTTGCGTGTAGAACCGAAAGGGTTAATTCTTTTTTAGTTTGAAAGGTTGAAGGGGAGGGGGAAGTTATGAAAACTTACTTGACGGTTTGGTTTTATAGTGAAGGTGCAAGTCCTATGGAGGTTGTGGAAAAACTTCGTTCCATGGGCTTTGAACCTTTGAGGGGTTATCATGACCATGTTTATGATTGGGGGAGAAAAGTTGAGCTTGTAGAGGTGCTTCAGCTCGCCAATAAAGTTCATGAAACCCTTAAGGGAATGAAAGTCTTCTATAAGCTGGAAACAGAATAGGATTCACGAGTTGATGAGCCTACTTGGCTGTAAAACCATTTATATCAATTTATGCGCATATTAGTTGATAGCGTGATTATATGCTTGCTACAAATAAGGATTTGTTGTTAGCTGCAAGGCGGGAAGCCTATGCTGTTGGCGCCTTCAACATTCAGAATCTGGAGAGTTTGTTGGCTGTTACAGAGGCTGCTGCTGAAGAGAAATCGCCTGTAATTGTCGCTGTCACTCCAAGCGCCATAAAATACGCTGGATTAAATTATTTGGCTAAATTGGTTAGGAGCGCCGCTGAGTCTTCGCCGGTGCCCATGTCCCTTCACCTTGATCATGGAGAAGACCTTGAAACTGTTTCCAAATGTTTGGAGGCTGGATTTACATCGGTTATGATTGACGGCTCCCACCTAAAATTTGATGAGAATGTTGCCTTAACGAAACGTGTGGTGGATTTAGCTCATCCCAAAGGGGTTTCTGTTGAAGGTGAGCTTGGAAGACTTGCAGGCGTTGAAGAAAAAACCGTCGAAGAGAGGGAAGCATTCTTAACCGATCCTGAAGAAGCTGAAAGGTTTGTGAGGCTTACTGGTGTGGATGCGCTTGCAGTTTCCATCGGCACTTCTCATGGAGCTTACAAGTTTAAGGGCGAACCCCAACTTGACTTTGAAAGACTTAGGCTTATCCGCGAAAAAGTTGATGTGCCGCTGGTGCTTCATGGGGCCTCAAGTGTTCCAGCATGGATTATTGAGAAGGCTGCAAATTACGGCGCCCAGTTAGCCGGGGCTAAGGGCATACCAGAAGAACACATTAAGAAGGCTATTTCTCTGGGGATAACAAAAATAAACATTGACACTGATTTGAGGCTTGCTTTTACGGCTACGGTACGCGAAGTTTTAGCCACATCACCCAAAGAGTTCGATCCACGAAAAATTTTAGGCCCAGCTAAAGAAGCTATGAAAGAGGTTGTTAAGGACAAGATGCGCTTGTTTGGAAGTTCAGGAAAAGCTTAGACCGGAGGATTTTAAGTGAAAGTTGGCGTATTAAGCGGCGGCGGAGATGCTCCCGGGATTAATGCAGTTATAAGGGCTGTTGTTAGAAGGGGAATCCAATCCTACGGCGACGAGGTTTTAGGCATAAGAGATGGGTGGCGCGGCCTTCTCGAAGGCACATTTATACCTCTTGACTTAAACGCTGTTTCTGGAATTCTGCCCCGAGGAGGCTCCATCCTAGGCACTTCAAGAACTAATCCCTTCAAACGGGAAAGGGGACCAGAACAAACAATGGAAAACGCTGGGAAGGCTGGTTTAGGGGCTGTTGTAGTCATAGGCGGCGATGACACTTTAAGCGTTGCCCACAAGATGGCGGATTACGGGCTTAAATGTGTGGGGGTCCCCAAAACCATCGACAACGACTTGATGGGAACGGATTACACTTTTGGTTTCAACACAGCCGTGGCCATAGCTGCAGAAGCCCTTGACAGGCTGCATACAACAGCTGAAGCCCATAACAGGGTTATAATCCTAGAGGTTATGGGACGCTACACTGGGCATATAGCCTTAGAAGCTGGTTTGGCTGGAGGCGCAGACGTCATATTAATTCCAGAGAAGCCTTTCGACATAGATGAGGTCTGCGAGTATATCCGTCGGAGGCAGAAGCGGGGCAGAAACTTCAGCCTAATTGTGGTTGCAGAAGGCGCCAAGCCGAAAGGCGGGAAGGAAATAGTTTACAGCGAAAGCATAGATGAGTTCGGACATATAAGCCTAGGCGGCGTGGGCTATTATCTTGGGAAAGAAATTGAGAAGTGCACTGGGATTGATACTCGGGTTGTGGTTTTGGGGCATCTTCAACGCGGTGGCTCGCCAACGGCCTTTGACAGAATATTGGCTACAAGGTTTGGAATAGCCGCTATAGACCTCGTGCACGAAGGAAAGTTTGGCCAAATGGTAGCGCTTCAAGGGAACAAAATTGTTTCTGTGCCGCTTAAAGATGTTGTTGGCAAGAGGAAAACCGTGGACTTAGAGCTTTACGACATAGCCAGCGTTTTCTTTGGCTAAACAGCTTGTTGAAGGTTTATGTTGCTAGAACTTTCGCCAGTCTAAGCAGTTCCAAGTTCAGGGGTTTCTCGTTTTTGCATGAAGTTCCAAGGTCTATGCTTGTTATTTCGCCCTTCTGCAGTCCAACCACCATGTTTCCAGTGTTCTGCATTAGAAGGTTTACGGCTTCGTTGGCGAATAGGCTTGCCAATAGGCGGCTTCTGGCCGTTGGGCTTCCGCCTCTCTGGGCATAGCCCACTATGCTTAGGCGGACTTCTGCGCCCGTGTTTGCTTCGATTTCTTCGGCGAGTTTGCGTGTGTCTCCAATGCCTTCTGCAGCCACAATTATACCCGATTTCTTACCTTTTGCAGCGTTCTCCTTAACAGTTTTGAAGATTTCCTGCTTGTCTATGGCGGCTTCTGGAATTAGGATTACTTCTGCGCCAACGGTTAAGCCCACAGTCAATGCGAGAAAGCCTCTTTTTCGCCCCATAACCTCTACAATGAATACCCTTTCATGGGAAATCGCCGTGTCCCGAATCTTGTCAATTTCAGCCACCGCCGTGTTTACCGCCGTGTCAAAGCCTATTGTTTCGTCAGTGCCGTAAATGTCGTTGTCTATTGTGGCTGGCACCCCGACAACTAAAGCGTCTGTTTCACGACTCAGCTCTAACGCGCCTCGGAATGAGCCGTCGCCGCCAATAACCACTAAGCCGTCCACCTTGTCAGCGGCAAGATTCACGGCAGCCTTCCTAACGCCTTCAGGAGTTTTGAACTCTGGGCATCTTGAAGTTAAGAGAATGGTGCCGCCGGACTGAATTATGCCGCCTACAGAACGAGGATTTAAACGTCTAAAATTGTTCCTTATTAGGCCTTCCCATCCTCTTTCAAAACCTAAAACTTGAAAGCCATTGGCGTAGGCAGTGCGGACAACAGCCCTTATGGCAGCATTCATTCCCGGAGCATCACCGCCACTTGTAACTACGCCTATGGTCTTCAAACACGTTTCACGCTCCAGTTTCATAAAACCTTAAAACCATTACTCACCAGTAAAATAAATGGTTTCTCATAAAAGTCATAAAAGGAATATACTTGGAGGGAGTGAGCACGGAAAAAACGTCCATCGTTGTGCTGGTAACCACAACAAGTAGTGAAGAAGCTGAAAAAATCGTAAAGCACCTACTGGAAGAAAAACTTATTGCATGCGCAAACATAATCGGCCCAGCGCACTCGCTTTTCTGGTGGCAAGGCAAAATCGACGAAGCTAAAGAATATTTAATCTTAATGAAAACCCGAAAAGACTTATTCGAGAAGCTTTGTGAAAGGGTAAAGGCTTTACACAGCTATGAAGTTCCAGAAATTATAGCCTTGCCAATAATCGGGGGTTTTAAAGCTTACTTGGAATGGCTTGAAAGTTGTCTAGTGTCAACTTAAATGGCGATTCTGTGGCAGAGGCAAAAATAGCTTCCTAGGCTTTTACCTTCTCACAGACTTAAAATATAAA
>JBNASL010000077.1:0-5780 GCA_049717905.1 Candidatus Bathyarchaeales archaeon | reverse complement strand
ACTATAAAAGATTGCACCTTCATGAACTCCGAAGAAGGTGTAGTGCTTTCAAACACTAATGGCTGGACTGAATGCACAAAAATCGAGGATTGCTACTTCGTAAATGTACGAAGGGGCATTGTTTTCAAAACACCTTCCGAAAACGGGACATCTTCATATGCAAATACTGAAATAAAACGTTGCTATTTTGAGTTAGGCATAGAAAATTCCATTGGAATGCACATTGAACCCCTTTCAAACTTCAATGAAGGATTAATCCAAAATGTTAGATTTTGGATGGGTGAAGATGGGTACAATCAAACAGGGATCCTTCTCGAAGGAAGCATGCTGAATACCCTAATGCAAGACACAGTTTTCGAATCATTTGCCGATTTCCCTCAAAGCATTTACGGCGTAAAACTTGGTCCTAACTGTGAGCCCCCTATTTTCGGGCAAGGGCTTATTTTCTGTGGAAACATGACAAGCAACGTCTACAATCCTTATGGCAAATGGCTCTATGGAGCAGGCGGATCCTTCAAAGTTGAGGATGTCAATGTTCCTCTTGGTCTAAATAATGATTATGGAGTTTATCGAGAAATAGGCTTAGTTCCGCACCTTTCATTATCAGCATCCGTAACTAATGTAAAGATAAAGTTGGAAGGAGAGTTTTCGCCAGGAGAAGTCGTGGCTGTCAGATTTAGATTGAAGTTCATAGATAATGTCTTCTCCAAAGAAGTGATAGTTAATTTTAACCAAACTGAAACTGTGTGGCTTAGCTACGATGATATACTAGTTATGTGGCCGAGTAGAAATATAATCTCGTCCTTGATCGTTGATGCAAAAACTACGATGAACTCTTCCACTGTAAATGTTTTAGTTTCAGTTTACGGAAAGTATGGTTAAACTCACTTTTAAATAATAAGAACTGGATGCATTTTCTTCACAAATTTATAAATTTCTCGCTATATCCCAGTCGGAAATCTTATAAACCATTTTTGCAGATAAAGGAACAAAATGTTCAATTAAAGGAGTTGTTTGAAATGTCTAAACCGAAAGAATACTCGTGGATGACCAAAGACACAATGATGAGTTACACTTTCGTTGCCCTTGTTGCCCTTGCGATTATTACATCGCTCTTGTGGTGGTGGACTAGTACAGACTGGCCTCTAGGAGCAACTGTGGCTGTTTCATGTGCGATCGCAGTTGCAGTTTCCGTTGGCCTTGACTATCTCCTCTCTTTGGTACTGAAGGAAAAGGGACCCTTAAACACCATGTCCGCAGCTGTTTTCGGCTTGATTGTCGCCCTTTCATACTCTTATGGCACTCCAGCGATGGTGATTGTTGAGGTATTGCCTCTTATGGCACCTCAAGCTTTCATTTATGTTGCCGCGATTGCTGCTGTGGGAATGGTATTATTCAAGAAAGCTCAAGGGTTACTTGGCAGAAAATATGTAAATCCCGCTGCGGCCGCTAAGCTGCTGGTCTTAGCCCCTTTTCTATACCAAATCTTGCTACCTCAAGATCATGCAACAAATATACCTACCCTTGCAACTGCTTTAGGCTACAGTGGTTCAGCGCCTTTCGCTGGTTATATAACCTCATGTTTTGGACGCCCTGACTTGGTAGCGCAAGGAGTATACCCTTTTCCACCATCTCCTTCAGATGTGTTCCTGATCTTAACCTCAGTTAAATTTCATGGTTGGGCAGGTGGAGCTTCCAGTATAGCTGTTATAATCGTTGGACTTGGGCTTTTCCTGGCTGCTCGAAGGTACATAAAATGGAGAATAACTCTATCATATCTTGTAACTGTCACGGCAATGGCTTTGATAATGACTGCAATATATGGTGGAGATGCACTTTTGCGTATAGGTTTCCACCTATTCATTGGAAGTTCAATTTTCTTAGCGTTCTTCATGGCAACGGATCCAGCAACGACGCCTTTGACGCATATTGGGCAAGGAATATTTGGACTTGGGTTAGGCGCATTAACCGTGCTAATCCAAACATACATGAATTTCTTCGGAGGTTCAATTCTTGCGTTAGTAATAATGAATTTAACCTCACCTTTATTGGATAAGGTTGGAACGCTTAAACCAACAGAAGCCAAAATAGAGCCGAAACTTCCAAAAGCCCAGCAATTTGAAACTGTCACAACCACCTCTTGCATACGATGCGGTGCTTGTATGTACGTTTGTTGCCATAGACTAAGCCCAATACTGATCAAGGAAGCCTTTGACAAGGGAAATGTGAACGCTTTAAGGAAGCTTCAAGCGAACCTCTGCGACGGATGTGGGAACTGCAGCTTCGTATGTCCAGCGAGAATTGATCTGAAAGGTTCTGTTCTTAGAGCAAAAGCCTCACTGCGTACCGTGAAATAGAAAAGGTGCGCAATAGCCCCCTCTTTCTTTTATATGAGACATAGCATTCCAAGAATTGTCTCAAACATTTTATGCTGGAAAAGGTAATCTTATACAGTTCAGTTAGGATGAGCAGAGCGTAGAGATGATGTAAAGGAATGCCGAAAGGCTATTTATTTTGGTGATCTCTCTTCTATGTTTTCTAATAGCCACGCTTCCAATAGTTGGGGCTGATGAAACCGTTGAAATTTGGAAACGTGAATTTAGGATAAACATAGTTGGCTTGGCTGTTGCTGATAGCAAATTGTTTGTCACCACGAATGCGGCTGATCTCTATTGCTTAGATGAAAAAGATGGCAAAACCTTATAGAAATATAACTTTGGAGCTTACTTAGGGGGAGGGTTCTTAACGGAGCATATCTATGTGAATGGCAAGGTGTTTGTGGGTTTCCGCGGTTCTAGACTTGCCGCTTTTGATGCGAAAGGGGAACACTATTATAGAAGTTTGAACCCAACGTGAGCTCAAGCCCTGCAGGTAAAAGTCCTCCTCTATTCACAGTTGTGGACGGTAGAGTATTGACAACTGGTGATGGCTTCTATTGTGTGAATGCCACTAACGGGAAATTGATCTGGAATATGAAACATTATAGGTCCGATCTTCTAGATCTTCTATTGAGAGACAAAGAATGGGTGTTTGCTGATGGCTTGTTTTTCATAGCAAGTATCGATAATAACAACTGGTATCTATGCAGCCTTAACGCAGACAACGGAGAAGTTTTGTGGACATACAAGGTCTTCACACATCTTGAAAGCTCTCCTATAGTTGCTGACTGTCGAGTTTTTATCGGGTGGTGGCGGCAGAATCAGACTATGCTCTTTCATATAAACAATCAATCCAAGAGTTTTATATGTTCTTTCTCATCAAACTCGCGTCCTCATCACGAGGCAACCATGTTTTATATCGGTTAGTTTATAAGAAGGAAATGACAAAAACCAGTGCGAGTAACTTCAAGTGAACGCCTATGAACAAAAAGTTGTTTGAATTTGCAGCACTTCTCATTATTTTATTTCTCATAAGTGTTGAAGGAGCATCAGCTCAAAGTGTGACGCCGGGAGTCTCTCAAGGTGACAGCTTTACCTACAGCTTTTCCGTTTTTTGGAGCTCTTCCAATCCTAATGCAACAGTACCCACAGATTTACTAAAACAAAACGAAACAAAACTAATTCATGTTGTTGTAACCGATGTTGGCGGTTCGGTAGTGTTTATGAATATTACTTGGCAGTTTAAAAATGGAACCGAAACTAGTTCGCAAGCTTTTGTAAATTTGCAAGATGGAAGTGGTGATGGATTTGGATTGGTTATCGCTCCTAATCTTAGTCCAAAATACTATGCATATCCAATGGGATGGAACCTTAGCACTTCTTTTGTGATCAATGAAACGTTAACCAAAACATACCCATTTGGTGAGAGGGAAACAGTCCGCGCCACTCTCAACAGAACTGGCTCATCTGGTTATATTTACGTCTACTACGACATGTACTTTGATAGAGAAACTGGAGTGATGCTTGAGTGGTATGTGGAGCAAGTTCCATCTGCCACCCCAAACGAAAAGATTTCATCACTCTGGAAAATACAAGAGTTCAATGTTAAATCTGCTGCCCCTTCAAACAATCAAACCTCAGAACAATCAGGGCAAGGAATCTTAGTCTTGATAATCCTGATATGTGTTGTGGCAGTTATTGCCATATTTGTTTATAAAAGAAAAAGTCGGCGACGTGCACGCTAGCATTAATGCTTAATTTCGTTTTTTTCGTTAGTCTAAAGGCTTTTATCTTTTCCATGTCTAGCCCTTTTTATGTTGGAATATCCCGCCGCCACAGCTATTATTGTGAGCGCTATTATGGCAACAGCGTAAACGAGCCATGCCAGAGGGCCTACACCTTCAGAAGGTGGTTGTTCTTCAACAACCTCAATAACCTTTAAAGGCAAATTGGACTGCAAGAACTCGCATATGCGCGACTTAGAGGTTCTGTACCGATAAAGTCTGGCTGTGGCCAGCTCTAAATATATGCACAATGGGCATTGCAAAATTGCCAGAGTGTTGCTTTAAAAAAGGTTAGCCTACACATAATCCGAAGCATTCGATTGTAGCTGGGTAGGCCTTTTTTTCTATGAATAGTTCAATGGGGCAGTTAGGGTCTGATGCTAGATAGTCGCTGGTTTGGGCGTATGCTCTGGCCCTGCATCCTCCGCAATTTCCTCGGTACTTGCATTCTCCGCATTTTTCCTTTAGCAAGCTTCTACTTCGAAGTTCATTAAAGACTTTTGAGTTGTACCAAATGTCTGCAAGGCTTTGCTTTCTGATGTTTCCAACCTTTAATTGTAGGAATGGGCATGGATAGATGTCTCCATTTGGTCTTAAGCTGAAATAGTTTAGTCCTGCATGACATCCTATAGGGATATGAACAAGGAACTGTCTCAGAAATTTATCTGGAGGTTTAGTGCCGTAATGTTTATGCATTTCTAAAATGATTCCTGGGTAGAGGGGGCTTCCTCCGGAGACTAGAAAGAACATTTCCTTTTCTTCTTGTATTTTGTAGAGGTAATCTAGCAGTTTAGTGCGTTGCTCTTGGCTCATTGCGAGATCTTTTAATTCCTTTCCGCGTCCTACAGGAATGAAATCGTAAAGTACAACTTGTTCCACGCCCAAGTCGGTCAGTAAATCTATTAATTTGGGGATTTCGTCAAAATTGTTTTTTAAGGCCATGGTGGTAATTATTACTTTTAAGTCGACTTCAATGCAGGCTTTGATTGCGCTTATTGCACTTTCAAAGGCTCCAAGCGTATTTCTAAACGTGTCGTGGCGTTCAGGTGTAGCGAAGTCAAGTGGAACACCTACAGCTAACATTCCTGCCTCTTTGAGTTCCCATACGGTTTTATGGTCTAGAAGCACTCCGTTTGTGAGCATGGCGGGTATAATTCCTAAATCGTTGCAGTATTCAGTTAGATTTAAAATGAAATTTTTTCTAAGGAGAGGTTCTCCGCCGCTGAAAATTATGACTTCTGTTCCAAGCTCTGCCATTTCATTTATTGCTTGTTTTGCTTCTCTTAGGGTAAGCTCGTTGGGCATGGCTTCTTGGGCATCTGCATGGCAGTGTAAACATTTAAGATTGCATGCTCTGGTGACGGCGTATGACACTATTTGAGGCGTGACGGGTTTTCCCTTTAAGCCTTTGCCGAGAAGTTTCTGTCGAAGCAGTGATTCAAGGAGTCTAAGTCTGATATCCATAGAAATGCCTATTTAAAAAGTTAAAGGGGAATCTGATGGCAAGTTATCCCCTTGATTTTGAGCTTATACCCCATGTTTGGATCACTCTGCGTAGGATCCAAGCTACGGCGAAGGCTACAGCTGCTACAATTATGGCTAGCATTAGGTTGGGTCC
>JBNASL010000076.1:0-5917 GCA_049717905.1 Candidatus Bathyarchaeales archaeon | reverse complement strand
GTTTCATCTGCTGCTGGTGCAAGAAGTTTCACTTCATCCTTGAAGCGGACATCCCTAACATCAAGGATGTGCTCAAGCTTCCAAACGACACCTGCAGGGTCTAAACTTTGAGGCGATATTGTGAAATATTCGAGAAAACGGTCCACTCTGGCTGTTGGGTCTGTTTGAGGCTTGCCAATCTCTTTAATGGTTTCTATGGCTATTTTTCTTCCCTCATCACGAATATACCTCAACTTGTAGAGGGAGCCTTCAACCTCCCTAAGCATAATGTATAGTTGAATTCTCTGCCCGTAAAATAGGGAGATAAATATGAAGGCGTAAATGACGAGGGTTAGAACTTGCGAGAAGATGTCTCCTCCTGGAAACTGGAATAGTTGGTTCTGCAGGGCAGCCATTACCGCCGTTATGTTCACAAGCTCACCTTCGGAAAACTATTAAACGCTTAGTTATAAGTTTTAGGTTATTCCACGTAAGTTAATGGCTTTTATATTAAATTTCTGAATGCTCAATTTAAATGGAAAATAAATGTTAATTTGTACAAACGCGTATGTGATTAAGCGAAAGCCTATGCCGATAAAATACTTTGAAGCTTTAGATGTGAAAAAGCGTGTTGACGATATCCTTGCAAACTTGGAATTGTTCCACATAGTGCCCCAATTTGTTTTCTGCGTTAGAAGCAAAGGCTCAAAATCAATGCGCACCATTGCGCGTATTCATGGCTTAGGCAAGATTTGGCAAGAAACCCTTAACCTTCCCCCTTCATATATAATAGAGGTTATTTCTGAACGCTATGACAAACTGCCAGAAGAAGAGAAGGAGAAAACCCTAATTCATGAGCTTCTCCATATTCCCCGAGGATTTTCAGGGGGCTTTAGACCGCACAAGGGTTATGTAAGTCGCAAAAAAGTAGAACAACTTTACGCAAAGCTAAGGCAAAATCGGAAAAGGCAAAATTTATAGTGAAATTTTTAAGCAACCAAAAGAATGAATGGGAAAAACCTTAACCAGTGATGCACCACGGCAAAAAACGAAATGAAAACTTTATGGCATAACGGCGTTTACGTTCCTCAATACGATTGCAAAGGATTATCCATAAAAATCAAGGAAAAAACAATAAAACTCAGCCCAAAAACTGAACAAATGGCTTTGGCCTTCACAAAAAAGATGCACTCTGCATCACCGCCAGACAAAGTCTTCTACAAAAACTTCATGCAAGATTTTCTGCAACAACTTAAAACCGAAAACCCACAGCTGGATTTTCTGGAAACTTTCTACAATGAGCATTTGAAAAATATTGAGGAAAACGATTTTGAACCGCAAGCCGCTGTTAATTCAGAAATCGACTTTTCAGAAGTTTCAGCTTACTTGCAAAAGGAAAAAATAAACAAGCAGAACTTGACGAAAAAGGAGAAGAAAATGCTTGCAAAACAGAGGAAAATCCAAAGAGAAGCTCTAAAGAAAAAGTTCGGCTACGCCATCGTTGATGGAAAAAAGATAGAGATAGCAAACTGGACAGCAGAACCGTCATGCCTATTCATGGGAAGAGGAAACCATCCAAAAAGAGGGCGGTGGAAGGAAGGCCCAAAGGAAGAAGACATAATTTTAAACCTCTCTCCAGACGCGCCGACACCACTGGGAAACTGGAAAGCCATCGTTTGGGAACCAGACAAAATGTATGTTGCAAAGTGGCAGGACAAGTTGACGGGAAAAACGAAATATGTGTGGTTTTCTGACTCAGCATTTCTAAAACAACGGCGGGAATATGAAAAATTTAGGAAAGCTGAAAAACTTGGCAAGTTAATACCAAAAATTGAAGAACATGTAATGAAGAACATTGAAGCTAAAAACGAAGAGAGAAGGAAAATAGCTACGGTGTGCTGGTTAATTTTGGCCTTAAACATGAGGGTGGGCGATGAAAAAGACCCTGGAGAAGCAGACACTGTTGGAGCCATAACTCTAAGACCAGAACACATCAGAATAGAAGGTGACACATTACATTTTGACTTTTTTGGAAAAGACTTCGTAAGATGGGAAAAATCCATAAAAGCTCCCCAAACCGTGATAAAAAATATTGAACAATACTCTAAAACATGCAACGAATACTTATTCGAAGGGATAAACTCAAAAAAAGTTTCTAGGTTTCTATCAGAAAAAATGAAGGGTTTAACCGCTAAAGTCTTTAGAACTTGGAGAACAACAGACGCGGTGAAGACCTATTTAGAAACATGCGAAGTCAAAAGAGAGGATGCTGAACCCTTAAAACAGTTTCACGCTAAAATGGCAAATCTTGAAGGCGCGAAAATTGCAAACCACAAAAGAAAAATCCCGGCCAACTTTGACGAAAAACTAGCGAAAAAGGAAGCGCGCCTTAAAGAGTTAATGGGCCATTTGGAAGAAACACGTAAGAAGGGGAAGAAAACATATTCCATTTTAGCCAGAATTGAAAAGGCAAAGCTTGAAATAGCTTTAATGAAGGAGACTAAAGAATGGAACTTAGCGACTTCTCTCAAATCTTACATCGACCCAAGAGTTTACGCTCAATGGGCTGCAAAAGTGGAATTCAACCTAGAAAAGCTATATCCAAAAACTTTGAGAAAGAAGTATAGATGGGCTTTAAATAAACTATTGAAGACTTACAAGCTAAATTAGCAAAATTATCGTATCATGCTCAGCGCCATAAAAGTGTCCAAGGTTCCCCTCATAACGTCTCCTTGTGTGATTATGCCTACAACTTCGCCTTTATCAACCACGAGAAGTCTTCGAATATTCTTCTCCAACATCAGCAAGGCGGCCTCGCCAAGCCGCGCATCCGCTTCGATAGTGACAAGAGGGTGACTCATAACTTCTCCAACTGTGACTTTCCTAGAACACAACTCTTGGGGACAAACCCTTTTCATGACATCCCTTTCAGTTAAAATGCCCACTGGTTTCCCATTTTCAGCAACAACCACAGAGCCTATTTCGTTTTTGACCATGAGATCAATAGCCTTAATTACAGGATCTGTTTTTTCTACGGCTATAATGTCTTTTGTCATAACGTCCCTTACAGTGACAACTATTCCCATAACCAGCCTTCCAATGCAATATTATTCATAAAGGGCGTTTTTAAGCTTTTACAAATTGAAGAACTCATGCGTAAAACGGCACATTTAGGATGGGGCTGCCAGCTTTCCCAGGTTCGCGTGGCCGAAGACCACACTACAACCGGGAACGGAGCGCGGTTTAACTTCCGAGTTCGGAATGGGATCGGGTGGGTCCCGCGCCCTATGGCCGGCAACCCCAAAATACACGCTAAACAATCCTTCATTAACTTTTCGCTTTCATCCTTCCTCTTTTAGCAGCGCTTCCCAGATTCCGAATCCGCCCACGGTTTCTGGGCGTTCAACCGGGTTGTACCACTTCTTTTTTGTTCCTATTTTTGCCCTCATTTTCCACCCTAAGGTTTTCGGTTCCTTTTCTATTCTTTCTAGGAGGCTGTCTATTTTCTGGGTTATCTCTTCCCTGTCCTTTTTGTCAATTTGATTAGAGTCTATTTCTGCTTCTTTACCGAGCGTGTCTATTTCAGCCATGAATTTTCTGAGTTTTTTGAGGTTTGTTGTGGTCGTATACCAGAAGCCCCAGTCTTGGGATAGGATTTTCGCTATGTGGGCAGCGTCAATTTGTTCTTTTTCGGTTCCTTCTCCGACATTGTGGGCTTTTAAGAGGAGCAAACAGTCCTTGAGGTCTTTTATACTGAAGGCTTCCCACATCTGTATTTTTTCAAGAAGCATGTCTGTAACTGTTATTGTGGGATAGTCCAGCTCCAGTCTTCCGCGGAAGTCTATGGGGTGATTTGCCACCAAGAGCTTGTCGAAGAATATGTCCACGTAGAACCAGCCTTTAGGGTGATAGTATATCTGCCTTTCAGAAGCTGCAGTTGAGAGAGTTGCTCTTCTTTTTGCGTAGCCTAATTTTTCAAAGAACTCTTTTATGCGGTTTCTTTGGCTGCAATAGGCGATAAAGTCTACGTCGCTGTATTCTTGTCCCTTAATCATGCCAGTTCCTGTTCTGCCAAGTTTTCTGGCGAATTCTCTGTGCTTTTGGCTGTGGATGGCTATGGCTAATCCGCCTAAAATTCTTAGGGTTAAGCCTTCCTTCATGGCTTTTTCCACTATGTCTTGGGCTTCATGGAGGAAAATTTCTGTGGGAACTATGCCTTCCCACTCTTTCGGCAGTTCGCGTTTAATTTCCTTTTCCACAAGCCAAGCCATCTAGCCTAACCCTCTATTCTTTGAAGCCTTGTAATTTTGTTGCCTTTAAACTCTATTAGGAAAGCCCTCAATATTCCTTCCGCGTATTCGCTTCCAGGGTTAATGCAGTGGGTTTTTCCAATTTTTATGGAGCCTGAGGACTCGTGTATGTGGCCGTGAAGCCCCATAAAGGGTTGGTATTTTTCAATCATTTTTCTGACAGCCTTTGAGCCTACTGGGACAAGTACAACGCTTCCGTGTTGGATTATGGGATTTAGATCTTTGTCTAGAAGTGGGGCCTCGTCGATTTTTGACTGGTATGGCGGTGCGTGAAAGTTGAATATTGCGGATTCCACGTTTTTAAGCTGGGATATGTATTTTTCAAGTCTTTCCTCAAGTTTGTCTTCTTCCTCTTCGCGGGCTGTATTCCATGGGGTTGGGTTAACCCAGCCACAGCTAACCATTTCATGCGCCTCGTCAATTTCTATCACTTTTCCTTCTCCGTTTATTACGTGTTTATGTTTATTGATTATTTCGTCCACTGCAAGTCTATCGTCGTTTCCCGGGCATACAACCACTCTGGTTTCGCTTGTAAGCTTCTGGGGAATTAGGTCAAGCCACTCTTTAAGCGTTGAAATCATCACTTTGTGGAAAACTTCGTCAACCTTTTTAGGGTTTTTACACATTTCATCGTATTCGCTTTCATTTGTTACGTAAGGGTAATAGCCTATTCCCTTTATGTCTTTAATGGCTTTTTCCAGTTCACTTGAATCTATGGTGTGGGTTTTTTTAAGGTGATAGTAAGTGTATTTTCCATCTTTTCTCTCCACTATCGGCACAATCATTTTTCCAGTCAAGTCTCCGCCGCAAATTGCCACGTTAACCTTAAGCATAGCCGAAGCGTTTAGGAATTTCCGCCATGTCCCCTCGGATCCATGCATATCAGTTGCGAAAAGCATTCTTGTTATTGTTCCGCTTTTTTCCTTTCGAAATAGAAAACTCACCCGTTTCACCATATCCAATTTACATGAACTGATGCAGCGGAATTATTTAAAATTATGCCATAAGGAAAAGGCTTAAATTTACTTAGTGTTAAAACATTGGGAATTGGGTGTTATAAATAAAATGAGTTCAAGAAAACCTGAACTTTTTGCTAGAGAGGCAACTGGACTAGTGAGGGAGATAGGCTTCACATTAGGCGTCATCATAATCCTCAGCCACGTAGTGGGCTTAGGCTGGCAGAAACGAGTCTTCCAGTTCACTGGAGCAAGACCCATGCCGACGGACATGATGCCCCTTGGGCTTCCAGCAATGTTTTGGGCCTTCTTGGCGGTTGGAATAGTTGTGTTGATCACTGGCTATGCAGCGGGATATGTAGCTGCGGCAATGCCCAGATCTGGCGGCGGCTACGTAACAATATCAAGGGTTATCCATCCAGTGGTTGGGTATATGGCTGGCTGGCTAATGTTCCTCGCAGAGGCTTTCTCCTATGGACTTATCGGAGTGGCAGTGTTCGAGGCTATAATGATATTCTTCAACATTGCACTGGCACCATCAACAATAGCCTTCGGATCCCTTGAACTGTTTGTTGGCGGATTGGCCATAGTTTGGATTTTCGCAATAATTGCGTTGCTGGGAACTAAACTCTACGGACGCCTCATGGAAGTGATATTCTACATACCAGCAGC
>JBNASL010000075.1:0-6010 GCA_049717905.1 Candidatus Bathyarchaeales archaeon | reverse complement strand
CCGGGCGGGATTCGAACCCGCGTCTCCGGCTCGAAAGGCCGGAATACTTGACCGGGCTATACTACCGGAGCACATTTTACGGCTGGCGTCATGCAAAATATTTCTCTTTCGTTTAAACCTTATTCTTTCAATGCTGTTTTTAAGCATTCCTTGAGCGGAGCCAGTATCGTGTTTGCTTTGTTAAGCGTTGGAGCGTAGTGGGCTGTTTTTGCAGAGTTTGTCATTATTGTTTTTATTCCAAGCTTGTCTGTCCATGTGACTACGGCGCAAGTGTCCGTTATGACTTTTGCTCCGCTTGCCTCTATTTTACGCACATAGTCTTTTGCCTTTTCTTTTATACAATGCGAAGTGCAAACCCAGAACTCGGTGTCGTCCCTAACTTTTTTGCCACCAATGACATTTGCAATTTCTCGGATTTCACTAAGCGAACAATGGGGACACCCGACAAAGATTAAGTCAGGTTTTGGCGGGGATGAGGTGGCAGTTGACAGTTCCGCAATTGTCTCCATTATGTTTTTAGGCTCAACCGTAACTTTTTCACGCGTTTCAGTTTTCGTAATGCCCCCTCTAAAATGGAACATGTTAACCATACCCGCAGAGGCAAGTGCGGCGCCCAACTGTTTCAAGTCTTCAGCCACCGGATTCTCTAAACCTTCTATGAACGGTATTTTGTCTTCCAAGATTTTGCCTAAAAATATTCCAAGTGCTCCATACTCGATTTCGCTTTTTGGAGGCTGCTCAACTTTGACTAGGATTTTTGGTTTGCGGTTTAAGGTTTTATGCACTCCGTAGTCTGGTGTTTTCCCAATGATGGCTGCTGCCAAAGCGCTTGGACCGCCTTCACGATTTGTCCACGCGCCTAAAACAGAGTTTGCATAAACCACCGCTGAGGACTCTGCCCATGCAAGATGCGAATTTTTCTTAGGCTCTCTTATATAATATGGCGTGCA
The DNA here is from genome assembly GCA_049717905.1 of Candidatus Bathyarchaeales archaeon. Taxonomy (GTDB): domain Archaea; phylum Thermoproteota; class Bathyarchaeia; order Bathyarchaeales; family Bathycorpusculaceae; genus WUQU01. Next base: position 5,060 of record JBNASL010000075.1, on the reverse strand, counting down.
CGTGTAGGATTGTTTAAATCCCATTCTCTCAAAACTTTGAAGGATGTCTAACTGCCTTTCTAACAGCTGTTTAGGCAAGCGTTTTCTTAGATGTTCTGGGTCGAAGCTTTGAGGGTTTAAAGTGGCTTCAACCTTGATTTTCTCGTTGGCAAACGCCAAAGCTTCCAAGAAATCTGTGGGTGCTTCCCCAAGGGTTTTATAAGAAACTCCTGAAATGTGTGCTGAATCTATTGAGATAAGTCTTGTCGCATTGAAGAGTTCGCCCAGCTTGACAAGGATTTTCATGCAAACTTGTTTCGCCCAGCCTAATTCGCCATCATAGATACGTTCTTCCTCTTTCGTTAAATACATAGCCTTAAACTTCCTGTTTTTTCAAAATTTTAATTAAACCCTTATGAGCGTCCACTTCCACTATTTCGCCCGTTTTAATCTGATTTATGTCTATTTGGTCAATCATAGGTATGTCTGCTATAACCGCTCCAACCACAATAACTGGATCCGCCTTCTCGTTAACTATCGCTTTTGGCGCCAGTTTATTTTTAGCTAAAGTGTATAAAACATAGCTGCCAACCGTTGAGCCATGCCCATGAGGAAAACATAAAACCTTATCGGCTACGCATTCGCCGTAGATGTCAATGTTCTTTCCAATCACTTTCCCAGTTTTTGGGTCTATGTCCCCCAAGAAGCTTATGGGTTTTGTGGAAACCAGTGCTTCGGCTTTGCAAAAACCCTCAACTATTCCCCGTCCCTTTAATGTTATTTGCTGCGCCATTCTAACACACTTTAATAGGATATTTTTGCTGACGACGGTATCTCGCCTAATACTTCCAAGGCAGCCTCACCAACTTTTTCTCTAATATTCTCATCAGTGTAAACACGCAGTATATTAATAAAGCCCTTCAAGACGTCGAAAATGCCTGATATTTCGCTTAGGCGTTTTAGCTCTTTCCTTCCTTCCCGCGTCTTGTAACATATTGGAATTTCCATGGGCTCCATGAACATCGAATGGTGGTAGGGCACTGAAGGCACTGTAGGAACATCTATTACTACGGCGTCTGAGTCTACCTTGGCTTTTTTTGCAATTTTTTCCCTTATCTGATTGCGGAATTCCTCAGCGCCAAAAATATTTGAAACCATCTTATCTTTCACGTAGAAAGTTTGTTCGTAAGCGCATTTCAGCATCCTTCGCCTTTCAAGGTTCTTGATTATCTGACTGGATTTTTTGCAGTTTTTGAGCATAGTCCAAACAGTGTAGTCGTCCATGGCAAGGTATTCCTCTGGAGTTTTGAAGTTTGTTAAGCCTAGTTCTTCGTTTGCTTTTTCTAGGGCGGTTGCAAGCATTATTTGAGCTGCTCTTCCAACGCGGTGGAAGTATATGCTTTTAAAGGATTCAATGCGGGCTATTATGAAGGATTCCAGAGTTGATAATGCTCCCATATCTGCTGCCAAGTTTTCATCTAAAACGTCAAAGGTGTGGATTAAACGAAAAACATCTACAAACCCATATGCCGCGCCAGTGTGATAAGTATCTCTGACAACGAAGTCCAGTTTGTCAACATCTATGGAACTGCTTATTATCTGGTTTAGAAAGGCTTTCTGGCCTTTGTAGAGTTTGCCAACGGCGAGTTCTGCGATTTTCTCAGACTCGTACCCCAGTTTATCAACTACATCTTTCAGTTCGCTGTTTCTAATTATCCACGATGTCATGTCCTCATGGGTCTTGTTAAGCTCCTTTGTCAGCAAATGCTCAAAAACATGGGAGAAGGGTCCATGTCCAACATCATGAAGCAAAGCTGCAATTCTAACCATTCCAGCTTCTTCCTCGTTAATGAGTTGCGAAATATTGGGGTTTTCCACAACCCTGCCAGCCAAATACATAACGCCTACAGAATGCTCAAAACGCGTATGGTTCGCTCCAGGATATACATATTCCGAGCCAGCCAATTGGCGTAATCTGCGGAGTCTTTGAACAGGATAAGAATCTATAATCTCCTTCTCCTCTTCAGTTATGTAGACATACCCATAAACTGGATCCTTTATTTCACCCCAATAAATTCTGGACATGGCCGTTTCTCCGTATTTTGTTAAACAATTATTATTAATGAATGTTCACTCTTATAATGTCTAATGCCGATGCGAGCCGTGGAGGATCAGACATTGGTGAAAAAAGGATTTTTCATATGTATTGAAGGGCTGGATGGATGTGGAAAAACTACCCAGGCAAAGATTCTTGTGAATAGGCTAAGGAATAAGGGTTATGATTCCCTATATACTGCTGAGCCCAGCCGTGGAAAAATAGGAAGCTTCATCAGAAGGTACTGTTTACATGGGGGCAAACGCGTCTCAAGCGTTGTTGAAGCTTTGCTTTTTGCTGCCGACCGTTTTGAACATGTTGAAAAAGAGGTAATTCCCAATCTGAAAAAGGGGAAAATTGTAGTTTCTGACCGTTATGTTTACTCCTCTTTTGCTTATCAAGGCGCAACATCCCTTAATTTAGACTGGATTAAAACGGTAAATGAGCATGCATTAACTCCAGATTTGGCAATTTTTATAGATGTTAAACCAGAAATTGTAGTGCAAAGGTTAAAGCCTAAAAAATCCGTGATGGAAAACCTTGTAACTCAGCGCAAGGTTCGAGAAGTTTACTTAAAATTTGTTGAAAGCGGAGAACTTGTGAAAGTGGATGGAAACAAATCCAAGCGGGAGGTTGCTGAGGAAATCTTATCCATTGTTCTGCTTTCTTTGGAAAAAACTAGTTTGTAGGGTTAGACTATTTTCAGAACTTTCTTTGAGAAGGACTCATTGACTCTTTTAATTATTAGATTGGTGATGTCTTCTGGCAGCACATGTCTCGGTCCTCTTTCATGAAAAATCTGCATTTCCATAAAGCCTTTATCAAATATTAAGCGAAGCATATAGTAGTCAAATTTTAACGGTTTTCTGCCTTCGCCTTTTTCCTTGTAATATCGTATTGCACAAAAAAGGTCCATCAGCTGGAGAGGTTTTTTACGTATGCTTTCCAATGTTTTGTTTGTCTCTTCCAAGTCTAAATAGTTGAAGCTGTCTACTTCTGCTATTCCAAATTCCAATATTGCGGTGCATTGAGGAATTGAGGGCTTCGCAAAATCATCCAAGTTGAAGGTTTCGCCGTTTATTTTGTGAAGAATTTGTATTAGAGTTTGTTGTAACTTCTTATCTGAGATGGATGTGGAAAAACGCGCAACTTTATGCACGTTTTGGGGGAAACTCTCGTAAAACCCCAGCATTAAGGTTCGCCTAAACTCTTTTGGCCTTCCTTATTTTTTCCAAGCTTTCCAACAGTCCAGAAAGGGTTGTCCCGAGCTTCTGTAGTTCATCCACATTTGTTTCTTGTTGCATTTTGCTTTGAACTTCTTGGATTTTAGCAAGCAATGTGTTTTCAAGGTTTTCGAGGGTGGCGGCACTCGTTATTTTCGCCATCTCAGCTTCATCCTTAACAACTATAACTTTCTTTTCACATTTTGCACACCACAACTCGCCGTTTTTCAGCCTAAAAAGAGGTGATGCGCATGCTGGGCATGCAAGCTCTGTAAGAGTTAGTCCTTGGCGCAGAAGATTCGCCATGCGCTTAATGGTTTGCTCCTCACTCTTTTCTTCTTTCTGTGACATCTTGGAACCCTAAAATAAATAGGTATAAAAGCCTATATAACTTGATTATCTGAAATTAGTGTGGTGGCGCTATGGTTAGGAAGAAAAAAATGGAAGAATATGAGGAGAGGATGAAGCAGGCGATGGCTGTTCTGGCGGAAGTTTCGGAGGATACAACGACACCACGCAACATTAGAAGAGCGGCGAAAGACTCTATAGACGCATTGCAGTCCACAGAATTCACTCCCGCGGTTAGAGCCTCCAACGCCATATCCTTGTTAGACGATATTTTGCAGGATCCGAACATGCCGCCCTATACGCGAGTAAAATTGTGGAATGTAATGAGCCTATTAGAAGCCATAAAAGACTAGCTGAAACGCTAAAAATCAGGCAAACTTTTAAAAGTCGCTATTTAACCGTTAAAAATGATTTGTTATTTGAGGTGAATCATTATGAAAATCCTACATTACAGTGAGGTTGAGGCTAAAGACGCTGAAGAAGGGGCCTCCAAACTGAAGGTTAGGTGGCTGATTACAAAGGACATGGGTGCCAAAAACTTCGCTATGAGGTTATTTGAAATTGAACCTGGAGGCTACAGTCCTTTTCACAGCCACCCGTGGGAACACGAAGTCTTCATTTTAGAAGGTGAAGGCGTTGTTGTCGGCGCCAATGAAGAGAGAAGTTTCAAACTTGGCGACGCCATTTTCATACCACCCAACGAGAAACACCAGTTTAAAAATAATGGCAGCAAAACATTGAAATTTCTATGTCTTGTGCCCCACAAAACTAAATAAAACGCCCCAATGCCTCTTTAACTGGCAAACGCAATCCTAGCTCCAAAGTCTTCTTTTAATTTTATGTTTCCTGAAAATTTTAATTCGTTAAAAATATATGCTGGTTGTTACATCTAGTTTTGGGTTTCAAAAGGAGTAAAATGCTTTGAAGTATGATGTGGTAATTGTCGGAGCAGGTCCTGCGGGAATATTCTTAGCCCTAGAAATCGTGGAAAAGGCGAATCTCCGTATTCTCCTTATTGATAGAGGTCCAGACATAGAACAAAGAAAGTGCCCCGCAAGCCGTGGATTCGGGTGTATGAACTGCGAACCATGCGGGCTGCTTTCTGGTTGGGGTGGGGCCGGAGCCTTTAGTGACGGCAAACTGACTTTGTCTACAGAAGTTGGCGGTTGGCTAAACCAGTACGTTTCAGAAAAGGAACTCGGCGAACTGATAAATTACGTGGACGATGTCTACATAAAATTTGGAGCGCCCAAACATGTTTATGGAGGAGACATTGAAAAGGTAGAGGAAATAGAGAGGAAAGCGTCCTTGACAGGGTTAAAACTTATTCAGCAAAAAATTCGCCACATGGGCACGGAACGGTGCGCTCAAACTTTACGGAGGATGCGCCAAGAACTGAATGGCAAAGTCGATAT
>JBNASL010000074.1:0-6516 GCA_049717905.1 Candidatus Bathyarchaeales archaeon | reverse complement strand
GAATTACATTCGGTTCTTAGAAAGGTATAGAGAATCTTGGAAAACCCTTGCAACGGCATTTCCAAACATAGCCTTTTGGGAGATAGGAAACGAATTCAACATCGACGCGTTCCTTCACCCGCCAGACTTCCCTAAATCCCGCTTTTCCCTTCAAGAGAAAGCCGACATAACAACAGACCTTCTATATTACGGTTCGCTGGGCATCCATGAAGGAAACCCGAAGGCAAAAACCGTTTTAGGCGGACTCGCACCATACAATGGCATAGCTGGAATTGCCGTTTTTCTCGAAAAACTATACACAAATATAAAAAGTGGTCAGTGGCCAAGCACAAACCCCGATGACTACTTCCAAATTGCATGTTGGCATCCCTATCTTTTCCATGAGAAACCTACAGTTTCGAATTGGGTAAATCCAAACAAGGCTATCTATAATGTTATGGAACTTTATGGAGACGGAGACAAGCAGGTGTTCTTCAGCGAGTTCGGCTACAGCGACTGCGATATTTCACAAGAAAACATTTCAAACTATTTACTGGAAGCCTTCCAACTTGCAAGGGATAACTTCCCATGGCTTAAAACGATATATTGGTTTAGACTTATAGAACCTGAACCAGCCACCGTAAGCGAAGACAACCCTCCAGGATATGGGCTAACTAGCATAGATTGGACGTGGAAACCCGCAGCCTACACATATCAAGCATTGATAAAAGGCAAGAGTGGCTTTCAATGCACAAACTTTTTGGTGAATCCGCAATTAGACATATCTATTTCTGGAATATGGATTTTAAACAGTGATTACCTTTTCTGTTTTGGTGTTAACGTGAATAGACGGCAACTTTGTAAAATGCTTAAAAGTTACGGTTATTCTGATAGGGCTGTTAAAGCAATACTTGAATGGTACAAATGAACCTCTTTTTCAACGCTTAACAAACAACATGAAAACTTTAAACCAGATTTTCTTTAAGCGCAAAAGTTAAACTTGTGAAAAGATGAGAAAATACTTATTCAGGAGGGGGAACTGCAACTTTGACTTATCTGCCTGCTGTCAAATTAGCTGGGGTTTCTAAACGTTACGGCACTGTTACCGCAGTGGATTATCTCGACTTGGAAGTTAAGAAAGGCGAAATACTTGGCCTTCTCGGCCCGAATGGTTCAGGTAAATCTACAACAATCAAAATGATTTTGGGACTGGTTAAGCCTGACTCTGGCTCCGTGAACGTTTTAAGCATCAATGTGGAGGACGACCCCATTGCAGTTAAAAGAAAGGTGGGCTACGTCCCTGAAGCACCTAGAATTTACGAGTTTCTAACAGGCCTTGAGTTCCTCGACTTCACAGGAGACGTTTACGGCATGGCTCTTGAAGAGAAGAAAAAACGGATTGAAGAGTTTGTCAAGGCTCTGGATTTGGAAGGCAGAGAAGGCGACATGATCAGCTCCTATTCTGAAGGAATGAAACAGAAGATTATCATAATCTCCGCGCTTATGCACAGACCTGAACTTCTGCTTTTAGACGAGCCCCTAAGCGGTTTAGACCCTAAATCGGCTAAAATTGTGAAAGACCTCCTACGAGAACTTGCTTCGCAAGGAATCACAACCATCATGTCAACTCATGTTCTGGAAATTGCCCAAGCCATATGCGACCGCATAGCCATAATGTATGGTGGACGACTACTAGCTTTGGGCACTATGGATGAGCTTAGGCACATGGCGAAAATGCCAGAGTCTGGACTGGAGGACATTTTCCTAAAGCTTACCGGAACCGGTGATGTTAAGCCCATTGTTGAGGCGTTGATGAAGTGAACTGGAAAAACGTTCTGCGGCTAATAAGCGTGGATGCTAAGGCTTCCAGAGCGGTCAGAGGCGCAAAGTTCAGACAGTTTAGAGAAAACAAGATAGTAACTTACGCCCTATACATCGGAGCATGCATTTTAGGACTGCTGGTCGGCTTTTTAGTTGGAAACTTTCTAGCTGGAATAACAGATCCAACACTAAAGCAGCCTATTTTAGAAGGCGCAACCAACCTTTTCATAGCCTTGCCCACCATAGCACTTCTTTACGGGCTTGTATTCACCCAGATAAGCCAAATCCAACGCATAGGCGCAAAAATAACCGTCCAACCCCTTTACTGGTTCCCCATCACTTGGGAAGAGCACACCTTGGCTTCCATAATAGCCAACATCATAGGTGGGCCCCTTATAATCACCGTCTTCGTTTGCTCAGCCATACTTGTGGCTTCTCTGCTTTTGAATCTACTACCCCTAGCCGTCTTCACGGTGATGGTGCTTTTGATAAGCCTCCTCCTAGCCAGCATAACCACAGAAGTGTTTAAAGTTGTGCAGGTCAGAATTTATGGAGCTATTACAAAGGCTGCTGGTAGAGCCGCTGTTTGGGTTAGGCTTATAGGCTCTATAATATTTTTCATTGTCTTCTACGCTATCTATTTCTCTCTTGTCTACAATGTGACGCCTCAAATGCTCCTTGAATGGGTTGCCACCGGACAAAGAATGCTATGGTTTATCCCGTATCTTTGGCCCGGCATAACGTTGTCGGCGTTCGCTTCCGGCTTATGGCTGGAAACCGTTCTGTTTCTGCTGTTTTCCGTGGGGTTTGTTTACGTTCTCTTTTTGTTGGCTGTCAACTTAAACGCGAAATTCAGCTTATACGAAGCCCCAACAATAAAGGTTTCCGGCAAGGTTTACGCGCCAAAAACCGGTTTTCTTGGAAGGTTGGGCTTCTCGTCTCTTGAAGCCTCAATAATAAGGAAAGATTTTAAAGCGTTCACTAGGCGCCGCGAACTTATGTACATATTTGTGGTTCCAGTAGTTGTCATTATTATGCCTCTTTTGTCAACAATTAGAGGAGGCACTGCACTACCGCCAGGATTCTCCTCTTTCCTATTCGTATACCTAACTCTGCTGCCTGGAGGTTTAATCGCCTATTCTTTAGGAAACATAATTGTCGGCTCAGAGGGGGGAAGCATATGGTTTATCCATTCGCTGCCCATTTCTGCAAAAAGCTTTGTTAAGGCTAAATACGCCTTCATCGTTCTCTTCAGCCTAGCCGTGATACTGGTCTGCTCTTTTGCTGCCATTGTTATAATGGCGCCGTCAATTAGGGCTATAATTATAGGCGCTTTAGAATCTGTTTTTCTGGCGTTCGCCATAGGCATGGTTTCCCTTGTCTGCGGAATAAAAGGTGCCGACTTCCAAGAACTTCCAAGGCCCAGAATGATAAGGCCACTTTGGAGCTTTATTAACATGGCTGTCTGCGCTGTGACAGGGCTAGGGATAATTGCGCCGATGATTCCTTACGGTTTCCAACGCATACTCCAATCTACTTTTATGATGCCTTCACTTCTGCCAAGCTACTATCCTTACGTGGCTCTGCCCATAAGCGGAGCCATCGCCTTTACAATAACTTATATAGCCTACAAGCTAGCCTTAAGTAATGCTGAAGAACTTTTACGTAGAATGGAGTAACAGGGATGGATGCTTCTTGACAGATTTAGCAATAGAAACGGTTGGCTTAACAAAAAGATACGGCTCGTTAACCGCCGTGAACATGCTGAACCTTAAAGTTGAAAAGAACACCATTCACGGATTTCTCGGCCCTAACGGCGCTGGAAAAACAACAACCATAAAAGTTTTAGTAGGCTTGCTAAGAGCCGATGAAGGCACTGTTAAAATTCTCGGACAAGAAGTGCACGGGGACATGCCAGATATCCGGTTAAGGATAGGGTATATGCCTGAACTGCCAAAATTTCCAAAACACTTGAAGGGCTGGGAGCTTCTTGACATTTATGGCAGAATGTATGATATGAGCCCACAGCAGCTTAAGGAGCGTATACCCAAGCTTTTGGAGATGGTTGGGCTTAAAGGCAGAGAAAAAGACCTTATTGGGAAATATAGCAAAGGCATGCAGCAGCGCTTAGGCATCGCGCAAGCCCTACTTAACGAGCCTGAACTGGTTATTTTGGACGAGCCAAGCCTAGGCTTAGACCCAGTGGGAATGGTTGAGGTAAGGGAACTGGTAAAAGAAATAGCTAAAGAAAGCATGACTGTTTTTCTCTCTTCGCATTTGTTGTTTGAGGTTGAACAAATCTGCAGCCACGTCACAATAATTCATAAAGGGGTATCCTTAATCTCCGACACTCTCCATAACGTTTCTAGTAGGCTTTCTGGTCAAACTGTGCTTCAAGTGGAAGTTGCAAAGCCCTCAGACGCGATTATTGAAGCCTTGGGGAGGTTGCCATTCGTTTCTGATGTTTCCCAAGAAGGCAACATCCTTAGCATTGAATTGAAAACGCGTGATGACGTTAGGGCGCAAGTTTCGCAGGAAATAACAAAAGCTGGAGGAGTCATAGTTTCCATGAGTTTGAAGGGACAAACCCTTGAGGAAGCCTTTATGCAGCTAATCGCACAACAGCCCGGAGGAAAAAAGGAGTGAGCCTAAAAACAACGCCAAGCTGGAAAACCCGTTTATGGGCTGTAGTGAAATATGAGCTTCTATGGAATATTCGAAAGAAAAAGTTTCTAGGCATGGTTGCAATTGCCTTTGCCCTTGCCACTCTCTCCTTAATTCTGCCAGTTATATTAAGCAATGTAATTGGTCAACCGCTAAGCAAAAATCCCAATTACGTTATCAGCTCGGGAATAGGCATCGGTGGACTGGGCATGTTTCTTTTTGCTGTAGTCACCGTAATGAACAGCATTTCCGGCGAATTTGAGAGCGGCACAATAGTTCCCCTGTTAACTAAACCCGTCTCGAGAACAATGGTTTTCATTGGCAAGCTTTTCGCAGCCTTTATAACTCTCTTCCTAACATACGGTGTTCTTTTTCTGTACATGACTATTGGCGGAACACTAATTTACGGACCTCAGAACAACCTCCACTTGGTTCCCCTATCCTTGCTTGGAAGCATTCTAAGCACGCTCGTTTGGATAGCCATAGTGTTGGCCATAGGCTCTGTTTCTAAAAGCTCGCTTATGGCTGCCTTGGGAACTTTCGGCATCTTCATAGCATTAACCATAGGCGCATCGATAATTTCAGTGTTTTCAGAACAAGCTTGGGTTCTGAACTATGCGCCGGGAAGCGGGGCTACAGGCTATATAAAAGGGGTAGCCTCAGACAACCCATACGGACTGGCTGTATCAACAGGGACAGATTCCATTGCAGCTAACATTGTTAACTATGCCCTTTATCCTTCAGCAAACGTAACTTATGTAAAAATAAACTTGCCTGTGGCTGAACAACCTTCTTCAATGAGTGAACTTTACACTGAACTCTACGCGGAGCCTCTCTCTTTCGTTCTAATAAGATCTATAAGTGTGGCAGCAGCCTACACGCTTGCCTTCCTATTTCTATCATGGTATGCGTTCAAACGGGCACAGGTGCTTGAATAGGGTTACGTTAGGTTTATTCAGAATCTGACTTTAAAATATGTATAATCCATACTTGAAATTCACAGAATTTAAGTGTTCCAAGCCTAATTTCTTAATTAAATTAAAGCATTTATGATGGGGCGGGTTATCCAGTTGGGTGAACAATATTATTGCGTTATAGAAGTGAAGGTTCCAAGCGGACCAGGGATGGCAAATTTTGGTTAATGACAAGATGAAAAATGCTTTGGAAGGGTTAAGGGCTACTGTTGAAGAGCTTGGAGGAAAAGTTCACATCAGATACTGATGCTTAAATTTAGTAGAAAAGGCTAGATGGCCTCTTTTGCCGCTTCCTTATAGACTTCAAAATCATGCCTAGTGAACAGAACAAGGATTACCTCTTCAAGTTTATCTTCTTTCTCCAAAAAATCCTTAACTGTTGAAAGGACAATTCTGCATGCTTTTTCAATCGGATAACCGTATGCGCCTGTGCTTATTGATGGAAAAGCTATGGTTTTTAAGCCATTAGATGCCGCTAATTTCAATGAACTGCGATACGCTTCTGCTAAAAGTTCTGCTTCGCCGCTTTTTCCTCCATGCCAAACTGGACCAACCGTGTGTATGACATATTTTGCTTTTAGGTTTCCTCCGGTAGTTATTACCGCCTTTCCCGTTGGCAGCCCGTTAGGCCATTCCTTAGCCCTTATGCGCTTGCATTCTTGGAGAATTTTAGGTCCGCCCTTCCTGTGAATGGCGCCGTCTACTCCGCCTCCTCCCATCAATGAAGGATTTGCAGCATTTACTATGGCATCTGTTTCCATTTCAGTTATGTCGCCTTGAACCAAGCTGAGCTTTGCATTGCCAACTTGAAATTCGCAACTGTTTTCATTCATCACGTATCCCATTTATCACTAGCCGATTTCCTTTTTAAACTTTAAATTTACAGCAGCATCTAAGTCGCTTGTTAAGAACTGCTCTGTGCGCTTATAGTAACGCTGAGATGATAAACCATAAGCCAAAACAGACGAGGATGGCAAAGCATACAATAAACACTAGGTTAAACACTTTCTGAGTCCAGAAGAGCCGCGACTTGAAAACTGTTACGGAAACAAAGGTGTCCCAGAGAAGGTCGCATGAC
>JBNASL010000073.1:0-6627 GCA_049717905.1 Candidatus Bathyarchaeales archaeon | reverse complement strand
AGAATGGCTTGAAAAATGGATATGGCCCATAGAGAGCCACATGACTGCTGGCGACATCTATTTAGGCGCCTTGTTAACGGCGGTGGAATCCATTATGGGCGGAACCACAACAGTCAACACCATGTACCATTATACAGCGGAAGAAAATGAAGCGAAAGCCTTTGCAGACGCTGGTCTCAGAGGAGTTGTGGGCCACGTTTGCTTTTCATGGCGAAAAAAGGATGACCAAAAAGCCTTAGAGGATTTAGCTAAAAACTGGCACAATCAAGTGAATGGACTTATTCGTGTAAGTGTTGATCCCCACGCGCCTTACACTGTTGACCCCGAGTACATGAAGGAACTGAAGGAATTGCGCATAGAACTTAACCGAAAATATGGTTCGAAAAAGACGCCGATAATTTGGCATATTCATGTTGCAGAGACAAGCGACGAGTTTGAGAAAATTCGTAAAGCCTTCAATGTAAAGTTAAATGGCGGCGTAATTGAGTATCTGGACTCTTTAGGCGTTTTAGACGAGTATGTCATTGCAGCGCACTGTGTCGCCTTAACAGAAAGAGACATAATCGTCATGAAAAGTAGAAAGGTTAAGGCTTCTCACAATCCTATTTCAAATCTTAAGCTCGCTTCTGGAATTAGCCCAGTTCCCAAAATGTTGGAACGAGGCGTGACGGTTTCTCTAGGAACTGACAGTCCATGCTCGAACAACGCAGCAGACATGTTCGAAGTGATGAAGACGGCGGCTATACTTCACAAGGGAGTGAACGGAGACCCAACGTTAATGCCTGCGCAAAAAGTCTTGAGTATGGCAACTTTAGACGGTGCGAAAGCGCTTTCTTGGGAAAAGGAAATAGGCTCAATAGAGGTTGGCAAAAAAGCAGACATAGCTATAATCAACTTTGCAAAGCCGCATCTTTGTCCAATTTATAACGAGGTAAGCCATCTGGTTTACGCCGCAAAATCAGCAGATGTTGAAACCGTAATAATAAACGGCGAAATAGTTATGGAAAACAGAAAATTAATAACATTGGACCTTGAGAAGATTAGGGAAGCGGCTGAAAAAGCCAAAAACCGCCTCTTAGAACGAATTAAGAGTAACATTAAATAGTTAAGCAGTAAAATTGGCATGGGAGGAAGCGAATTCAGTGGAAAATTTCAAAGTTAAAGATGAAAGTTTAGCCTCTAAAGGAACTCTACAAATAGAATGGGCATCAAAGCACATGCCGGTCTTAAATCAGATTAAAAATAGGTTCAGCGAAGAAAAACCTTTAAAAAATGTAACGGTTGGCGCATGCTTGCACGTAACAAAGGAAACCGCTGTTTTGATTGACGCTTTACTGGCGGGCGGTGCTAAAATCGCTCTTTGCGGTTCAAATCCGCTCTCAACACAGGACGATGTTGCGGCTGCCCTAGCTGAAAAGGGTGTACACGTCTTTGCATGGCGAGGACAAACAACAGAAGAATACTACTGGTGCATCGAAAGAACCATAGACCATAAGCCCACTGTAACGCTTGACGACGGGGCAGACCTAGTAAGCACGATACACAGCAAAAGAACCGAAGTGCTGCCAAATGTTAAGGGAGGCACAGAAGAAACAACAACAGGCGTTTTAAGGCTTAGGGCCATGGAAAAGACGGGAGCCCTTAAATACGCAATAATAGCCGTTAACGACGCTTACACAAAATACCTTTTTGACAACCGTTATGGAACTGGCCAAAGCACCATAGACGGCATCCTGAGAGCCACAAACATTCTTTTGGCTGGCAAAAACTTCGTTGTATGCGGCTACGGATGGTGTGGTAGAGGAGTAGCTATGAGAGCCAAAGGGATGGGCGCAAACGTAATAATAACAGAAGTTAACCCTTTAAGAGCCCTTGAAGCCGTTATGGATGGGTTCCGCGTAATGCCCATACGCGAGGCTGCATCCATAGGCGACATCTTCGTGACAACGACAGGCGACATAAGCGTGATAAGAGAAGAGCACATGCAGAAAATGAAAGACGGAGCAATCCTAGCCAACAGCGGCCACTTCAATGTGGAAATAAGCATAAAAGATCTGGAAGACCTTGCGGTTACAAGAAAAACTATGAGAAACAACTTGGAAGAATTCGCGCTGAAAGACGGGAGAAAGTTATACCTTCTAGCCGAGGGAAGACTTGTGAATCTTGCAGCTGCTGAAGGGCATCCATCCGAGGTTATGGACATGTCCTTTGCAAATCAAGCCTTAAGCGTACAATACCTTGTAAAAGCTGAAAAAATGCCTCCTAAGGTTTACACCGTGCCAAGGGAAATCGATGAGACAGTTGCTAAGCTAAAGCTTGAAGCTATGGGAATAAAAATAGACGTGTTAACAGAGGAGCAGAAAAAATACTTGGCGACCTGGGAGATGGGCACAATATAGCATTGCACCCAAAAGTATGGTAAACTTTAAAAGGAGAATGTGATAACATGGCTTATGCGTGGTGATGTATGAATGGTTAGTAAGGATCAGTCTATAGGTGGAGTAATATTCATTGTCTGCCTGTTAATAGCCATCTTCTACGTGGTAACATTGTTCTATCCTCAGTGGATGGTTGACCTGAAATTGGCAAACGACACAAACACAGTTCAATTCTGGATCGTAGCAGTCCCAGTGTTCATAGCATTCATAGCCGTTATGGCCATTGGCGCGTGGATAGGCTGGACCATGGCAACAACACCTCCGCCAAAACCCATAGAAGAAATCACAAGCGAAATGGAAGAGGAAAAGAAAGAGGAGAAAAAAACTGGCGAAGAAGCTGTAGAGGAGAAAAAACCCGAAAAGCCTGAAAAGAAAGGGAAAGGCGAAAAGTAACCAGTCTATAACCCAAACATTTTAAAGACAAAATGCAATGCGACATAGATGGCTGCGGATATACTGAACATTACCATAATTATTTTTGGAGAGATGAAAGTAAAAGAAGTTTCTTCTCCTTTTCGTTGAATCTCATATTCGGCAATTTCTTTTGTTTCCGAGTCAATGCGCACAATAGCAGTGAACTTTTTCATTTCCACCTCAACTGTGTAAGTTCCTCCTTCTAACGCGACCCTTTTTGGCTTTAAGCCCCCCTTATTTCCAATTCTTTTGAGGAAACTTGTAGCTATAGCGGTAACAGTCTCTGCATTCAACTTCTTTTCCTGCGGAGTTACTGGACTCACAACACTTGCTGGTCTTTTCTGTAAGGCTGCCGCTGACAACTATGCTATCTCCTATCCATTTTAAGGACACATCACCTGCTTAAAAAAGGAAGTGCGTATCATAGGTAACCAACCTACTGGGCTATATTTTTAAGCATGCATTGCACTATTTTCCCGCAAAGAAGACATTCTTCTGGAAGCCCTTCCTTTTTTGTTCGCTCACTTAAATATCCAAAATAGTGTTTGCACTCATTTGTTTCCACGGCAGATTGGGCAGTCTTATCTGTTTTAACGGATATTTCAATCTCTTTTTCATCCAACGGTTTTTGCTTTTCAGAAATTGAAATGCCTTTTTCCATGGTTATTTCTGTTAGGCAATAAGGGCATGCCTCGTAAATTGTAGCGTTATTCAAGCTTACGTTTTCAACTTTTATTGGATTTGTGAAAGTTCTACGGCAAGAAGGGTTAGTACATGTATAACTCTGGTTTTCTGTGGTTTCTCTCTTCTTTTTCGTGGCTGTTTCCTCCTTTGATATAAATTTGGATTCTGAGTTTATAGTGTTGATGAATCCAGAATAAGTATCCCTGCTATATCATGGAGGAAAACTAAGACGCCGCCAATTTTTTAAGGTCTTCTGCTCCTTCCGCATAGCCTGACGCTATCAGAACGTCGCCCACCTGAATTTTCAAATCAGGCTTAGGTCTCATGCATTTGCCTTCTCTTTTTATGGCTAAAACCCACATTCCAGTTTCCTCTGGAATACGAGCTTCTCGTAAAGTCTTATTTACTAGCGGAGAATTCTCAGTTACGGGCGTATAGATAATTGTTTCTTCTGCTTCTTCTATAGTGAGTTTCAATACTTGGTGGGGTTCTATGCCTCTTAGAACTACTTCAGCTATTTCTGCGGCAGCGTCAGCTATTTTTTCTGCTACAACACCTAGCCTTATCAGCCCCAAGAAGCCTTTAGCCTCTTCTTTTTTGAAACCGCTCGAAAGTACAAGCAACTCGAACTCTGTGTGCAATTTGTCAACGTATTCCTCGAGTCTTTGGACTTCTTCAGCTAGCTCTTTGTTGTTAAGTAATAGTGAAGAATAGGCTAAGTCTATCATAAGCTCTGAAGTGTCTTTAAGCTCGGCGAATCGTTCAACTATTTTCTCAAATTTCAGCTTTGGCTTTCCAGGCACGTTTAGTCCTCCAGTTCACGCTTTTTTCCTTCGCAGATCTCTTTAAACTCTTTTAAGCCCGAGGGGGTTCCGCGAGCGATAAGGACGTCCTCAGCACTGATTTGCTCATCTTCCTTTGGGTTGATTTTCCAGTCTTTGTTTCGAAAGACGGCAAGTATGTCAATGCCCATCCTTGGAGCCAATTTAAGTTCGCCTATACATTTTCCCACAAGAGCTGAAGTTTCATGCACTTTGACTTTAATTAGGCGCTTTAATAATCTTTCAAAAATTTCGCTTACAATAGGATGGACGCCGATGTTCTGTGTAACTATTGCTGCTATATCTGCAGCAGCGTCTGAAATTTTGTCTGTCGCTGAAGCCACCGTGGAAACTCCAACTAAAGCTTCAGCGTCTTCGGCATCTCTGGCAGCCACCATTGTAACCATATCTAGAAGGTAGGCCAACGTGTCAACACGTTTTTCAAGCTCTAAAACCTCTTCTGCAAGCTCCTTATCGTTAAATAGAGCAGCTGAATAAGCCAAATCAATCATAAGTTCAGAGAGGTTTTTCATCTCTAGCAGGAGCTCTCTAACAGATATCGGCTTATATTCTATCTTTTCGAAGCTAGGCATAGTGTTAAGGGCACTCCAAGCAAAATATTGAAGCAACAAATATTTTAAACCTATCTTTACCGCTCTAAATTGGCTTGTGTCTTCCTTAAATAAAGACTAGTAAAATCAGTGCGGCGAGCAGAGAAATGGTTGTTACGCTGTCTGCAAAGGAGCTTTCCATGGGAATTTCAAAATTGTCTGGATCTAAACCCTTTTGATAAGTTAAGATGGCGACAGCATATGAGAGTATGATGATAAATGATGCAGCGATAATGTTGGCTGTGAATAGGAGAATTGTGAACTTTAGAAGGTTTAGCGGATTTAAGAATCCTCTGATTATTAATGCTAAGATAGAATAGACCAGATACATGATTAGAGAGGCTGCCCATGCGCCTGAAATTTCTGTTGAATGGTTTTTTATCGAGGAAAAGGATGATTTAAGTGTGCCAAGCGCTAGCTTCGTGGTGGCTGTTGAGCCTACCACTGCTCCAACGTCGCCAATCGTGTCTATTAAAGCTGGGTAAACCACATAAACTGGATAACTACTATACAATTCTTGTCTTTCGCGTAAGGTTTCGTCAACCTTGCCTAAGGTGGCGCCAGCCACGTTAATTATGAAGGAGACAAAGACGATTGTTAGAAGTGACTCCTTAAGAGTTTTTACGAATTCAGTCTCGCGCCTATTTCTGACAAAAAAGTATGCTGCAGTTAAAACCGAGACCAAGCTTATTAAAACTAGAAAATATCTGGAAAAATAACTATGTGCAAAGAAAAGATTTAACATTGAAACGTAAATTGTTGTGATAAGAAGGTCGGCTACAGTAAATTCTATAGGATATAAAATTATGTCTGGATCTAGGCCATGCTTAAAAGAAAGAAAGGAAACAGTTAATGTTAATGGGGAGATAGCAATCAACGCTAAAGCCATCGTCGCCACAACCATGCCTGTTATGTTTAGAAGCTCATGCATTGTTATGCCAGCGTAAACACTCCTGAATAATGCTGCGACAAAACTCGTCACAAAACTTGTCTCCAAGGTCATTACAACGATCGCTTGAAAGAGCAAATAGAAGCTTTTAGTGTTGCCAAGCAAACGAGGCTGAATTGTTCCAAGGTGTAATGCAGTGCTTAAGCGACCGCAGAATAAGCCGCCTATAACCCCTCTAGCACTGAGAATTGGAGGGTATATCGCGATCGCCCATGGAGCTTTTTCAAAAAGCCCGGTATTATAGGCAATTATTGTTCCTGCAACTATTCCAAATATGTTAAATGCGTAAGCCATCAACGACCGCTTTAAGGTTGCACTGAACTTTTTAGCGTTCAAAGTCACTGGTTAGATCCTCCCGTGAAGTTTTCTAGAACTGAAAACGCAAACTCTGCGGAGTTTGTGGAAGTATAATTTAAGAGTTTACAGCCAAGCAAAATCTGACAAAAAATTTCGGGGGTGGGTTTGGGCGGTGAAGATTTGATTTTTTCGTCTTTTTTGTTTAGGCTGTTGGCTAGCTTCATCTTGCCCGCCTTCCGAGTTTTCTTGGCTTTCGCCCATCCATAGGCACCCCTTCAATAGAGCTTTTTCAAGCGTGCCTTCAAGCTCCACCTTCTATATCGCTCCTAAGCCTACAATTGGTGAATAACCCCCTTAATTATTTTTCCAAAGCTAGGTTTTGGCGTAAAATTTTGGAAAGGCTTATTTTTGTG
>JBNASL010000072.1:0-6827 GCA_049717905.1 Candidatus Bathyarchaeales archaeon | reverse complement strand
CGCGCGCGCGCGGAACACAAACGCTTATTTACGGTTAAAGAAAGTTAACAAACTGCTCATTAGGCTATTCCGCCGAGCAGAAGCGATGCAAAGGTGGCGATGGCAACTATGACTAGGGTTTCAAGCAAGGTTATTCTCCAGTTTACGCGGGTTTTCTTAGAACGGTAGCGAACAAGGAACACGCCTACCACCGCGCCGACTACTCCTAAAGCTATAACAGTGTTAAAGGGTTCAGGCAAAGCTAGATAAGCTATTATGGGAATGCTTCCTGCCAGGAAAGTTGTTGTGCCGCAGATTAAAGCAGCATATAGGTTGGCACGGTTCACTTCTCTTTGAAGCAAAGTGAACAAACTTTTAAGCAAAGTAAGAGATTTGTCTCTTTCCTTTCTATCCGGAATGTCGCTGAGGCTAAATTTCATTAAATTTTGAAGGGTCATTATATCTGCTAAATCCTCTGTTATGCCACCTAAAAGGAAACTTGAAAAGTTTGTTATGGCCACAGCGGTTAACGTTAGAAGGGCGGCAAAAGCAGCTGTTTTGACAGCTAAACTAGCTATAAAAGCGGAAAGAACAACAACAAGCCCGGTTATGGAGCCGTCAACTAAGCCTGCCACCACCTCAATTATAGGGTCTTTCTTCAAAAGCAAGCTTTCCCATTCTTTACTCAACTTTAAACCTTGAGAGGTCAACCTAACAGCGTCTTCCCCAGTCATAATCAAACCTTCAGAAGCCATTTCCATCAAGGCTTTTTCCAAGTCGCTCATTTCAATGCAGACACGACCAGCGCAGACTCTGTCAAGCCTTTTCTTAAGCAGAGTTTTACGCATTTTCTCCTTTTTCTTCAAGTTTAATAAAACAACTACTTTTATAACGTCGGGCAATTCTTGGATTTCAAAGGACACTTCAGCAGGTCACCATTTGCACTTAGAAATGCCGCCGCCAAACTAATAACTCTTATGTTCTCGGTTCTGCGGGATAGATTTTGCCAGCTATTTTTTTGTAAATCGCATAAGCAGGGATTATGTTTATCAATGCTTGTGTAACGTTGAATACTGCTATAGGTGCCAACAGAACTGCTGCAACTTCAGGGGTTGTTCCGTATTTCCCGTAGAAAAAGGGTAACAGATAGTAGTTTGCAACGGTCATAATAATTACCCTTGACAAAGTTGCCTTGCTTGCATCTATGGCAAAGTTCCGCCTAAATACTGCGTATCCAATTATGGTTGCGAATTCAGCTATAATTTTGAAGATTCCGCCGGTGATGTTTCCCCTCAAGAATATTATTGAACAACCGATGGAGCTTGTGTATATACCGCATAAAGACCCGCATAGAAGCAGACTTATAAAAATGGGTATTTCTGCGAAATCCCATGCGATTCTCGGATAGAGCGGAAAAGAAATACTGAAAGGCGGACCTGCTTGAAACTTTAACATAGCAGAAAGAGCGCCTAAAATGCTGGCAACTGCGATTTCGCGCACTCCGATTTTACGCCATGAATGTTGAGGCATGCAATGTTTTTCACATATGTTATATATAAATTTTAGCTAATTTAAGTTTCATTTTTCGCTAAATGATATTTCATTTTAACATAATTATTTTAGCTGTTTCTACAAGCTGTTTTATCAACTCCGCGTTTTTAGCATAGAGAACGCGGGACCGTCCAACCTCGTAAATTTTAATAAGCCCGCTTTTTTCGAGAACTTTTACGTGGCGATAAACTGCAGCATAATCTTTCTTCAAGATTTTTGCTATCGCCTTTATGTGCAATGGCCTTTCAGTTTCATTCACAAGCATGAGTATTTTAAGCCTTATAGGATTTCCAATAGCACCAAATATATTCGAAATTTTACTAATTTCATTCTCAGACGACATTTACATCCATATTATGTTATATATACACTTGATTTATGACATTTTCGCAAAAATTTGCGAAAGGCTTCAGCTTTTCTGTCCATATTTTTCAAAATATACGAAATCTTTAAGCTCCTTTCTAGCTGGAGCTTTAGGAACTTCCATGGGATAACCTAAGGGTATAAGCGCTATTACGCTGACTCCAGCGGGAACCCCGAGAATTTCGGCAGCTTTCTCCATGTCAAAGGCGCCCACATGAAGTGTGCCTAGGCCAAGGCTGTGCGCTGCAAGAGTAAGGTTTTGAAGAGCTAAGGCCACATCAAACATGTAAAAATTTTCCTTACCAGCCTCGGGTTTCCCTTTCCAAAACCCTGAAAGCCCAAGCTTTGCACATGCAACTATGACTATTGGAGCATTTCTAACGGCGTCGAATGCGCGATTCCAAGAAGTTAGCGTTTCGGCAAGCCTTATTTTGGTTTCAGGGCTTGTAACCACTATGAACTCCCAACATTGGGTGTTAGCCCATGACGGAGCCCACCGCGCAGCCTCCAAAACAGCCTGCACCTTTTCCTCTTCAACAGGATTAGGCTTATATTTTCTGACGGATCTACGTGTTTTTATAGCCTCAAACACATCCATATCTTGCACCGTTCAAAGAGCAGTTTATTTTCGTTGGATTTATTCGTTTACACAGTTGTATTTTAGGTTTGATGAGGTGAAAGTTTTGTAAAATTGGACATTTCACACTTGCATGGGCTATTGTCCAATGCCTAAAAACATGTCTTAAAATTATGGAGGATAGACGAATACAGCATGCGCTTTTATTTAGGGCGTGTTGAGGGACTTTTACCTTTTTAATGCTTTATTGGCGGATTTACGCTTTGTGTAGTTCGCGGATTATTGAAAGTTGGGTGTTAACTGTTGGGGATGGCTTGTTTGCCCTTATAGGGCGTTTCTGTATGTGTTTGTATCCACATTCACATTCAAAACCTACTATTTTTTTCCCGCGACGTATTTCTCTCCACATTTTTGAGTTGCAGTTGGTGGTTTGCTTGTGGATTTTCCACAAAATTTTTGCCTCGTCCAACGTGAGTGGGGCGTAGTGTTTTGCAACTGTAAAATACCATATTGCATAAGTTGCGAACCCCGCCCATATTATGGATGCAATTATTTCTATCATGCTTTCACCATATGTATTTATGTTCTACACATATTCAATATGTCTTTTTATTGACATATCTAATTCTGAGTAGCAAATCTTACGATATAAACATTATGCAAAATTTCGAATAGGAAAAGGGCTAAAACTGCTTAAGCACATCCCCTTTCTCCACAATGTAACCGCAGTAATGACATTTAAGCAGAAGCGGCTCCTCACTTTTAACGTAAAATTTAGCTTTCACGGGCTCGTTGCTGTTGCTCACACACGCAGGATTAGTGCATTTAATTATGTTTTCAATAACGCTTGGCAGTTTAACCCTCTGTTTTTCTACAACATTATAATTTCGAATAATGTTTATGGTCGCATGCGGCGCCAACAAAGCAATTTTATGCACCTCTTGAGGGTTCAACTCTCTGCCCTCAATCTTCACTATATCTTTAACCCTAAACCTTTTACTCGGCACATTAATCGCAATAGTAATTATACGCTTCTCCTTTCCAGTTATACCCAAAATCTTAACAACGTCAAGAGCGTGTCCGCCAGTGATATGGTCGATGACTGTGCCATCCTTAATTTTAGAAACATACAACATGGTCTCACTCATACAGCGTCCCCGAGAGGGGTATATCCACACCAAAATAAAAGGTTTTTACATGACAAAATAGAGGCTAAATTGGATTTTCCCTGCAGTTTTAGGTACATCGGTATTTTGTTTGAAGAATTTGCTGTGCCTTATCCATGAATTTTCGTTTCTTACGCTGGTGTTCCTCAACAAATTTTAAGACAATGTCTATTGTTTGTTTTTTGTGTTCTCCACATAGGAGTTTTCCAGTTTTACAGTCATGATAAGTCCTTATTATCGCATCGTCGTCTTCCACGAAGTGAAACATGCATATTTCGTATACTGGACATATTTCCGGGACCCCGCCCAACTCGCGTTGCTCCTTTATTGTTGCTCTTCCGCCAGTGAAAGCATCCGAAATTCTCTTAGCGATGGTTTCAGGCTTGTCATGCAAGGTGAAGTAGTTCATGAGGCGTTTGCTCATTTTCGACGAACCATCCAGTCCCTTCATAAGCTTGTGATAGGTGGATGACGGCGGAATAAACCCATACTTTTTCTGGAAAATTTGGGCAATATCCCTTGTAAAACGGATATGAGGATCTTGGTCTACGCCCACTGGTATAACTGTTGGTTTTGGCCCGCCGAAATCTTCAAGCTGAGGTAGAAGGATGTCTCCAGCTTGTACAAGCGCTGCCAAATAAAGCCCAATGTTGCGTTCTCCGTAAATCGCCTTCATAGTTGCCAAAGTAACGGCTCTTCCGAAGATTATGGCTAAATCTTTAACGCGGTTCTCTTTCGACTGGCGGTAAATGTACCCTTTATTAGGGTCAAAACCCAAAGCAAGAAGGTCTGCAACATTGTCTACGGCTATTTTCTCGCTTTTTTCAAAGGGAATCTTGTTGTCCTCGTAGGCTTCTATGTCGGCTATGCAGTAGAAGGTTTGGGCGCCGTGCTGCTGAAAATAAATTATCTCCTTGGCAGTCATTAGAGTGCCTAGGTGGAACTCGCCTGTGGGTTTTATGCCGCTTAAAACGGCAAAAGCCTCGCCTTTCACCATGGCGTCCAGCACCTTGTCAAAATCGCGGTGTCCGAAAACTATACCGCGTCTCATGTAAACCGAAGGATTAGGCACTTTTGGGAGCAGAGGCTGAAAGGGTTCAATTCCAAACTCCTTATACAACCTTTCATAGTCTGCAACTATACTTGTTCCAAAAGGGTCTAGAACCGTTTTTTTGTCAGTTTCAAGCTGCAACTGCGCGATTTCCTCCACCAAATTTGAAGGGAAATATACGCTTAAAACAGCTTTTAAGTTTAAGCATGTCTGCTATATAAAACCAGCAATGCTCTGGGAAGGTTAATGCCAGTCCAACCCATCTGCCCAAAATACAAACTTGGATAAGTCATGTTTAAGCTTTTTGGAAAACTATTTAAACAGTTACATTTCTATGGAGAAAACGCGCATGAGGCGTTGAAGTTATGAGCGCCAAGGAAAAAGTTGGTGTTAGCCTTTCAGCCGCCTACAGGCTTTTGCATCCCATGCACACAGTGCTCGTTTCATGTGTTGGCAAAGCTGGAAACCCCAACATAATAACTTTGGCATGGGCCATGCCTACATCTATAAGTCCGCCTCTAGTTGCTGTAAGCATCGGCAATAGAAAGCATTCCCACACGCTCATTGAAGAGACAAAAGATTTTGTAATAAACATTCCAACCATAGACATCCTTAAAGAGACGCTTTTCTGCGGCAGAGTCAGCGGGAAAAACCGCGACAAGTTTAAAGAGGCAGGATTAACGCCTTTGCCAGCCAGAAAAGTTAAGCCTCCGATAATAAAGGAGTGCGTGGCTCATTTGGAGTGCAAGCTTAACACTCAATTTGTCACCGGCGACCACACAGTTTTCGTCGGCGAAATTGTAGAAGCCTACGCAAACAAAGACGCCATCGCCGGAGATAAATATAACCTTGAAAGGGCGAAGATGATTTTTCACCTAGGCGGAGACGAGTTTGCAACCCTCCAACCGAAGATTTTAACGCCAAAAATTTAAGCGAAAAAGCATCTAAAACTGGTAGCTTTCTTTAGGGTTTAAAACCACAATCTTCACTTGGGGAGTTTTTTCCCTAACTTTTTCTGTAAACTCAGCGGCGGACTGCGCCAAAACTGGTAAAGTCTTGTAATGCATTGGAATAACAGTCTTAGGCTTAAGCATTTTAACCGCTTCGGCAGCCTCCAAAGCTCCCATGGTGTAATAGCCTCCAATTGGGATTAAAGCCATATCAAGGTTGTAGAGTTCTCCGAAAAGACGCATGTCCCCAAAAAGTCCAGTGTCTCCAGCATGGTACACAGTCTTACCTTCACCTTCAACGATTACTCCTGTAGGTGCACCCCGTGAAGAAGTGTGAAAGGCTTGAACAACATGCAGCTTTACCCCTTTAATTTCAACGCTTCCACCAATGTTTAACCCAACAACATTTTCAACACCATTCTCTTCAGCATAATTTCCCAGTTCAAAGGTTGCCGCGAAAACTGCGTTGGTTCTTTTGCAAATTTGGAAGGCTTCGCCTAGGTGGTCGCCGTGGTCGTGGGTAACATAAACAATATCAGCTTTATCAATTTCCGAAGCCTTTACAGGAGAGATGGGATTTCCGTCAAGCCAAGGGTCGATTAAAACAGTTTTGCCTGCAATTTCAATTTTGAAGGCAGCATGCCCAAACCACGTTATTTTCGCCATTTATCTCGCCTCCCATTAATCAACCTTTTTAAACTATTAATGAAATAGTTGATAAGGTTAAAGGTTTAGAGTGGACGAAAGTTGGACAGTTTTGATGAGGAAGCCTATAAAAAGCTTCGTTTGTCTGGGAGGATTCTCCGCGAAACTCGTGAAGAACTCAAAAGCTTTGTCCGCGAAAACATGCCTATAATTGAGATCTGTGAAAAAGCGGAAAAGCTGATAATGGAAAAGGGTGGAAAACCTGCTTTTCCATGTAATGTTTCAGTAAATGAAGTAGCAGCCCATTACACCTCTCCCCCCGGCGACAGCAAGACAATTCCAGAAGGCTCGCTGGTGAAAGTGGACATAGGGGCTCATGTGGACGGCTACGTGACAGACACAGCGGTAACCTTATGCTTTAACCAAGAATACAGGGACCTCGTAAACGCGGCGGAACAAGCCCTAAAAACGGCGATAGACGCCATCCGCCCAGAAATGCCCACTTCAACGCTTGGCGCCTTAATTGAAAAAACCATAAAATCCCG
>JBNASL010000071.1:0-6970 GCA_049717905.1 Candidatus Bathyarchaeales archaeon | reverse complement strand
GTTTTGAAACAGTTATGATGCAGTCGTTTATCTTTTGTTATCCTTAATTTTGAAAGGTGAAACTTTAAAGAATGGGAAACGTAAAATTATGGCAAGGCGAGGGTTAGTGGCTGAAATGCAAAAAGATTTTGAAAAATATTTAAAGAATCTAGATCTCAGCATGCTTTTCGAGAAGTTGGGTGCACTTGATCCAGAGTTTCTTGCGAGGGAAGTGGAGCATTTCAGTTTGAAAGAAGCTGCGCGAAGAGACGAAATTCTCATCAGCTATTTTGGGGAGGAAAGCCTAGACAAAATAGTGGATAGGATTGTCGAATTTTTGTTTGCTTCACCACAGCTTCCGACAGATGCAAAGGTGCTTGATGTGGGGGCGGGTTCAGGATTTTTCACTGTAAAGATAGCTGAAAAAGTGCGCACTAGGCTTCCAAAGGTTTCCTTTTATGCCATGGACATGACCTCGGCAATGCTGCTTTCTTTGGTGGAGAAAGGCGCTGATGTGCAGCCCTTTATTGGCTTAGCTGAAAATCTTGAAGGCAGCCTTAAAGAGGCCAGAAGATATTTTGATATTCCCTATAAGTTTGATGCGGTCTTTTCCACTTTGATGCTTCACCACAGTGTTAAGCCAGAGAAAGTTTTCAAAAGCATAAGAAAGGTTCTTAGGGAGGATGGAAAAGCCATAATTGTTGACTTGTGCGAGCATGGTTTTGAAGAGTTTAAGACAGAGATGGGCGACGTTCATCTTGGTTTTAAGCTTGAGGAAGTTGCGAAGATGGCTGGGAACGCGTTTGCAGAAGTGCGGGTTGAAAAAATGCGTGGAATATGCTGTGAGTGTTCTGGACGGTCGGCTGAAATTTTCTTTGCCTACATGTATGGCGTTTTAGGCTAAGTGCTCTAACAGTATTTTAAAGCCTATACCTATCAGAATGATACCACCGACAATTCCTATTTTGTTTGGCGAAAGGCTTTTGATTCTGCCGCCAAGTGTGGCGCCTAAAAATGACAGTGTAAAAGTTACTGCGCCTATAACTATTATAGGGTTGATTATGGAGACTTTTAGAAAGGCGAAGCTTAAGCCTACTGCCAAGGCGTCTATGCTTGTAGCAACTGAAAGGATCAAAAGAGTGCAAAAACCTAGGTTTTCATTTTTCACATGAGTTTCTGGCTTTGTGGATTCGTAGATCATTTTGCAGCCGACAAGAAGCAGAAGAGTAAAAGCAAGCCAGTGGTCAACTCCAGATATGAAATCTAACATTTCTATGCCGGCAAGCCAGCCTAGCAGAGGCATAAAAGCTTGGAATGCTCCGAAGGAGAAAGCCATTTTAAACGCTTCGTTCCTGCTGTTGCCCCTAACAGTGGTTCCAGAGGCAACGGAAACGCTGAAGGCGTCCATGGCAAGCCCGAACGCGATAGCCAAAAGTGTTAGCGGATCCAACATGCACCACTCTTTAGGAAATGGGCTTTCGCATTAAAAGGCTTTTACGTTTAAAATGTTTTCGCGTTTGCATAACTGTTTAAATTTTGGCTTGCGTTTTCATTGTGTTGGTGAACGATGCCTTGAAGGTTTCGGTGCGTTTCTTCACAACTTTGCGGGAAGTTACTGGAAAACGGGAAGAAGCCTTAGAGTTTTCCCAAGGCGAAGTGGTGACTGTGGAAAAAGTGCTTGGAAAGCTTGCTGAGCGTTATGGGAAAGTTTTCACTGAATATGTTTATGATAGCAGAACAGGCGAGGTTAAGGGTTTTCTCCAGTTTCTCATAAACGGGAGAAGCGCCTCAACCTTGAAGGGGTTGAAAACAGAACTCGCTGATGGGGATGTTTTGGCGATTCTGCCGCCTGTGGGCGGAGGCTAAAAACTTTTTGGATGTTTTCGATTGCAATAGGCTAGTCTATCTCTAGGTTTTCGGGTCAATTTTATCAAGCCAAGGTTTGCTAAATTGGAAGACCCTCTATAGATTTTTAGGCTTGAAAATGCTTTTACATTTGAGTTTGTTATGGGAAAATGTCGGGTCTGCGGTGAAAAATCGCACCTTATCTCTGAAAGCCTAGGCGTCTGCCTAAAATGTATAAGAGAAAAGCCAGAAGAAGCCCTTGCAATCACGCGAGAAGTGCATGCGAAAAGTCGGGCGGTTTATGGCTTGCCATCTGAACCGCCTAGAGAGGCTAATGGAATACCCTGCGGCGTTTGCGCTAACAACTGCGTTATAGGCGTGGGCAAAAGTGGTTTCTGTGGGCTTGTCTTGAACGTGGATGGGCGTCTGGTTCGTTTCGGCGGCACAGCGGAAAAAGGCATTCTAGAATGGTATTATGATGGTTTGCCAACCAACTGCGTAAGCTGGTGGTTTTGTCCCGGCTGCACTGGAAGCGGCTATCCAAAATACGCCTACAAGCCCGAGGCAGAATATGGCTATTATAATTTGGCGGTTTTTTATGGCGCCTGCAGCTACGACTGTCTCTTCTGCCAGAACTGGCATTACCGCAACCTCTCAGCAAAGCATAAGCCAGTGATGAGCGCTGAAGCCCTAGCCCAGAAAGCCCTAGACAAGCAGGTTTCGTGCATATGCTTTTTTGGAGGAGACCCATCGCCTCAAATGCCGCATTCGCTGGAGACTAGCCGAATAGCCATAGAAAAAGCCAAAGAAGAAAAACGCATCATGCGCGTGTGCTGGGAGACTAACGGCTACATGAACCCGCAGCTTGCGGAAAAGGCTGCGGAATACGCCTTAGAAAGCGGAGGAAACATAAAATTTGATTTGAAAGTATGGAACGAAGGACTAAACATTGCTTTATGCGGAGTCTCAAATAAGCCAGCCCTAGAAAACTTCCGCCGAATAGGAGAAAAATATTATGAGAAGCGCCGAGAACTGCCAGTGCTAACAGCGAGCACGCTGCTTGTGCCAGGTTATGTGGACGCTGAAGAGGTTGAAGGCATAGCCCAGTTCATAAGTCAAATAAGCCCAGAAATACCTTACACGCTTTTGGCTTTCTATCCATGCTATGTAATGAACGATTTGCCAACAACAAGCCGAAAACAAGCCCATGAATGCCAAAAGGCCGCTCAAAAACATCTAAAAAACATCCGCATAGGAAACATACATCTACTATCATAATCGACTATTCGACTTGTCATTCGGCAGATCTTGTTGACTGCCCAATCAATGTCAATGTTTTAAGGGTAGGGATAGTTTACTTGGTATATTTTGCCTTTGCCGTTATCGTAAAGTTTAGTGAAATGGACATGGTGCAGCATATCGTCGAATATGAGGCGTAAAAGTGTTGTTTGAGAACCAAGCGCTGTGGGCTGGTAAACGCCGTTGTTTTTGGTTAGGTAGTCTGTGGCGTTGTAGCCAGCGATGTGGGCTATCCAATAGAACTTTTGCAGTTCATCCGGAGTGAAGACTAAAACGTGTGACACGCCGTAGTGTTTCATCAACTTTAAAGACTGTTCTTCTGGAAGCATAAACATCCTCGCTATGTCGCGAATTTTTTCCGGTGAACCCCATTTTCCGAAGATTTGAGCCTCCAAGCTGTGCAATGGATCTCTGCTTACGCCTAGAGTGTACCATATATCTCTTGAAGGATAGGCCTCTATAACCTCTCGGTGGCTCCATTCGCGCACTGCCCTGCCATAATCCCACCAGCACAACACAACTGCGCCTTGAGGGGTAAGTTCTTCAAGTTTCGAAAACGTTTCAGGCATTCCTTCCTGTTTAGAAAAGTAGTTAAGGACTTCATCCTCCCTTTTGCCGTAGTCTACTCTAATAGCTGCCAAAGTTAAGGAAACCACGAGGCCAATAGCAAGTAAAGCGATAAACCATTTGTTTCGCCAGAATTTTCCAGCCCTATGCGTCCTTTTGGAGAAATTTTGTTGTTATTTATAAGTGTTTTCTGAACAACAACTTTTAAAACGCCCTCATAGGAAACTAAAATTGCCCTAATAATATGCTGGTTTTACTCTACAGCTTTTTTGACAGCGGCTCTTGCCAAGATGCGCGTTGAATCTAGCACTGGTATTGGAGAATTCTCGCCATTGAGGATTAGCGGCAGCTCAGTGCATCCTAAAACAACAGCATCGCAGCCTTCCCTTTCAGCTAAACCCCTTATGATGTTTACCAGTTTTTCTCTGGAGTTAGGCTTGATAACACCGTAAACGAGTTCATCGAATATTATCTCGTTGACCACTTCACGTTGATCTGCTTCTGGGACAGCCCACCCTATCCCATAAAATCTAAGCTTTGACGGGTAAACCTCTGACTCCATTAGAAAACGGGTTCCAAGAACGGCCAACCTCTCAAAACCGCGCCGTTTTGCTTCTTTGGCAACTTCCTCAGCTATGTGAAGCCACGGCACAGGCGATTTCTCGGCAACCTTGTCGAAGGCCCGGTGCACAGTGTTGTCGGGACAAATAACAAAGTGTGCGCCGACTTTTGAAAGCTTTTCAGCCGAAGCCAACATAAGCTCGGCAACGCCATCCCAGTCACCGCATTCTATACGCTTCATGTAGCTACTGAAGGAAAAAGCATGCATACTGACCTCTGGATGAGCGTATCGTTCGCCAAGAAATTTCTCACTTTCAGTGCATATAGTCTGATAGCATAAAGCTGCACCAGGAGAACTGACACCGACAATGCCTATATGCTTAAGCCCACTCACCCCTTGAAACCCCCAATTTTACACAAGCAATGCGGAACATAATATTCTTTAAGAGGATACCTGCCTTATTTTGGTTTGTGTTGGAAGGCTATAAGAGAGCAGTTATAAACTCTTAATGTGTTAAAATGCCCAGAAGGGTGTTTTCTTTCGCATCATGTTTACGTATTCGTTTAGGATTTCATGTTCTTCTGGAGTGAGCTTGTCCATGAAGTTTTTTAGCAGGGCTTTGGCGTGTGGTTCTGGCACTTTCACGTAGAGCACATCCTTCTCGAATATGTGTCTTCCAACCATGGGCTTGTCTAGGCTTATGGCTACCTGCATTCCCTGTTTAGCCTCTGATATGGCTTGCCCCTTATCTTGGATTTGTTGGATTTCGCCTATTTCTTCGCCGTCCTCAGCCCTTATCAAAGCGAGTTTAGGCTTTATTTTTCCAGCCAGTATTTCTACTCCTACTATGGCTGGTTTGGCTCTTCTAAAAACGTAGCCTTCCAATATGCGAATCTTCGCTGGTTTAACTAGAAAAGCAAATTCCTGCTCAATCTTGGCTTCCCGTTCAGCTTTAAGCCAATTAATATAATTTTCTATTAAACGGTAAATTATTTTCTCTTTAAAAACTTGAACACCTTTATTTTTCGCTTCTTCTTCAGCGTCTGGCAGAACTTTAACGTTAAAAGCCAAGATAACCCCGTATAATGGCTCATGCTCTTTGACAACAGCCGCCTCGGTTATATCCCGCTTTGAAACATCACCCACATCCGCCAGCCGCACAGGCACATTATTACGCTTTAGGTTTTCAGCAATAGCCTCCAAAGAGCCAAGCGTGTCCGCCTTCAAAACAACCCCATTTACATCTGTAGCGATGCGGATGCGCTCAATCTCTTCCATTACAAGCCCCACATACTTGTCAGGCGACTCATCAGCTGGAACAGCGTAAAGCGGCGCCCCAGCCAAAGCCCCCTCAAGTTCAGGCGCAACAATTTTGACTCCAGCCGCGGCAGAAACAGCCTCAACAGAAGAGAACTTGTCCCTGGGATCCCTAATCTCGTCTAAGGGTTTAGGAACCAAAATAGCCCTTACACGCGTAAGAATGGGCTTTTCCTTGCCGCCCACAACAATCAAATCGTCTTTCCGCAAAGTCCCATCATAAATTATGGTGTTTAACGTCAAACCTAAACCTGGCTCTTCTCGGACTTCTAAAACGGTGCCTTTAGCAGGTCCAACGGTTGTCTGCAAACGCTTCTTCAAATACTGCTGCGCTAAACCAACGAGAACAGCTAAAAGCTCTGTTATGCCTTCGCCTGTTTTGGCGCTTGTGGGCACAATAGCCACTGTTCGCGTGAAATCTTTTATGCGGTCGAAACGGTCCGCCCTAAAACCTAAACGGGAAAAAGTTCCAATAATCTCGTAGAGACGGTTATCCAAATCTTCCTGGACATATTTGTCTTGAAGCTGGTAAGCCTTCAAAAAAGGCGTGTCCGGATAAGAATTCCACCCGGGAATCCGGTCTATTTTATTCGCAGCTACAAGAAAAGGGGTTTTACGCGCTTTCAAAATATCAACACATTCGTAGGTTTGAGCCTCAAATCCCCTCAACACGTCAATAACGAGGATGGCTATGTCGGCAACGCTGCCGCCACGCTTGCGGAGATTAGTGAAAGCCTCATGCCCCGGAGTGTCGACAACAAGCAGCCCAGGAATTTCAATTTCTCCTTTCATAGCTGAAAGCAGCGGACCAACCATCTGCTTCAGGGTTTCAACGGGGAAAAAGCTGGCGCCAATGTGCTGCGTAATACCCCCAGCCTCGCGGGCTTGAACACTGGTTTTGCGGATTTTGTCTAAAAGAAGAGTCTTACCAGTATCCACATGGCCGAGAACACACACAATAGGTTGACGAATAGACATAAAGGGCATCTCCTAACCGGGCAACAAGCCAAACCGCCATCCAATTAATAAACCCTATCCTAAATAAATGCTATTTTATAAAGCAGCCTATTCGCGACTAGCCTAGTTTTAAGGCTGCGCCTTTCAGCCTTTTCCTTCCAGTCTCAGTTAGAGGTAAGCCTAGAATTAACATGGATCCGCCTAAAAAGGATAACAAAAGCACTCCCAAAAAGAAGGAGCCTGTTACATCTCGCAGATATCCCACAAGCGTCGGCATAAAGAAAGAGCCTAGATTGCCAAAGGATGTTATCAGCCCAACGGCGCTTCCCACGAGGGGCCATGTTTGCGGCAACTCCACTGGTATTGCCAGAACTATCATCAAAACGCCGACTGTGCATATGCCGACTAGGAAGGCGGAAAACCATAAGGCGGTTTCCGAAAGCA
>JBNASL010000070.1:0-7047 GCA_049717905.1 Candidatus Bathyarchaeales archaeon | reverse complement strand
CAAATGCGTTTAGAAGAGGGGTATGAAAACACTTTGTATGTGCATGTTGCTTTAGTTCCGATTTTAGATGTTACAAAGGAGATGAAGACGAAGCCTTTGCAGCACAGCGTCAACGAGTTAAGGCGTATCGGTATTCAGCCAGACGTAATAGTGGCACGGTGCTCGGAAATGATAGACTCTGAAACCTTAAAAAAGATCGCCTTATTCGGCACAATCCCTGAAAACGCTGTTTTCTGCTCTTATAATGTTGAGTCGATTTATCAGGTTCCGCTTATTCTCGACGAGCAGGGAATGGGCGAATTTGTATGCAAGCGGCTTGGTTTTTCTGGGCGTAAACCCAATTTTGACGAGTGGAGAAAATTTGTGGATGCTATATTGAACCCCAACTATGAGGTTAAAATTGCTTTGGTGGGTAAATATGCTGGCTTGGCTGACAGTTATGTGAGCATGAATGAAGCGTTGCGTCATGCTGGCGCAGCATGCAAAACCAGAGTCCGCATCAACTATATTGAGGCTGAAACTTTTGAGAAAAACCTTGGCAAGGTGCAAACGCTAAAGGATTTTGATGGGATATTCATTCCCTACGGGTTCGGTCCGAGGGGCACTGAGGGGAAAATAATGGCGATAAAATTTGCAAGGGAAAATGGCGTTCCATTTCTTGGAATCTGCTATGGTTTTCAGCTTGCCGTAATAGAGTTTGCCAGAAACGTTTGCGGGTTAGAAGGCGCCAACAGCACTGAGATAAACCCGAGTACACCTTATCCTGTGATTGATCTTATGCCTGAGCAGCGCGGTATAGAATATAAGGGTGCGACTATGCGTTTAGGTGCCCACAAAATCTTGGTAAAGCCTAACACAATTGCGTATATGCTTTATAAGAGTGGAGAAATTTACGAGCGTCACCGCCACAGATTTGAGGTTAACCTTGACTATGCTGAGAAGCTTGAGAAGGGTGGACTGGTGTTTTCAGGTAAAAGCCCCGATGAACGGCGAATGGAAATTTTGGAGTTGCCCAACCATTTCTTCTTTTTTGCTTCCCAGTTCCACGGAGAATTCAAAAGCCGTCCTGGAAAGCCAGACCTAGAATATTACGGATTTGTGAAAGCATGCTTAGATAAGAAGCTTGGAAAGGCTAAACCTGAATTTTAAAGGCGCTATAAACCTATTTCTGTGGCTATTTTCTTAAGTCCGTTAAGGGCTATCTCAAAAAATTTATCGCGGGGTATTCCAATTTCCTCGCAGAATAGAATTCTTTCTCTGTCTGCGCCTCTAGCAAAATCTTTATCCTTAAACTTCTTTGCAACCGTTTCCGTTTTCACCTCAGCCAACTTTTTAGAAGGCATTACTAGGGCACATGCAACAAGCAAGCCTGAAACCGCGTCGCATGCAATTAAAGCCTTTTCCATAGTGTTTTCTGGTTTAACTCCCGTATGCTTAAAGTTGTGGCTTTTTACGGCTTTTATAAGCTCTTCTGGCACTGCTCCTTTCAAAAGTTCTTCAGCTATTAGGCTGTGTTTTTCAGGTGTTGCCTCTGTCTTTTCATAGTCAATGTCGTGAAGCAATCCCGCCAACCCCCATTTTTCTTCGTCTTCGCCTAAATGTTTGGCTACGCTGCGCATTATCGCCTCAACAGCGAGCACATGATATAGGACATTGTAACATCTAAATACCTTTGTAGTTGTTAACAATTTAAAACTTCAGTTGCTTCAATCGCATATGCATGCATATTTTTAGGGAGTTGGATAAAATATATAACTTGGCCATGAATCTTGGTTTAGCCTGTCCTCTTTAATCCCCTTCACATGCAAAATATTTAAGAGAAAAGTTTCCTAGTTAATTTATATGGGGTAATATTGAAGGATTTTCGGGCTGTGCTGTTTTATGTTATAGCTTTTTTGCTTATTGTGGCGTGTGTTTTCCGTTTCTCTGGCTTTGCTAAAGTGAATCCTTACACTTTATGGGTTAGGGATCTTCCTTCTGGCTTTGTTACAGCTTTTATACAAACTTTTGATGGAGGCTTTGCCATCACTGGTGGCAAGGATGGAGGCTTTTGGCTTTTAAAGCTTGACGCTGATGGTAACATAGAGTGGGAGAAGACGTATGGCACAGAAGCCGAGTTTGAAAGCTTTGCTAATGATATGTTGCAAACTGAGGATGGAGGATTTCTCCTTGCTGGAATGGGAAAACCATGGCCCAACTTCATAGGTCCAAACGGAACACTTTTCAACCTCTTAAAGGTTGACGCTGAAGGGAATGTTGAATGGGAGCGAACTTATGGCACAAAAACGATTGAGGCTCCTTTCGTGGCCATGTCTGTTGTGAAGACTGGGGATGGGGGATATGCGGTGGCAGGATACTCGGAGGTTGGGTGGACGCCCGTAGGAGGTGGAATAGGCTATGTGGTCCTAATCAAAACCGACGCTGAAGGAAATGTGCGGTGGAGAAGAGAGTTCCCAAGCAGTAATGTCCCATACCTGTGCGGCAGTGTTTTCCTAGCTGAGGCTGATGACGGAGGATACATGATACTTAGTATATCTACAGATCAGGATTTTTGGCTAATCAAAACCGATGGAGAGGGTAACAAAATTTGGGAGAAGTACTATGGCAAAAATTCCTCGGACATCCCCATAGCTATTATCAAAACCTCTGATGGGCGGTATTTGCTGGCAGGGTGGACTTTTTCCCATGAAACTGGATGGGCTGGCTTGCTCATCAAAGTTGATGCTGAGGGCAACGTACAGTGGAATAAAACCTTTGGGGGAAACGGTGAGGACCACATAGAGTCAGTTGTGGAATCCCGCAATGGAGGCTACGTCATAGCAATGAGAACTGAGGCGTCACCAGCCGGCGCCATAATCTTCAAGACAGATACAGACGGCAACATTGAATGGACCGTCGAGTATAGAGGGGGAAACCAACCAGCATTAAGAGCATTAAACATAATAGAAACAGCAGACGATACGTATGTTTTCACAGGTAACAGGGTCGACGACCCTGAAACTAAAGTACTCGCCAAGTTCAAGCTGCTACACACACAGGATGAAGAAGAAACACCAGAAACACCGCAAACCACCCTACCGTCACCTACAATCATAATAGCTATTGCAATAATCGCTGTCACCGTGGCCACTATAGCCATAACCATAAAGAGAAGCCGCAAAATCACATTTGCAAAGCCACATAATAAAGAGAGAAGTGATTCTAGGCATTTATGCTGAAACTTCATTCCTAAGACATTTAGCTAAAGAGGGCTTTTTGGTAGCTTTTTGATTTAGATATGAAAATGGCAAACAGTTTTGCGTGTGTTTTCTGGAAAAATATATAATTTGGCTCGGGAATCTTTTGGAGTCATTGCGGAAGCGTCTCTGATGGTTTCCGTAGAGCCTAAAGTCACATGGAAAGCTGTCCTCTTGCCAGCCATAGGCATAGCAGCCTTCCTCATATACCTCTACCTATTCCAAGTGGACATACCTGAAATAATTGCAACCATTCAAAGGGCAAATCCGCCCATCTACTTTTTGGCAGCCATCCTAATCCTTGTTGACACTTTTCTGTATGCTATGGCTTGGCGTGTTCTCCTCAGTTTTCTCCAAGTGAAGCTTTCAGTTTGGAAAGCCTACCTTTACGTTTGGTATGGCACCTTCATGGACATAATTATTCCAGCAGAGTCTGTAAGCGGAGAAATTTCAAGAGTATACTTAATCACAAGGGAGCAAGGCAACAGCGTAAGTGGCCAAGTTGTAGCTTCCCTTGTGGCGCATAGGCTTATAAGCATGAGCGTAGGCGTTGCAACCATTGTAGTAGGCGTAGGCATGCTTCTTACAGAAAGACTTGTAGACCCCCTAATTTTCGACTTAAGCCTATTCCTAATCGCCATAACCATATTTTTCCTAGCCTTGCTTATCCTCTTATGCGTTAAAGAAAAGTGGACCTTAAAAATCATCGACTGGGTTATAAAAATCGTTGAACGCGTCAGTAGGGGAAGGTGGAAACCAACAAAGCTGAGGGAGGAAGCCGTCAAGATTGCTGGAATGTTCCATGGCTCTATGAAACAGTTTGGACGCACCCCGAAAGTTGTCGTTGCTTCTATTTTCATATCCAGCCTTTCATGGCTATCCTATCTAATCCTATCCTACCTAGTCTTTTTAGCTCTAGGTTTCCCAGTCTCTTTGAGCATAATCTTTGTGACGCAATCCATAGTTTCAGCCATCAAATCCATTCCCCTCGGCGTGCCCTTTGAAGTTGGCTTGCCAGAAATAACCATGACAACCCTCTACAACGTGTTAGGCGTCCCCTTTGAAATAAGTGCAACAGCAACAATTCTCACCAGAATTTTAACCGTTTGGCTTAGATTCTTCATAGGGTTTGCCGTTCAACAATGGCTTGAAATAAAAACAATAAAAGGATCCTTAATTATAAACACTGCTGAAAAAGCCTAAATCCCCTTATTGCCATAGTGTCAACTTGATGGAACCAGCAAAAATATCAATTCAAGATGCTTCACTTAGACATTTAGATAGACTTTACGAAATTGAACAAAAATGTTTTAAAAGCGAAGCCTTCACAAAACACCAAATAGCCCATCTGCTAGCCCACCCCAATTCCATAAGCCTCATCGCAAAAGACAACCGTAACATAATAGGCTTCATCATAGGCGTGATATTCCATGAAAGAGAAAAACTGACGGGTCACATATTAACAATAGATGTTTACCCAAGCCACCAGAGAATGGGAATAGGCACTATGCTTCTAAAGCAAATTGAAAAAATTTTTACTGGTAAAGGTGTGAAGACGTGTTACCTCGAAGCGAGAGAAGACAATGTTGCAGCCTTAAACCTTTACCAGAAACTCGGCTACAGAAAAGTAGGAAATCTCAAAAACTACTATAGAGACGCTCATGGAATACTTTTTGAAAAAGTACTTCAAGAATAGTTCCCCCTCAACGTAAACTCTAAAAGCGTCAATTTGGCAATATTAATTGTGAACAGTTTGGATAGGAAAAAGAAGAAGAGCGTAAAAAAGAAGTTTGGGAGAGCAATTGTTGTACTTATCCGAAATACCACTTGGCGCTGCGGAAAAATGGAACGGTTGATAGTAACCCGCCTTCACAAGGAGACCGCCAAGCTTGGAAAACCCGGAATACCCATAAACGACATGCTTCAAAATTTCGATTTATCTGGCAAGAAGAAAAACGAATTTTTAGATGCTATAAAAAGGTTGGAGAGAAGACATATAGTAAGAATCTTGAACTTGTAACGAGTCTCCTTAAAGCTTCCTCAAGATTTTTCAGCAAGCTTTTTTGCGTTTTCTATCCAAACTTTGGTGATTTTTGGGGAAACCTTAAGTTTAGCGGCTAAATCGTCTGCAGAGGCTTTAGCCAGGTCTTCAACCGAGTTTATGCCTACACCTTTAAGTTGCTCCGCCCGCTTTTCACCTATGCCCTTTACTTCCGTCAACCCTTTCACTGTTGCAGTAGGCTGTTCAACAGTTTCCTGAACAGCTTGAGCTTCAACCGCAGCTGGCTCTTGTACGGCTGGCGTTGGGGGCAGGGGCGCTTCTACCGTCACAGTTTTCGCTTGAGCTCTTGGTCTCTGAGAATATCCTAGTCCGATGAAGAAGAGCCCTAAAACAAATGTTGAGATTATCCATAGTTCTTGAGATTCCACTTGGTAAGCAAGCGTTATGCCAGTCAATATGAAAAAGATTATAGCCACCGTGTATAACGCATAGTCTGAACGCATATTGCTTTTCTCCTAGCCATCTATTTTCATGAAAACAGCTTAAATAATTTTCTACATTTTCCAAAATATAACGGAAAAAATTATCTAGGCTTTGTTCCTTTAAGTATTTCCTCCTCTTTTGGCGTTTTCCTTATTATTCCCTCTCTCATCAGAAGCCTAAGGCTTTCTCTAGCATTTTTTATAATTGCCACCGCCCTCTCATGCAATTCTTTTCTACTCAGCTTTACTCTTGCAACGCCTTGTTCTATGGATTTTAGGGCGCATGCCACTGCTTCGCGTGGGTAGACTTCCCACTCCTCCATTCTTGGCAAAATGTCGTCCTCAGCTATGCCTCTTTCTTCAGCGAACTTTGCAAGTTCCTCTGCAGCGGCTATACACATGTCGTCTGTAACTGTTTTTGCCTTAACGTCTAAGACGCCGCGGAATATGGCTGGAAACCCTAGGCTGTTGTTAACTTGGTTTGTAAAGTCGCTTCTTCCAGTAGCCACTATGCGGGCTCCAGCTTCCTTGGCGTCCCAAGGCCATATTTCTGGGATGGGATTTGCACATGCAAAGACAATCGCGTCATCTGCCATGGCGGCTACCCACTCCTTCTTTATTGTGTCTGGACCAGGCTTGGAGGCTGCAACTACCGCGTCTACGCCCTTGAAGGCTTCCGGCATGCCGCCTGTTCTACCTTCAACGTTTGTCACCTGGGCCAACTCATATTTCCACGGGTCTTCCTCTCGGGTTATGTCTTTTCTTGAATTGTGAACTATGCCCTTCGTGTCCACCATTATTATGTTGCCAGGCTTTATACCCCATCTAATCAGAACATACGCTGTTCGGATGTTGGCTGCTCCCGCTCCTATTAGGGTTATGAGGCTTTCTCTGGGGTTTTTGCCAACCAACTTGAAGGCGTTTATCAACCCAGCCAAAATCACTGTGGCGGTTCCCTGCTGATCATCATGCCAAACTGGAATCTGCAAGCGTTCACGGGCTTTCTCCAAAACATAAAAGCACTTTGGCTTTTCAATGTCTTCAAGGTTTATCCCGCCAAATGAAGGTTCGATAAGCTCACATACACGGACTATTTCCTCTGGGTCTTTGGTTTTTAGGCATATAGGGAAAGCGTCAACACCACCTAGATATTTGAACAAAAGAGCTTTTCCCTCCATGACGGGCATTGCTGCTTCAGGGCCTATGTCGCCTAAGCCTAAAACACGCGTGCCATCCGAAACAACTGCCACATAGTTCCAGCGGTTTGTAAGCTCAAAAGACTTCTCGGGGTCTGCTTGAATTTCCCTACATGGAGCTGCAACGCCAG
>JBNASL010000069.1:0-7058 GCA_049717905.1 Candidatus Bathyarchaeales archaeon | reverse complement strand
GGTTGTGATGTTGCCTGAAGGGGTTGTCCGTGAGATCCGTCGTGTCCCGCTGAAGGTTCAGCCTAGCTTGCTGACTTCACTATTTATCTATTAGGTGAACAGTAGCGTGCAAGTTCCAAAAGTTGAAGAACGCCAGATCATAAGCACGGTTAAGAATAGGCGTTACCTGCAGCATTCGTTGACGCTGCCGAAAAAGTTTGCAGATTCTTTGAAGGCTGAAGGCGTGAAAAGCCTCTACATAATGTATGGCTCCAAGGTTCTAATCGCTTTCCCAGAAACAGTCAAACAAGACGAGTTGATCGCCCTTCTGAAGCTCAACATCGAACTCGAAAAGCTGCTTTCAAAGGAGGCTTAGAAAATGGAGGGGGATGGGCAAACCCAAAAGAAAAATAGTGTAACAGCAGAGCACGTTTTGTTTCATTTAGCTCTTCTAGGGTCGCGTGAGCGGTATCACTTAACAGCTAAAAACCACAGCACAGGCGATGTAAAGAATGCTTGGCTAGCCAAGGAAGAGGTTTTGCAATGGGTTGAAGCACGGAACACAGAGGGCTTCACTTGCTGGATAAGTTTAAACGATAAAGAGTTTGGCAACGACACAATCAAAGGCGTTTGTGCATTATGCGACTTTTGGCTTGATGTTGATTCAAAACGCTTGGACAAAAATAAACCAGCAACGAGAGAGGAGCTTGGGGAAGCGTTAAAGCGGGCTGTAAAACTGAAAGAATACATTGAAGTAACTTATGGGGCTGAAGTTTTCCTAGCGCTTTCAGGCAACGGCTTCCATCTTCACGCGCCATTACCTTACTTTGGATTAGTTGGCGAAAAATTCCGCGAGGAAGTTAATGAGAAGGTTAAAAGTTTCGCTAAGAGGTTGGCTGCTTTCGTTGGCGTTGAAATAGACCGCACGTATGACATTAGGCGTGTAACCACGGTTATTGGCAGCCTAAACCTGAAGATTCCAAACACGCCTCTTGAGACACGTTGGTATAAGGAGATTTTTGCAATGGGCTTTGAAGCTGCTTTGGCTAAAGCGGAAGAGGCTAAGCAAAGGAACCGTAAACTGCTTGAGGCTATACTTAACGAGCCGATTGCAAAACCTTTAACCCAAAGCAGCGAAGTTAAGAATCCCCCAAAGTTTGAGGATTTATTAAGCAAAGACGAGAAACTCAGAGACCTCTATAATGGTGATTGGCAGAAATACGGTTATAAAAGCCGTTCAGAAGCTGAAGAGGCGTTAGTTGTCAAACTTGTTTTCTATGGTTTTGGAGACAATGATATCAAGCAGATTATGGAAGGTTCAAGTATTGGCAAGTGGCAAGAGAAAACCGAAAGCTACAAGGATTTAACCATACGTAAGGCAAGGGAATATTTTGAACAGCACAGGGGAGAGGTTGAAGAGGAAGAGAAAGCACCTATGCAGCTTATCGAGGAAGAGCTTGAGAAGCAAGCGGCTGTCAGGCTGCACCCGCTTATGGACTACCACCCTAAAGTAGGCTTTTCTTTAGGTATGTTCCCCCTAGGTGTTCAAAAAAGTCTCATATTTTTGGCGGAAAAGCCGTTTGTGACAAATTCAAACACGCTTCAGCTTCAGCATCTCCAACCTATTCTCATTAACGTTAAAAAGCCTAAATGGGCTAAGCTCCATGAAAACCACGCTTATGTCTTACTTCAGCTAGCAAGAGAGCATTTTGAAAAAGGCAGAATTGAATTTCCAGCTAAAAACGAGGTATTTTTTGAGGTGTCGGGGAAGATATACTATTACTGGTGGCATAGTGACAGGCGCTATTATCTGCTTGTGGCATGCTGGGTTATAGGCACCTATTTTCACAGGCTTTTCGCGTTTTATCCAGCTTTGAACCCTCAGGGCCAAAGGCAGACGGGGAAAACAACATTGCTGGACATTGTTACACAATGCGCTTGGAACCCTACAGGCAGGGAGACGGCTGTCCGCGAGGCCGACTTGTTCAGAACCATTGAAGGTGCGCGAGGCACGTATATTCTGGACATAACAATGCTTGACAAAAGCAAGGATACGAAGGACGTCATAGACGTTATTGAGACGGGGACAGAGATAGGTGGGTGTGTCAGGCGCATCCATCCTAAGACAGGCAAGCCCATGGAGTTTGAAACCTACGGGCCTAAGGCTATTGCCACACGTTACGAGTTGCCTTTCGTGGCTAAATGCATACGTATAATCACGGAGCAAGCTCCAAGCCCTGAATATGCTAAGAGGCGTGCTTTAATCCCCTTTGACAAGGATTGGATGCGAGTCAAAGAGCTTCTGGTTAAAGCAGCTATTAAATATTGGCGTGAAGTGAAAGAGGCTTATGACGGGCTGGAACAGACGGACAAGCTTTGTGGAAGAGCTTTCAACTATTGGGCTCCGTTGTTGGCGGTTTGCAAGGTTTTCGCGCCTGAACAGTTCCAAGAGTTGTTAAGCCTAGCGGAGGAAGATGCTGAGCGGGCTGAGAAAGGCGACAGGTTAAGCGAAGTGGAAGCAGCCGTTTTGGCCGTGCTAAGCGAATTCAAAGGCGAGAAGGAAGAGCAGAAGACTGTGACGGTTTTACTGAAGGAGCTCACTCAGCAAGTGCAGAACCTTGTGCCTTGGGTTAAAGATTGGCATATCGTTGTAAGCGCTTTGGAAAACTTAGGCGTAGCTCAAAGGAAATACCAGACAAGCAAGGGTGTTCAATACCAGATTAACCTAGAGAAAGTGAAGAAAGAGGCTGAAAATAGAAAGCTGAAAGCAAATGAGGAGCAAAAAGAGCAGCCAAACGTCCTAACCCAAGAGAATGTAGAACGCGTTTATGAGGCTTTGGCTGAAGCTTCAAAGGAAAGAGGCTCAGCAACAACCGAAGAGGTAGCCCTTGAAGCTAAGTTGCCTTTGGAGACTGTTAAAGCTGTGCTTGAAGCTTTGCAAAGGGAAGGCCGAGCCTTTTCGCCTTATCCTGAATGGTGGAAGGTGGTTTAGCCGTGGCTGAAGCTGGGGCTGAAGGGAAAGGGCTGCTTCCACAGAAACCGCCAGAGTCGGGCTTGCCCATTCACCTAAAGCGGGTTAAACCAGAAGGGAAGTCAGGCAGCGCGTCAAGCCTGCCCGCACAGCCTCCTAGACAGCCCCAGCAGCAAAACGCTTCAACGACGGACACGCCCATATCCGCCGTAGGGCCAAGCCTTTCATGCCCCGAATGCGGTTCCACAAGGCTTTACCGAGACGGACTCCGCTACCAGCTAGCCGACGGATCCACGGTTCAACGTTGGCTATGCCGAAACTGCGGTTTCCGCTTCACAGACCCGTCGAAAGTTTCAAAAACAAAGAACTCCCATACCTATGAAAACGGTGCACACCAAAAGGCGGCAAAACTTTTGGTGGAAGCAGAAAAGCAATGTGAAAAGCGGGAAGCGGGAGCCACAGAGACAACACAGCAAGCCGATGTTAAAGGCAAAATCGTTGAATATTGCTTCCATATGCAGAAGCAGGGCTATTCCGTGTTCACTATTCACCTTCACAGAAACGCTTTGAAAATCTTAGCTGAAAGAGGCGCCGACCTTCTTAATCCAGATTCTGTTAAAGAAGTCATAGCCAAGCAGAAGTGGAGTGAGAATAGAAGACGCAACGTTATCAATGCCTACGACAGTTTTGCTAAACATGTTGGTTTAACATGGGAGAAGCCGTATTGTAAAGCGCGGACACAGAAGCTTCCGTTCATACCAACTGAAGCGGAGCTTGACACTCTTATCGCGGGTTCAAACCGAAAACTCGCATGTTTCCTCGAACTGCTCAAGGAGACAGCTATGAGGTGCGGAGAAGCTAAAAGGCTGAAGTGGACAGATATAGACTTTGAAAGAGGCGTAATCCGCCTAAACGAGCCTGAAAAGGGAAGCTTGCCGA
Source organism: Candidatus Bathyarchaeales archaeon (assembly GCA_049717905.1). Lineage (GTDB taxonomy): Archaea > Thermoproteota > Bathyarchaeia > Bathyarchaeales > Bathycorpusculaceae > WUQU01. The sequence goes on along the minus strand of JBNASL010000069.1, from coordinate 3,169 downwards.
GAATGTGGAAGGTGAGCCAGAAACTGATAGGCATGCTTAACCATTTACCGCGTAAAAGCCAAAAAGTGTTCGGAGACGGCCCTATAAACAGTTTGAAGACGATGTTCCTGAGAACGCGAAAAACTTTAGCGTTTAAGCTTCAGAACCCTAGGCTGCTGAACATAAGCTTCCACACGTTCAGGCATTGGCGGGCTACCATGCTTTACCATCAGACGAAGGACATTTACTATGTCAAACAGTTCCTAGGACACAAAGAGATAAGGAACACGGAAATCTACATTAACATTGAACGCACATTGTTTGAACCATCAGGAAACGATGAGTTCATAGTTAAGGTTGCGCAGACTCCTGAAGAGGTTAAAACACTGCTTGAACTCGGCTTTGACTATGTATGTCAAAAAGACGGGTTAATATTCTTGAGGAAGAGGAAGTAAACGATGGAAAAGTGACCTAGGTCAACACACTGTGGCCGAGGTGAGGTAGCTTGGAAGCCTACGGGCCTGTGGAGCCCGGCGCCCGGGTTCAAATCCCGGCCTCGGCCCCATATATGGTGTTTCCACCCTGGCGCGGAAGTTTCAGTTTAAATGTCGTTGTTCTGTAAAATTTGCGTCCGACGACATTTGAACTGGAAGGTTGGCTAGAGGGGTGGTTTGGTCTTCTTTTTCGTTTGCATGTCTTCATGCATCCATTTTTCAAACTCTTTTGAAGGTGGGTGCTCAGTGAAAAGTTTCTTACGCATGGCTTCTAGTAAAGTGTTCCTTTCTCCGATGTATTCGGCTGCAGTCAACACCCTATGTCCTTTTCTTTGTGCTTTCTCCAGAATGTTTGCAGTCTTTTCCTGCCAGTTTTCGTCTCTTAGAATGTGATGTTCCAGGATAACTGTAGGCACGATTTCTACAATGTGTTCTAAGCCTCTTAGGCCGTTTTGAATTTGTTCTGCATTGACTTTAAAGCCGGCCAAATAAAGTGGTGGGCCGCCAATAAGTATTAGTTGAGGTTTTTCCGCAGCAATTGTTTCTAGCGTTTGCTTTGACATGGGTCCTTGAACTTCCGGAGCAAACATGAATTTTTCGCCGTTGTATTCGACGGTTGCCATTAAAACCCATCCTAAGGCGGAATCTTCTGGTCCATGTGGAATTGGCTTCGAAAACCTTATTTTTGTGTCGCCGAAGGAGAAGCTTCTTCCGTCTGCAGCTTCAAGCTTTTTCGCATATTTTCCGCCGGTCTTCTGGAATATCCATGCTCTCCGCCTTTGGCTGAAGTTAATTTTTTCTTTGGGATTCTTAATTAGAACAGTTTTTGCCTCGTAGATTTGTCTTGCAGTTTCGTCTGCTTCTGTCCAGTTGCAAAGCCAATCCTCGTAGGAGGGCGTGTGATGGTCGAAATGGTAGTGGCTTATGGTTACCACATCGGCTTTGGCGGCGGCCTCAGCCATACGCCTTCGACATTCTATTATGGCTTTAAACTCCATGGGGTGGGGAGGCAAGCCGAAACGGTTTGGACATAGGGAAACTCCAGCGTCTAAAAGAATTCGCGTATCTGGAGTCTCAACGTAGGTGCACATGGATCTGACGCCGAAACTTTCAGCAGCCAAAGGAACAACGCGAGTATGCTTAAGCATAAACCTTCAACGCCTATCATGGCTATAACTTTTTATCCAAGTCCAGCATTTTAATTTTGCATGGCGGGCGATGACGACTCTGGCCCCGCTGAAAAAGAGTGATTGGGATCTTGAGTGCGGGAGCCTGCCTTTAAACTTCAGAAACTTTTGCTCATTATGCTATGCTGAAAAACCTAAAAGGACTGTTTAACAGAAAAAGTTAAAAGGCTTCTATGGCTAAACTAGTTCTGGAAAATTCATAGAGGAGGAAAAAGGAAAGTGCAGTCTTCAAGAAATGTATCGAAGATGGTTATTGCTGCTTTGGCTTTGGTTGCAGTTTTGGCTTCTACTACGCTCTTAGTGGTGCCAGTTAAAGCACAAGCGCCACAGAATCAGGGAAGTATACCTCTTTCGCCCAGTCAGGTTCCCGCAACAGCACTTCGTGTTAAAACTAGGGCGTTTCTCAGTTTTAGACCTAACCCTGTAGGCTTAAACCAGATATTTCTGGTTAACATGTGGTTAAACCCAGCAACTCACAAGAGCCGCTACCTCACAAACTATACAGTTACAATTCAGAAGCCTAATGGAGACACAGAAGTCATAAAGATGAAATCCTACCCTGCGGACACCACGGCTTGGTTTGAATACATTGCTGATCAAGAAGGCACATGGAAGCTGAAATTCGATTTTCCAGGAGGCTACTTCAACACTTCTCAGGTGCCAGGCGGTTTCATGGAGCCATCCGTAGTCACCATTGGAGAATGCTATTATGAACCTAGCTCCACAAACTGGCAGGAGCTTGTTGTGCAGAAAGAAACAGTGGCTTCTTGGCCTCCTTCACCTTTGCCAACAGACTACTGGACAAGGCCTGTATCACCAGAAAACCGTGAGTGGTGGTGGATTGCAGGGCATTATCCATGGCGTGGTCCAGGGATAGGTGATCCCAACTGGCCAGCAAACACAAATCATTACTGGGATTCGCACTACAGCTTTACTCCATGGGTTCAAGCGCCAAACTCTGCCCACATAGTGTGGAAGAGACAAGCAAGCTTTGGAGGTCTAATCGGGCCTATAGAGGGAAGCCAGAAGGTTGAAGCCTATAGTCCAGGTCTCGGCGGTGGCAATGCTCCAAGCGTAATCTATGAGGGAAGATGCTACCAAGTAGTTACTAAGCCTGGCGGGAAGGATGTCTGGCAATGCTATGACCTGCGAACAGGAGAAGTTTACTGGGAAGTTTCTCCACCACCAATTCCAACAACCGCTGGGTTATTCGGAATGGGAAAAGCGTACGCTGAATTAACCCTTGAATACTCTGAAGGTGTTCCCGAAGTTGCTGGCGCTGCACCCCAATTCGGAAAAACCATATACTTTGTGGCGACCGGCGGCGGGAGACTAATAAAAATTGATCCGTGGACCGCAACTGTTGTCTTAAATGCTTCAATAGCTCCATTAGACAGCGGAACCTACTACAGAAACGGATACGTCTTAAGCGTGCAGAACACTAACCCCTATTGGCCATTCATGGGACCGCCACCACAATATTTCCTAATCAACTGGACAACACTTGGA
>JBNASL010000068.1:0-7452 GCA_049717905.1 Candidatus Bathyarchaeales archaeon | reverse complement strand
TCTATGGGAAGCGGCGGAACACTGTACGCTATTTGGAAAGGCTTCAAGGAACTTGAAAAAACCGGAAAAATTAATTCTCTTCCAAAGCTGATTGGGGTTCAAGCTGAAGGTTGTTCCCCAATAGTTAATGCGTACATGCAAAATGTGCCGGAACCAACTCTCAAAACGAAACCTTCGACACATGCGCTTGCCATAATGGTTAAAAATCCTTCATATGGAAGGCTTGCCCTTGAAGCGGTTAAAGAATCAAAGGGTTTAGCAATATCTGTTTCAGACGAGGAAATCTTTTCAGCAGAACAAGAATTGGCTAAACTTGAAGGAATTTTTGCTGAACCTGCTAGCGCAGCAACCTATGCTGCTCTCAAAAAACTGGCAAACCAGCGGATAATTGGCGAGACCGACAAAGCTGTGTGTTTAATAACTGGAAGCGGGCTTAAAGCAACCGATATTCTGCAAGCCTTAACAAAGAAGAAGAAAACCGCAGCCGTTGGCCTAGAGTTGAGTACAAAGGAGAAGATTCTCAGAATTTTAAGTGAAAAGGACACTTATGGTTACGATTTGTGGAAGAAACTTGGAAAAACTATGACTAGAGCAGCTATATACCAGCATCTAAACGAACTTTCGGAAAAAGGACTTATAACAGATTATAAGAGGGATGAAAAGAAATTTTTCAAAATAACTGAGCGTGGTAAGAAAGCTTTAAAGGCTATTGATAATCTGAAACTGTTAATTTGAACGAAAAATTGATATAGTGTAGTTATAACTATACTAAAGTGATATGAGGAACCGATCATGAAAGTCAAAATGTCACCATTTGATTTGGCAGTTACAGCATTATTCACAGCACTTGTTTGCGTAGTAACCATGATATTTTCAATTAATGTCCCCGCCACAGAGGGCTTCTTTAATATAGGCGAATCCATGGTTTTTCTATCAGCTCTTCTCTTCGGGCCCATCGTTGGAGCTTTTGCTGGAGGAGTTGGCTCCATGCTAGCTGACCTATTACTGGGGTTTCCTTTTTATGCCCCAGCTACCCTAATTGTTAAAGCTTGCGAAGGCGCTGTGGTTGGAACGCTTAAGAAAAGAAATCCAAAGCTTAGCTCAAAACTTCAGTGGAAGTTATTAACCATGATTTTAGGCATTGTTGCTGGGATTTTGTTAGGCTGCATTGGTGCTGTTTACTACAGTGGAGAGGTGGAACTCACATTAGGCGGGGGGATATTCAACCTTCACGTTCCGGCAGAGTTTTGGATATTTTTGGGTGCCGTAGTAGCTCTTTCTATAGCTACAACAGGCTTTGTGATTGATCCTGAATTGGGTTGGACGATTTTCTCCGTAATTATTGGCGGCTTCTGCATGGTTTTAGGATATTTTCTATATGAATGGCTTCTGATTTATCCCCTCTTTAAAATTGAAGCAGTGGCAGTAGCTGAAGTCCCAATAAACATTGGGCAAATGATAATAGGAACCATAGTGGCTTTACCAATAGTGAAAGTGGCTTGGCGTGCATTCCCTTATCTGAAAGAAAAGTAATTAAGTGTATATAGCAAGGAGGTAGGATTATTGGCTCTTCCTTTTGGGAAAGTCCCCGTTGATATTCTAAAAGAGGTTGTCTTTAAAAATTTGGGCGAAAAACGCAGAGAAGTTGTTCTGGGGCCTTCAGCTGGTTTTGACGGTGCAGTCATAGACTTTGATGATAAATCCCTAATAACCTCTATGGATCCTATCACTGGAGCTGTTGAGCGTATAGGATGGCTTGCGGTAAACGTTAACGCTAACGACATTGCAACCTTCGGCGTTAAACCCGCATTCTTTTCATCATGCATTTTACTTCCCAAAAATTTTGATAGAGAAATTATTGAAGCTATATGCTCTCAGATGGATGCGGCTGCAAAAAATTTAGGAATAGCCATTATTGGAGGGCACTGTGAGGTAACTCCTGAACTCGCTAACCCCGTTGTCATTGGCTGTGCAGTGGGAATAACTGATAAAGGAAATTACGTCACAGCTGGCGGAGCCAAACCTGGAGACACGCTTTTGTTAACAAAAAGTGCAGGGGTTGAAGGCACCGCGATACTTGCAACGGAGCGTTACAGTCTACTACTCAGCATGGGCGTTAGCGAAAAGTTGTTGAAGTCAGCGCAGAGTTTTTTTGAAAAAATAAGCGTTGTACCAGATGGCGTTATAGCTTTTGAAACTGGCGGAGTAAACGCTATGCACGACCCAACAGAAGGAGGCGTTTTCGGAGGAATCCATGAGATGGCAGACGCCTCAAATCTCGGCGTTAAAGTCTTTGAAGAGAAAATTCCAGTGGCGGAGGAGACCCGTGAAATCTGCAGTTTTTTCAACATAGACCCTTTACAACTGATAAGTTCCGGAGCAATGCTCATAGCGGCAAATCCTGACTATGCAGACAAGATTGTTGAAAGTTTGAAGGAGCATAAAATTGAGGTTTCAGTGATAGGAGAGTTTCTTAGTGCTTCGGAAAAACATGTGCTAATTCGCAAAAAAGGCAGCGAAATAAGACTTCCATGTCCTAAATGCGACCATTTATGGTTAGCCCTAACAAAACGAAAGAAAGCAAAAACACTGACAAGTTCTAAAAATATACGCGCTTAGTGAAATAAACGCTAGGCAAATATTACCCAAGTTTTAGATATGAGGCATGTATTCTAACGATAGCGTGGAAAAGAATTAAAAACAATGCATGGGAAATATGTTTAATCGGGATAAATTTAAAAGTTTAACAGTTATCAGAAAATTAATTTAAGCCGAAGGATGTGTTTCCGAAGGAATGATGTTTGGAGATTAAAAATGAGGCGTATCCAAAAGTTTCAATAATAGTTCCAGTTAAAAATGGCGCTGCAAAAATAAAAGACCTTTTAGACTCCCTCATGCAGATTGATTATGACCGAGAAAAGCTTGAAATCATAGTTGTAGATGGGAACTCCACAGACGCCACAAAGGAAATTGTCTCTAAATATCCTGTAAAGCTTGTGATAGAAGAAAAAGCTGGAGTAAATGTTGCAAGAAATACTGGCATAAAAAACAGCAGCGGAGAAATTATTGCTTTCACGGACCACGATTGCGTTGTCCCTGAAAACTGGGTTAAAGCAATTGTGAGTAACTTTCAAGACCCCCAAGTGGGATGTGTCGGGGGAAAAATTCTAAGGTACAACAACGACTTCCTTTCGCGTTACGCCGACGAAAGCTTAGTGCCCGTGATGAGGATATTTAAAAAGCGGACAATAATAAGCAGAATAAAGTCGCCCCTTTATTATCCAGTGGGCTGTAATTTTGCTGTTAGAAGAGAAGCCATAGAAAGGGCTGGCTTTTTCGACGAAAGATTCACTTATGGTTTCGATGAACTTGAGTTTGCTGAAAGAATCTGCATGGAAGGCTACAAAATAGTTCTCACTCCAGATGTTATGGTGAAACATAAACATCGCTCAACCTTGTCAGAACTTTTGAAACAAACTTTTCGTTACGGTCAAGGCGGCGGCTTGCTGCCCAAAACTAAGGGAATTAGAAGTGTATTCTCAAAATGGGTTTTGCTGAGTATAATTGGCTTTGCCCTATGGGTTTTAATGCTGTTATACCTAACATTTTGCATCCTTTTCGCCGGATCCACGGAATTTCTAATAATGTTGGTGACTCTTCTTTTTGCGCCGCCATTAGGGCTTTTGGTTCTTTACGCTTACCGAGCGTTTAAAATTGGAGACCGCCCTTATAGGCGGATACTGGCTTATCCACTAATAGACATCGCAAGACTTTTGGCGTTTGTAGCTGGAGGAATAAATTGCCTATTAAAACCTGGAAACAAAAGGGAAAAGGATTTGGGTGCGCCATGCACCCTGGGGACATCTTAAAGTTGAATGGGAAAACCTAAATGTGTGTTTGATGGTAATAGCGTTACGAGTTGGTGATTGTGGTGGAAGAGAAGGAAGATCCTGTTAAACTGCATAAGGATGGAAATACGCTCTATGAGTTGGGCAAATACGAAGAGGCTAAAGAGAAATTTCTAAAAGCATCTGAACTCTATAAGAAGGCTAATAACTTCTTTGACGCCACCTATGCCCTTTTCAAGGCTGGCGAATGTACGTTCATGCTGAAAGACTATGAAAAGGCTGTTGAGTATTTCGTGAAATCTGCAGATTTATCCTTTGAAAAAGGCTTTGACAGATTTGGAGTAAGCGCCCTAGAATACGCAAGAGACTGCTACAAGGCCCTTGGAAAAAAGGAAGAAATCGCTGAAATAGAGAAAAGAATAAAGGAATTGAAAGCAAAGTTAGAGGAAACCTTCTAAATTTTTCCTAACTCCTCCTTTTTAAAATAATTAAAACTTAATTCCAAAACCCAAATTTTATCCATTATCTTTCTCTATCAGTCAGTTACTCATGGATGCAAAAGCTTAGCCGGCACAAACAAACAGCTTAAGCTTTCATTTATGTCGCATAAGTCTTATAAGAAGAGGCTGCGTAAAATAATTTGAGCTTCACTGACTTGTAAAGCGGGCATTAAGGTTGCTTTCTTTACTTGTTAGTAATATTTAGCTCTGAAATTTGGAATGGTGTAAGAAAAAATACAATGGGGGTGAAATGTAGAATGAAGTTTTTAGCTGTCCACACAATGCCAACTCCATTAACTCGTGAAGAAGCTTTAGCTATAGCTAGAAAGGTGAAAGACAATTGTACCGTTGATGCGTATTGGGTTAAAAGCTGGGTTCAGCTAAATGATGAAGAAAAGATAGTGAAGATATACTGCGAATGGAACGCCAAAACTGTGGATGATGTCCGCAAACTCATAGAGAAATTACAAATTCCTCTAGATGGGGTGTATCCCATGATGGCAGATGGATTATATCCAATTATGTTTGATAGATCACATCCCATGCCGATCGCAGAGTCAAAAGAGATCACATAGACATGACGCAATCCGTTTTTCTTTTATATGTGCGACTGTAAACAACTTTTATTTCTCAATATGCTAATGGATATCCTTAGAACGGTTAAAAGGGCATGTTATGCCAACATATTTCAAGGCCTTGGCTGAATTATGCGAAAAATTGGAAAGCACCACAAAGCGCATCTCAATGGTAAACTTTGTCGCAGAATTCTTGAAGGGCCTAGAACCCCAAGAGGTTGAACCCGCCGTATCAATGATTTTAGGAAGGCCTTTTCCAAAATGGAGCCAACAAACCCTTGAAGTAAGCTGGACTACTTTAAGCAGAATTATAAAACGCCTAACAGGAGTCAAATGGGAAATCTTCATTAGCGCTTTTAGCCAGACGGGAGACATAGGTTCAGCCACAAAGATTTTGTTGGAAAACAGCAGGCTTAGAAAACAGGCGTTACTCTTTGAAAAACCCTTGACGATAATAGAGGTTAGGCGGAGTTTTGAGGATATAGCTGAAACAACTGGATACGGCTCTAGGGAGAAAAAGGAACGTTTAATAGAAGCCCTACTAAGCCTAGCGTCTCCTGTTGAGGCCAAATACTTAGTTAAAATCTTCATCGGCGAGATGCGAACAGGCTTTCATGAAGGCTTAATGGAGCAAGCAGTTTCAAAAGCCTTCCAAATGCCCCTGGAAACCGTCCAAAGGGCAAACATGATGCTCGGCGACGTCGGCACTGTTGCTGCAATCGCAAAGACTGAGGGCAGAGAAGCCTTGTCAAAAGTGGGCTTTGAAGTTTTCAGGCCTGTTAAGCCCATGCTGGCTCAAATGGCAAGCGATGTGGCTGAAGCCCTAAAGGAGCATGGTGGAAAAACAGCCTTCGAATACAAACTTGACGGTGCCAGAGTTCAGATTCACAAAAAAGGTGGAAATGTTAGAATTTTCAGCCGCAGATTAACCGACGTTACGGAAAGCCTCCCTGAAATAGTCGGCATAGTGAGAGAAAATGTGAAGGCTGAAGAAGCCATTTTGGAGGGAGAAGTCATAGCCGTTGACAGCAAGGGCCATCCAATTCCGTTTCAGCATTTAATGAGGAGATTTAAGAGGGTTCATGCAGTTGAAGACATGGCTGAAGCTATTCCGGTAATGCTTTTCCTCTTCGACATTCTGTACTTAAACGGTGAAAGCCTAATTTCGCTTCCATATTTACAGCGGAGAAAAATTCTAGCCGAAAATGTTGGATACATACCCTTAACAAAAACTGTAATCACCAGTAACGTTCAAGAAGCGGAGAGACTCCTTAAAGAGGCCATAGACCATGGACACGAAGGGCTTATGGCTAAAAGAATAGACAGCGAATACGCTCCTGGGATCCGTGGAAAACATTGGCTTAAGATAAAGCCGACCCTTGAACCCCTAGACTTGGTGGTTGTCGCAGCTGAGTATGGTTATGGACGGAGACGCGAGTGGCTTTCAGACTATTATTTGGCGGCGCGCGACTCGGAGACTGGCGAATTTTTAACAGTGGGCAAGACTTTCAAGGGGCTGACTGACATGGAAATTGTTGAGATGACAAAGCGTCTTAAAGAGTTAGCCGTAAAAGAAGAGCCTAGAAGGGTTTTTGTGCTTCCAAAAATAGTTGTTGAGGTGGCTTACAATGAGATTCAAAAAAGTCCAAAATACAAGTGCGGCATGGCTTTAAGGTTTGCACGGATAACCCGCGTAAGAGAGGACAAAACGCCTGAAGAAGCCGACTCGATCCAGAAGGTTAGGGAAATTTATGAAAGGCAATTCCTAAAAAAGGGTATATATAAAGCCTAAACCAGCAATAATTGTAGCTTAAAGGGAGAACTGGTAAATGTCCAAAACTGAGAAAATTCCCATTTCATATGACGATTTTTACAGCCGCCAACTAGTCATGAGGGAGCTGGGCCGAGAAGGACAAGCCAAACTGGTCAGGTCAAAGGTTGCAGTTGTGGGACTCGGCGGCTTAGGCACAGTTTCATCCCTTTATCTGACGCTTGCGGGCGTTGGACACTTACGTTTAATAGATCAAGACACTGTAGAAGCACACAATCTTCATAGACAGGTTTTATACACTTTAAAAGATTTGAAGTATCCCAAGGCTGAGGTTTCTGCAGAGAGGCTTAGGACGATAAACCCCTTTGTGAAAGTTGAGGCCGTTCCTGAAAACGTGAACCTAGAGAATGTTGAGGGGCTTCTCCGTGGAATGGACTGTGTAGTTGATGGTTTGGACAACATGCGAACACGTTACATAATTAACCGTGCATGTGCAAAGCTTAAAATTCCCTATGTTTTCGGTGCAGCCATAGGAATTGAGGGAAACCTTTCGGTTTTCGCCCCGCCGGAAACTCCATGTTTAGAATGTGTTTTGCCAAACCTTGACGACAGCAACATGCTTACATGTGACGTTAGAGGCGTGCTTGGTGCAACCCCTGGAATAATAGGGACAATGCAAGCCATGGAAACCATAAAAGTTCTAACGGGAATGGGCTCAACATTAAAGGGCAAACTCCTCATATGCGACTTCAACGACA
>JBNASL010000067.1:0-7627 GCA_049717905.1 Candidatus Bathyarchaeales archaeon | reverse complement strand
AGAGACTGGCCAGCCCTCCGCGTCATAGACATTGAAAAATATCCTCACCCAAGGGTTGGCGACAAATATAGGGTTTGGCCCCTCTACAATTTTGCCTGCGGTTTAGATGACCATTTGATGGGTGTAACCCACATAATCCGTGGAAAAGAACATTTAACCAACATGGTTCGCCAAGAATACATGTATAGACATTTAGGCTGGAGATATCCGGAAGCCATACACTATGGCAGGCTTAAAATTAAAGGGGCGTATCTGAGCAAGTCGAAAATCGTTCAAGGAATAAGAGAAGGCCTCTACAAAGGTTGGGGTGACCCGAGGCTGGCAACCTTCGCAGCACTGCGAAAACGGGGAATAACGCCTGAAGCTATCAAAAAGCTCATAATTGATGTGGGGCCGAAAACTTCGGATGTTGTTTTAAGTTGGGAAAACCTTTACGCGTATAACCGCAAACTCTTAGACCCGAAGGTTAATAGATACTTTTTTGTGCAAAGCCCAGTTCAGCTTTCAGTTAAGAATATTCCAAAAGCTTTTAACGTTAAGCTTCGTTTGCATCCGGAATATCCCGAGAGGGGCTTTAAGGAATATTTAGTGAAGCCTGTTGGAGCAGACAACATGGCGCTTTTTTGGGTTTCGAAAAGGGATGCGGAGGCTTTAATTGTTGGGAGGTTAATTCGCCTTATGGAAGTGTTTAATATAAGAATTGAGAAGGTTGAAGCCTATTCGGTTGAAGCATCCTTTGTAAGTGAGTCTTATGAAGAGGCGCGAAAGGCTGATGCAGCGTTAATTCATTGGGTGCTTGTTGGCGCAGATATGCCTTGCCAAGTTGTTATGCCTGATGCTGCAATGGTTGAAGGGATTGCTGAAAGTGCTTGCAAAATGTTAAAACCTGGCGACATAATACAGTTTGAGAGGTTTGGTTTCGCGCGGATAGACGAGGTCGGCGCCAAGCTTAAAGCTTACTACGCTCACAAGTAAATGAGGTGTGCATTATAAATGCGTAAGCAGGGCAAAGTGATTTTGTGGCCAGCATATTTTGACGCGACGAAAGCGAGGGGCGAGGGAAGGAAAATTTCGAAAAACTTGGCGGTGCCCTCACCGAAAATTTTAGAATTGAAAGAAGCCGTTGAAAGGCTGGGTTTTGAGCATGAGCTTGTTTTGGAAGCCAGCTATCCGAAGACGCCTTGGCTGAAAACAGGCATGCTTCTAATAGTCAAAAAAGAACCTAAAAACCAGATGATGAAGAAAATTGCCAAACAACTGTTAAAGATTCGCGGTGCAACGGTTTCGAAATAGGCATTGGAATGGTGGAGTCTACGATTTTGGTGCAACCTAGATGAAGTCAAAACTTATTTTTTGGTTGTTCTAGTTTTTGGTTGTTCTAGTTTTAAATGGGTAAGGATTGTGTCTGTACTGAAGATGCGGTTTGCATTTTCAGCCTTCTTTTTAGTTTTGTTGCTTTTGCTGGCGTATGCGCCTAGAGCGGTTTTTGCACAAGAGGAAAGCGTTGGGACGGATGAGAGGGCTAAAGCCATTGAGAGGGCTTTAGGTATTCTGAGGAACGTTGTTGGTCTCGATGTGGACGCTTATAATTGGAGTATCCGTGCATACGGGAAAGATTTATTCTGGGATGTTTTGCCGCATGAATTTGTGGGTTTTGATTTCTGGACTGATGGAAGCCAGTTGGAGGTGTACGTAAATTTTGTGGATGGAAAAGTACGAAGCATCAGCATATATCCACATAAAGGCTTGCCGTTGATGGTTCAGGCGGTTCAACAGGCTGCAAACGAGGTCGAGGCGGCTAAGGGCCTTCTTAGCAGGTATCAAGCCTACTGTGGAGCCACGCATGTGGAAGAGTTCAAAGCAATTCTAGACACTGTTAAACCCAAAACAAACACCGTAAAAGTTTATGGAAACATCAAGTTTGAAGCGGAGTACACCAAAACTGTTGATGTTGAAAACCGTCCCATAGACACTGCAAGGTTTGCGTGGATATACACGTTTAATGGCGCTGTATCTTCATTTAAGTGGGTAGCCATTAACATTGAAAACGGATACTTCAGCTGCCTCATTGACAATTGGAACTTTTTCAAGATTGGCAGTTATGACATAAATGTTGATGAAAAGAGAGCCATAGAAATCGCCGTAAACGCTGCCAAAAACTACTCTACTAGGGTTTATATGGGCATGGATGCTGGGGGTAACGAGATATGGGTAGCGGTTAAGGATTTTAAGGTGGTTGGGGCTAAGGCTGTTTCCTTGATTTTTGGTAACGACTTGTATAAGGGGGAGGCCCGCGATGGAAACCCCTTGAAACTTTATCCTGTATGGACTGTAGAAGTTTACTTTGATGATGTTTATGCTGGGGGAGTCTATGGCGTATGGCTTAACATTTGGGCGGACACAGGCGAAGTTTGGAGAATATTCCCCCTCACAGGACCCCCTAGGATCACAATCCTCAGACATGGTTCCCATAGAAAACGGAGAAAGCGAAGGTCAAGCAGGCGGTGAAGAACAAGAACCCACCACACCAGACGAAGACCAAGAACAAAAGCCCATAACACCAAACAATACACCCAACAGTAAAACATGGCTAAACCTTACACAAATAGCCCTAATAGTCATACCAATCACTGCCGGAATAGCCCTCATAACAGTTAAAGTCCATTCAAAACGAAGAAGGGAGCCCATAGGGGATAACGTGGCATACCAAAACTAGGTTTCTTAAAACTCGTCTTGGCGTTGTGGCTTCTAGTCTGGCTGGCTACATTTTCAATTGTGATGCCGGTGGCGAATGCGGAGTCCCGTGGTGTAGTGTTTTATGGTTCTAGGTGGGACATGGCCCAAGAAGAAATGGATTCAGCTAGGGAGGTCATAAATTATATAAAAAACCTCTTTGAATATAGAGGCTACAATTGCAACGATTTATATGGGAGCCAAACGCTGAAACAAAACGTTTTAGACTATGCTTCTCTCATGGAGGAATCATTCGACTATGTGGCCGTGTTTTATCACGGGCATGCGGGTAGAATGAACCTTGATGGGTTTTGCATTGGGACTTTTTTGACGATGAGGGTCCACAAACTTCTAATAACTTAATCTGGGACTACGAGATCTGGCCAAAAACTCGGAGAAACAAACATTTCTTCGTGATGCTTTGGGCATGCCGTCAAGGAGACCCTGAAGGGTATCCAGGAGGCATCGATTACAAGGTAAGGGCTGTGGGAATGCCGTTCGCTTGGCTTCATCCCATCAGCCGGGGCGACTGCTTCATAGGATTTGAAAAGGCGTCAATGCCCCTAACACAAAAATCTGTAAATAATACAACTGTCCCATACAGAGACTTCGTAAAAAGGTTTTATTATTACGCTCTTAGCCAAAGTTATTCGGTGATTGAGGCACTGAACTATGCCTCTAGAGACTTGTTCTATGGGCGCACTTTTTATTACACTGAGCTTTGGATAGGGTTTAATGCGACTTGGAAAGGTTTGCAGGGAGTTTTGAACGGTGGTTTTGAAAGGGGAGATTTACAATGGACTGTTGGTGGGCCTGGCGACCACACGGTTACAAATGCGGATCGCCATAGCGGATCTTATTCCATGCTTCTTGGATTTAGGGACAAGCCTCCTGCGGTTGGCTTGGACTACGCCTACCAAGAAATTAAAATCCCCACTATAAACTTCTCAGACGTAAAGCTATCTTTCTGGTTTCGTTTAACCACATATGACAGCATAAATTACGACCAGTTCGTGGTTTATGTCGCTCCAAAGAACTACGACCCTGTTCGAGTGTTCAGATATGGAGGTGTGGCTCGCGGCGTCTATCGACAGTATCAATGGTTAGGGGTTATGATTGACATAAGCCAGTATATTAAGAGGAATCAAACATTTTTATGTGTACTTCGCAGTCAACAACTCCATCGACACCAACTACAGGACATGGTGCTACCTAGACGATGTATCCGTAACATATACGGCGAATGATACGGGCAAAATGAAGATCTATGGAAGCCAAAACATAAATCTGCTAACTCCTCCTTCAAACCGCCCGCCAAATGCTCCCACAATTCCTTCTGGTCCAACTTCTGGATACACTGGGGTATCTTATACTTACAACACAAGCACCACCGACCCAGATGGGGACAGCGTTCGCCACCAGTTTGATTGGGGCGACGGCACCATGACAACCACAGACTGGTATCCATCGGGCACTCAGGTTTCAGCATCCCACTCTTGGAGTTCACCGGGAACATACTACGTCAGGGTTAGGGTACAAGATTCCTTAAACGCTTGGGGCAACTGGTCTTATCCCCGCATAGTGAATATAGAGCCTAGACCGACTTACTCGCTAACGGTGCTTGCTTACAATCAGTATGGCTACTCCGGCTACGTACCACTTTATATAGACGGGCAATATGTTGGAACCACAGGCTACACTTACACCGTAACAGCAGGAACCCACACAATTTATGTAGAAAGCCCTCTCTACGACTACAATAACCCAACAACCTTAACGGTTAACACAGACAAAACGGTCATAGCATATTATTATTCGTACTATTACGGATAGTAAAGGTTTAACTGGCTTTTTCTTTCTCTATTAGAACGGCGTTTATTACCCCGTTTTGCCCTGGGCGAGAAGTTACCCGCGCTAAACCTAACGAGGTTTCTATGAGTGCGCCTTTTGTTATAACGCCTCTACGGTCATAGTCAACGTTAGCGGGGTTTTTAACAACCCGCAAAATTTCAGCTTTTTGAGTCTTTTTAGTTTTCACGTCTGTTACACAAGCGTATTTTTCACTTAAAACCTTAACTTTGAAGGTGTTGCCCCTTTTCTCTTCAATTTTGCGTTCAGGCTCGCCCAAAACCGTTTCCACGGGAAAGGCGCCTTGCTCAAATTTCCTTTTCCCACGGTAGGCTCGTTTTTTGCCTCCAGACGGCTTTTTCTTATGCAAATCACCATGCCAAACAGACATACACGTTCATCTTCCAGCAAAGTGCTTTTAGGCTTGTTCACTATCACGCTGTTTCGCATATAAACCTATCCGTCTCCCACGCCTACAATTGAGCTTTTATTTTCCTCTTCAGCTGTTTTCTCGCCTTCCAAAATCTTCCGCAGTTCCTTCTTCATCACTGAAATATCGTGGCTTAAACCAAAATAGTCCGCGAAGTAATCCGTCGTCCTCAAAATTGAAGAACGCCCCTTCCTTTCCAAGACGATTAAACCCATTTCCTTAAGCAGCTTAATATGCCCATAAGCATGATGACCCCGCACCTCAATAACCCTTTTCTGAGAAAGCGGCTGCCTAAGAGCTATATAAGCCAAAGTCTTCAACGGACCAGTGGAAAGAAGCGGCCTCTTAACAAGCTTCCTAACATGGGGCGTAAACTCAGCCTTTAACTGCAAAACATACCGCTCATCCTTCAACTCCAAAATTTCAAGAGCCGTATTTCTGCTGGCGTACTCCTTTGCAAGTATAGCAACAAGCTTTTTAGCCTTGTTTTTAGACCGAGTTTTCAAAACAGAACACAACTCCAGAAGATCCAAGGGCCGCCCTGCAACGTATAAAGCAGCCTCAACTAGGGCGAGCTCCCTCTGCAACTTATCCTTCTCCAAAACCTGCTTGCTTTGTAAAACTTCTTCCACATCATTGGACTGGCTTCTCGTTTCCTGCAGTGCCTAACCCTCCAACTGTTATGTAAATTTCCTCAGATTCTTCATCCTGCCACAAGTTTACCCTTTCATCTTGAGCCAAGAATAGCAGAAGAATAAATGTACGTACTGCCTCTAGCCGCGTCATCCCCCTTATTAAAGTCGAGAATTCTATTATTCCGGTGCCTTTAACCATTTCAAGCAGAGATTTGTAAAGGTTATTCATCTGAAGCTCAATTTCCATAAGATAATAGTCAATTTGTGGAAGGATCTCTGAAGGCGTTGGGAGAATAGGCTCTGCCACCGTTTTTTCTAGGCGGAAAAGTTTTTCACCCTTTAAAACGTCATCCAAAACTTCCAGCAAATGCCGTATGGTTGTTGAGGTTAACTCGTGTCTAAGGGGAAGGAAAAGGGGCGGTGGAAGAAACTCTTGCGGAGCTCTAGGAGGCTGTGGCGGCTCTTCAAGTTTAAGCAGCAGCTTTGACTTCATAAGGTATATGAGAGCCGAAGAGTCTAAGGCTACGCCTGAAGCCCTAAAATCTATCTGCCCGCTTTTCTCCATTTCCTCAAGAAACGTGGTAAGCAAATAGGAGATGTTAATGTTCCATGGAGCAAGCTTTTCCAGCTTGTGAAACTCGAAGAGAATGTTCCATGGAGGACGCATGTAAAAAGGCTTTTTAACCGTAGTTGCCATTTAGCTTGGCACCTCTAGAAACTTGGCAGAAATAACGTTGGAAACTCCGTTACGCCCATAAACCCCGTAAACCCTTTGAGCCTTGTTAACCATTTCAGGCTTCAAAGTGATAACAATAAACTGGGCTTTCTCCGACTCCTCTAAAAGAAGGTCGGCAAGTTTTGAAACGTGGAAAGCATCCAAGTGCGCATCTACTTCATCCAGAATATAGAAGGAGGCTGGAGTGAAATCTTTTATTGCAAATATGAAGGCAACAGCTGCAACAGAGCGTTCACCGCCGCTGGCTCCGCTTACAACTATTGAGGGTTTATTGGGGAACTGAACAATCATGTCTATCCCGCCAGAAAAAGGCTCTTCAGGATTTTCCAATGTTAAAGTGGCTATTCCTCCTCCAGTAAGCTTTGAGAAGTATTTTTGCAGGTTTTGGTTAATTTTTTCAAAAGCTTCCATGAAAACCTTGCGTTTTTTGCCTTCAATTTCATCCATAAAATTTAGAATTGCC
This sequence comes from Candidatus Bathyarchaeales archaeon, assembly GCA_049717905.1. Lineage (GTDB taxonomy): Archaea > Thermoproteota > Bathyarchaeia > Bathyarchaeales > Bathycorpusculaceae > WUQU01. The sequence continues at coordinate 782 of JBNASL010000067.1, read as the reverse complement.
TGTTTTTCTTTTTCAAGCTCATTCATTCTTAGGGACAGCTCCTTATAGCGGGAAATTTGTTCAGCATAATGGGATAGGGCAAGCTGGTTTACCGCGCCTACTCTTTCAATTTCAAATTGAAGCATTTTCAAAGAAGTTTCAGCTTCTTCAACCTCTTTAATGGTAACTTGCAAGGGTTTCTCGTAGCCGAACTGTCTAAGCTGGTTTTGCCACTGTTCAAGCTGTATCAAGGATGTTTGAATGTTCAGCTGGTACTGGTTCAGCAAACGTTCAGTTTCCTCATATTCAGCGTCGAGTCCGCGAAGTTCCTTGTCTATTTCATCTATTTGAGCCGTAAACTTTTTGGATTCCTCCCTTGCCGACAAAACAGTTTTGGAGAGTTCAACGCGGCTTTTCTCCAGTTCCGCCAGCTCTTGTTTTAAATTTTCTCTTTCTTGCAGTGCCGCTTCCACTTCATTCTCGGTTTTCCTCAGTTGTTGCTCAACCTTTGCCAGCTGAATTTTTATGTTCCTGTATCCAGTTCTTAAAACATTGTCAAATTGTGACTGAAGCGTCGAGATTTCCGTTTGAACGCTGCCGAGCTTCTGCCTTAAAGTGATTATCTCTTCAGCTAGCGTTTCCCTTTTAACCTCCATCTCCTGAATGTTTGCGGGGTCCACCTTCTGCCTTAAGACAGCCAAATCGCTTTGAAGCTTCCGCATTTCCTTTTGAATGGAGCTTCTTTCAGCCCTATAGGCCCAAATCTTTGTTTTTTCAGTTTCAACTTCGTTTTCGATTCGTTT
>JBNASL010000066.1:0-7686 GCA_049717905.1 Candidatus Bathyarchaeales archaeon | reverse complement strand
GGAACGCCTTGCGTTGGAAAAACGTCATTGGCGCGCCTGCTCGCCTCTAAACTTAATGCTGTTTATATTAATTTAACTGAATTGGCCGTCGGGGAAAATTTTATTTTGAGCAGAGACGAGAAAAGGGGCTCTTTGATTGTTGATGAAAGCCGCATGAAAAACAAAATAGGGAAAATCGTAAAAGAGTGCGGCGAGAAAAGCGTCATTGTTGATGGGCATTACGCCGCAAGCGTTGTTCCAGAAAAGCTTGCAACCCATATTTTTGTTTTAAGACGCAACCCGATGGAACTGCGAAATTTTATGGAGAAGGCTGGTTTTTCAGGTGATAAACTTTGGGAGAATTTGGCTTCTGAAATTTTGGACATCTGCCTAGTTGACGCTTTAAACGTTTATGGTGAGGAGAAAGTTTGTGAGCTTGATGTTTCCGGCAGAAGCGTTGAAGAGGTCGTGACGGAAATTTTGGAGGTTCTTAAAGGCCTTAAGAAATGCCACGTAGGCATAGTAGACTGGTTAGGCATGCTGGAAAGCAGAGGACTCCTAGAAGAGTTTCTGAGGTTTTAACCGTCCATATTCACCTTAGACTTTGCAGAACCTGCCTCTTAGTTAAAAGCAGTATTTTTCTTCTATTTGCATAAGACTTTGCATGATCACTGAACTTTTCCCCAATTATTATGGGATTAGGTAAACCTACCTCTTCAGAAGCTTTATCAAGATTTATTATGACGTTTATGCCGATAGTTCTTCTCCAGTCCTTTATCCAAACACCTTGAGTTAACCTTCCCCTCTGAACTATCAGGTCGAAATTTCTTGAAATTCCCCTGTAACCTTCAAGGCTGACGCCTTCTTCCACTTTGTAGCCCTTTCTTTTAAAATACTCGATTGCTGACTGCTTTAAATCAGAAAGCGCGTAAGGTTTTGCTTCCCCGTTGCTCATTTGTATCCTCTTGCATTAAGCGTTATTTAGTAGAACTGTGAAAAAGGTTTTCGGAGGAAAACCCTTTGGCTAGCTACATAATAGTCGCTTGCAGTAAATGCGGAGGCTATCTGCTGGCTAAAGATTTTCAGAAAACAAGGACTTGCCCCTACTGCGGTTCAAAAGTTGTGGTGGAAAAAGCTAAAAAGGTTGCGGCTGCTGAAAATGCCAACGAAGCATCAGCGTTATTGCGTAAATTGAAGGAAAAGGCTGCAAAAGGTGGAGATGTTAAGCTTCAAAGGCGATTTTAAGAAAGGCCATTAACCCTATTCCTAGCAAAATGACAATAAGTTGAACAATAGACTCGCCTGCATGGGGCTTTTTGTGGAGTTCAGGCATGAGATCTGTGGCGGCTATGTAAATGAAGCCTCCAGCAGCAAAGGGAACAAGCAGAATTTCTATGCTTCGAAGATACATCAAAAAGTATGTTGTTAATGCACCTATAATTGCGGTTATAGCCGAAAGGAAGTTATAGGCTAATGCTCTCTTTCTGCTTAGCCCCCCATAAACTAGGACCCCGAAATCTCCTATTTCTTGCGGGATTTCGTGAAAAACTACTGCCAGCGTTGTCGCAAAACCTAGATCAAATGATACTAGAAAAGTGGCAGCTATCACCATGCCGTCAATGAAATTGTGAACGCCGTCCCCAACAAGGTTGAGGTAGACGAACATATGTGTTGGGCACTCTTTTTCGTGGCAGTGGCGCCAATAAAGAAACTTTTCCAATGCGAAAAAGGAAACTATGCCGATGACAACGTAATAGAAAGTTATTGTTGGATCACTTTCTGGGTTTAAGGCCTCTGGCAGCAAGTGGAGGAATGCTCCGCCTAGAAGGGTACCTGAAGCAAAACCCACAAGAACCATTGTAATATTTTTCAGCAACTCCTCTTTCAAACCTATGAAGATTATCCCTATGAAGGCTATGAGGCTTACAATTGTTACGGAGGCTAAAATCGCAATTAACTCATACATCAACCTTCAAGATTAAGGGCTTTAGCTTATTAGAATATCGGTAACTTAGTCCCCTTCTATTTTCTGAAGCATCTCACATGCTTTACACAGTTCTTGGGTTGTGGGCTCTCCGCAGAGGCTACACTCTTTTAGGCTTTCTTTTGCCGCTATTTTTTCTAGGGCCAGCCTAATTTTCTCTGCTGAATTAAAAATTGTGAATTTTATGCCTGCGTGTTTCTCCTCCATTCTGTTGAGAAAAAGGCGTACATCGTTTCTCATGGCTTCTGATGCGTATGGACAGGGAATACTTTGAAATCTCACTTTTTTAACGTAGGCAAATAGGGCTGTTTCCTTTTCTGGAACTTCGCAGAAGGGCTTTATCCTTCGTACAAGTTTTGGATACGTCTCATCCGTGACTGGTTTTTCTCTTGCTATGCGCATAACATCCCCGTGTAACATGTTTAGAAGAATTGTTTGCGCTTCATCGTCTAAAGTGTGCGCAGTTGCAAGCTTGCTGGCTTTAACCCTTCTTGCAATTATGTTTAAGGCTTTTCTTCGCAGGACGCCACAATAAGCGCATGGAGTTAACTGGTTTTCACCCTTCAATTTTAAGGCGTTAACAATTTCATCAAGCGTGAAGCCGTAAAGCTCTTTGAAGGAGATTATGTGGTGTTCGACGCCGAGCCTTTTACAGTTCATCTCAGCTATTTTTAGGGCTTCGTCCCTATAGCCTCTAATGCCCTCGTCGACGGAAACCGCCACAAGAGAAGCCTTAGGATAATCCTTCTCTATCTTAGATAATACGTGTAGGAGGCTGACGCTGTCTTTTCCTCCGGAAACGGCGACTGCCACTCTATCGTTAAACTCAAGCATATCATATTTCGCGATAGTAGCCCTAACCTTCCCCTCAATAGACTTTACAAAACACCGCTTGCAAAGCCTCTCTCCAGAATAGGGCCTTAAGAAAAAGGCTTCCTTACGTTTGCAAATAGTGCAGATTGCGCGTTCCATTGAAGCACCATTCTTTCAGAAAATAATAGATAAGCCTCGGTGGTAAATAGCCTTATTTTAAAATTCATTAAGTCATGTCAATAAGATGGTAATGCAAAACGGAGCAGAGCGGCTATACCGCTCAGGGCTAAAAGTTTTGCGCCAGCTTCGTGTTCTGTGCTCACAACAATAACTTTTCCACCTTTCGCCTCTACACCTTTCATCAACTCTTCTAAAGCTAAGCGTTCTTCATCTCGGGCCTCACGAAGCAGAGTGTCAGCCAATACGAGGGTTTCAACCGCTCCAAAATCGACGGCTTTCCTAACCTCCTCTAAGCCGTAAGCAACATTACGCTCGTTTTTGCCAAGCCTTTTCAAAATTTCCTCAATAACCTCAGTTTCCTCCAAAATTCTCAGATGCGCCATCGCCTTTGCGAGAACCCCAGAGCGTATAGCCTCGTAGATTCCTGCAACGCCACAGTTGTTAACGCCTTTCACATCCACGACGGACTTGGCTAAGTCTGAGGCTTCCCTTTCAAGGAACTTCGCAAAGTCATTTTTCAAGAAGCCAACGCCAATAATCGCTATGGGACTGTGCGTTTCACTCCATGTCTGGCGCAGGCTGTCCAAAGCTTTTTTAAAATGCACTTTTATGGCTTCGCTTCTCTTCTCAGCTTCAAGTTTTCCCGGAAGCCTCATCCTTTCTTCCGCTTTCACGTCGATGCCGTATTGGGCTGTTGTGGCTATGACATAGCCCTCATCGTCTATGGCAACTATTATTATGGGCTTTTCAGAGGTTTTCCTTGCAGCTTCCAACCTTTCAATTTGGTGTTTAGTCCACTCCTTTTTCACAATTGTTATCGGCGAGTTCAAAGCGATGTTAAGCGTGTGATGGGCTCCTGTTGGAATCACTTCTGGAGCCTGGCAGATGATTCCGTGAACCCTGAGCCTTCCGAGAAGCTTGTCCCAAAAAACTCGTTCCACTCTTACGCCTAAGAAAACTGAAACTCTTTCGCCGCGCTTATCCCTAGCATATTTTTCGTCTGGTTTAACCTCGCGCGTTGTGTAAGCGTAAACCTCATCGCTTTTGTAAATGATGTTGTAAAGGTGCCACAGGTCGTCAAACGTTTCTGGAACAACTTTCACAAAGCCCTTTTTCAAATTAGTTTCAAGGATCTTCAATTGTTGCGCCTTCTTTTCACGGCGGTTTAATGTTTACCGCTTTTGCCATTAACATCAAGCCTAAGTACAGCCCAAGACAATGCTTTAGCCTTAGTTTTTAATATGCGCGCCTATGAGGCCTAACAAGCTCCTCCAGTATGCCCAACATGTCAGGAACTTTGGTAACAATGTCTGTGAAAGTGAGTATACCTACAAGCTGATCGTTGTTCCTTGTGACTAGAAGCTTTTTGACGCCTTTCTTCGCCATAAGCCTAGCCGCTTCATCTATGCTTGCATTTTCGTCGATAGTTATCACGGGACTTGTCATAACCTGTCTTGCCGTTAAGGTTTCAGGGGCTAGACAAGGCTCCACTATCCTTCTGAGAATGTCTCTTTCAGTTATTATTCCAACTGGTCTTTCGCCCTGCACAACCACTATGGAACCTATGTCAAACTTGTTCATTGTAGCTACAACTTCTTTAACACTTGAGTCTGGTCTAACAACCCTAACGTTTTTTGACATAACATCTCTCACAAGAACTATTCCCGCCATTTTAAACACCTTCCAAGAGACAGTAGAGATATTTGTTTTAAAAGTATTAAAAGCTGTTCTTAACACCTAAATCTTGTGGAGGGCATACACGCAATGAAGGTTACGTTTTGGCTGTTAGATGTGAATTATGAGGTTAGAAATAATGAGCCTGAAATTTGGCTTTGGGGCGTCGACGTTTCTGGAGACAGAGTGCTTATTATCGACAGAAAATTTACCGCATATTTTTACGCATTGGTTGAAGAGGCTTTCGACCCTTCTAAGGTTGTTGAGGAAATAGAGCAAAAGAAGGCTGATTACCCTCTTATTGTTAAGGTTGAGGCTGTTAATCGGAAATTTTTCGGTAAACCCGTTAAAGCCCTGAAGGTTTACTGTAAAAATCCAGAGGTAATGGCTAGATACGCTAAGGCTTTTCGAAAAATCGAAGGAGTAAAAGAGTGCCTCGAAGATGACATTCGCTATTCCATGCGTTACCTAATCGCCAACAACATTGTCCCGTGTGCTTGGCACGAAGTTGAAGCCATTGAAGAAGAGAAAAACATGAAAGCCAAAGTTGACCACGTTTACGTAGCTGAGTCTCATCCGAAATTTATAGAGAAAACAGAAATTCCCAACCTGAGAATTCTTGGTTTTTCAACAGTTTGCTACAGCAGGGAAGGCTCGCCTAAACCCGACAGAAATCCCGTGGTGATTATTTCAGTTGCAACCAACAGCGGTGAAGAAAAACAGTTTTTAGCCGGCGAAGACAAAAATGACAAGCCGGTCCTTAAAGCCTTCGTAGACTACGTGCAAAGTTTTGACCCTGACATTATTGTTGGTTATGGCGTGAATAGGCAGGATTGGGCTTATCTTAATGAAAGGTGTAAAAAACTTGGGCTGCGGTTTTTCGTTGACAGGGCGAAAACTGAACCTCACACAAGCGTTTACGGCCACGTTTCAATAACTGGAAGGACGAACATTGACCTTTTCGACTTTGCAGACGAATTCCCAGAGGTTAAGGTTAAAACCTTGGAGAATTTGGCTGATTATTTGGGCGTGATGAAAATTGAGAAACGCGTTTTAATTGAAGATGTTGACTTTGCAGATTACTGGGATGACAAAACGAAGCGCGAATTGCTAAAACAGTTTTCTATGGATAACACCCGCTGCATCATGGGAATAGCTGAAGCCATTTTAGACTTCGCCATGCAACTTTCAAGCCTTGTAAGTTTACCCCTTGACCATGTGGGAACCGCCGCTGTAGGCTTCAGAGTGGAGTGGTTTCTCATAAAACACGCCCAGAAAATCGGAGAACTTGTTCCAAAACGCGTTGAACAGCCTTATAGGCCGTATGCCGGCGCCATAGTACTCAGCCCCAAGCCCGGGATACATGAAAACATCGCCGTTTTAGACTTTGCATCCATGTACCCAAACCTTATGATAGCATACAACCTCTCACCAGACACTTACGTCTCTCCGAAAGAGCCCGCTCCGCCCAGCGGATTTTATGAAGCGCCGGAAGTTAGGCATCGGTTTAGAAAAGAGCCGCCGGGATTTTACAAGGAGGTTTTATCTCATCTCATAGGCGTTAGAGATGAAATCCGCTCAAAAATGAAGACATACGCCAAGGACAGCGTTGAATACCGTATTTTAGACGCACGCCAAAAGGCGGTTAAAGTTATAACAAACGCTTCTTATGGCTACGCTGGATGGACCGGTGCAAGATGGTACATTAAACCCGTCGCTGAAGCTGCCACCGCATGGGGAAGACACACAATTATTAACGCTATTAAAATGGCTGAGGAAGAAGGGTTGAAGGTGGTTTACGGCGACACTGACAGCATCTTCATAAAGTATGAACTTGAAAAAGTGGAAAGGCTTACGGCAAGGATTTGTGAAAAACTTGGTTTAGAAATAAAACCCGACAAAGTGTACACGCGTATTTTCTTCACAGAAGCCAAGAAACGCTATGCAGGGCTTATGCCTGACGGAAGATTAGACATCGTGGGGTTAGAAGGTATACGCGGCGACTGGGCAGCCATAGCCAAAAAAGTACAGGAAAAAGTGTTGGAAATGATATTGAAGGAGCAGACTCCGCAAAAGGCTGCAAAATTCACTCAGCAGTTTATTTATGAGCTTAGGCAGAGGCGTGTTCCCTTCCGCGACCTTATAATTTGGAAAACCCTAACCAAACCTGTTGAGGAGTACGCCGTTAAGGCTTCCCATGTGGAGGCTGCAAAAATGTTAATGGAGAGGGGGTGGAAGCTTGCTGTTGGCGACAAGATTGGCTATGTTGTGGTTATGGGAACCGGCCGCTTATACGAGAGGGTTAAACCTTACATGTTTGCTTCCTACGACGAGGTGGACATCGAATATTATGTGGCGAACCAGGTTGTGCCCGCTGCCGCTAGAGTTCTCGAATTCTTTGGCATAACTGAGGAGCAACTGCTTGCTGGTAAAGTTGAGGATAGAGAAAGAGAAACTCGGAGGCTTACAGACTTCTTTGGAAGCTAGCCTTCAATAATTTCCGGGAAAGTAGTCAAATGCACGTTTAAAGGCGGCTTGACAGCTTCTGAAATGCGCGATGCAACAATATGCTTTATGTTTTTCTCGTTTGCTATGTCGACTATTCTTTGGGTAATTATGCCGTCGAAAACCACAGTGTAAACGCTGCTTAGCTGTTGGAGTTTTTCTGCAAGCTGGCTCACAGGCAACCTTTCGATTGGCTCTAGCTTTTCGTTAAGAAGCACAGCTTCTAAGGTGCCGTTAAGCTCTTTGGCGATTTGAACAACTTCTTTTGGAATTTCTATTCTCGGTTTTTCTCTTCGCGGTTTGAAGATTTCGTCAACTGGAACCTTAGCCTCTAAAGCATCGAAAATCTCTTTACAGTTTAACTCTTCAACCTCTTTACCTCTGGGAGCCCTCGCAACATACTTTATGTTGGTTACTTGCAGGAGTTCTTTGAGGATTAGGTCTCCGCCTCTGTCTCCATCTAGAAAGGCTGTGGCTTCTTTTTCCTTGCAAAGCTTTTTTATGGTTTCTGGAACTTTGGCTCCTTCTAGGGCTATTACATTGTGTATTCC
>JBNASL010000065.1:0-7743 GCA_049717905.1 Candidatus Bathyarchaeales archaeon | reverse complement strand
CATTCGCTTTGGCGTTCAGCGGAGGCGCCGTTATGGGGCTTTCAGTTGTGGGTTTAAGCTTGATAGGAGTTGGAACCCTTTATCTGCTCTATCAAAACCCGACTTTGATTGTTGGCTTCGGGTTTGGAGCCAGCCTAGCCGCGCTTTTCGCCCAGCTTGGAGGCGGAATATTCACAAAAGCTGCTGATTTAGGGGCGGATCTCGTGGGAAAAATAGAACAACGTATTCCTGAAGATGATCCGCGTAACCCAGCTGTAATAGCTGACCTAGTTGGGGACAACGTTGGCGACTGTGCTGGCAGAGGCTCAGATCTCTTCGAGTCCATAAGCGATGACTATATTACTGCAATTATACTGGGCACGTTGTTGCTTGGGCAGCTTGGAATAAACGCCGTAGCCTTCCCCTTACTTCTTGGGGCCTCAGGAGTTTTAGCAACAGTTGTTGGCGTTTGTTTCGTGAGAGTCTATAGGCGTGCGAATCCCATTTCAACTTTCAATTTTGGTCTTCTTGTAACTGCGTTATGTTGTGTTGTTGGCGCTCTGTTTTCCTGCCTAATCACGATTGGAGATATAAACATCTTTTACGCTGTTGTCAGTGGTTTGGTGGCAAGCCTAGCTGTTGGAGTTGCAGTGCAATACTACATTGGAATCAACGGCAGAAGTGTGCGGATGGTTGCTGAAGCCTCTAAACGTGGAGGGGCCATGAACATTTTAACAGGCTTATCTTACGCTTTTCAAAGTCCATTTATGCCCCTGCTGTTCATTTTAGGAGCAATAATCTTTTCTTACTTTATAACTAATGGTTCCATTTACGGAGTTTTAGGAGCAAACCTTGGAACAGATTTAGCTATAGGCTTCATAATGTCAAGCGACGCCTTCGGCCCAATAGTGGACAACGCCCTTGGAATAGCAAAAATGACCAATGTAAAAAATGCTGGAGGCCTTGAAGAGCTTGACGCTGTAGGCAACACAACCAAGGCTTACACGAAGGCTTTTGCAACAGCCTCTGCTACAGTTTCAACAGTCATCATTTTCGTCACGTACGGCGAAATGGTGAAGCTTTACAAGGTTAGCCAAGGCGTTTTAAACCCAGTGTTTGTGGCGGGACTACTTTTAGGAGCAGCTCTCCCATTTGTCTTTTCATCCCTAGCGATCGGGGCGACTGGGAAAACGGCTTATCAAATGGTTGATGAGGTTAGGCGCCAGTTTAAGGAGATTCCAGGTTTGATAGAAAATAAAGCGAAGCCAGACTATGCCCGTTGTGTTGACATTGCAACGAAAAACGCCCTTAAAAGAATGATGATTCCCGGGCTGTTGGGAGTTGCCTCCTCTGTGATTGTTGGATTTGCGCTGGGCAAAACTGCCTTAGGAGCCATGCTGCTAGGTGCATTAGCTACATCGGCGCTACTATCGCCATTCTTCACGTTTGGTGGAGGTATATGGGATAACGCTAAAAAAAGCATTGAAAGAAATTTCTGGATGAAGGGCACGCCAACCCATGAAGCTGCGATAATAGGCGACACAGTAGGTGATCCGCTTAAGGACGTTGCAGGGCCATCCCTAAACATTTTCATGAAGCTTATGGGCATAACAGCACTTTTAATCGCGCCACTATTACTGTAGACCCTAAAATACGTCACTAATAAAGGGGTATGTATAACTAAATTTAGATAGCAACGGATATATGTGGAAACGATGGCTTCCTATACTTTAGAAAGCCTAAATAAACGTGTCGTGGGGAGTTAGTAAAATAATTGTTTGAGGCGCCGCCGGTAGGACTTGAACCTACGACCGACTGGTTAACAGCCAGCCGCTCTACCGAACTGAGCTACGGCGGCATCACCCGCGCCAACTTCTAGAAGTTTGAGTTTTACTGCAGTATTTAAGTTTATTCCGTTTTAACCCTTCTTTCCTTAGCGCTATTGAATTCCCGCTTTTCTTGCTTTATGCTCAATAATCCTTACAAAAAGCGTATACAGCGAACGCATAGGCTTTGCATACCATTTTCTAGAGTAGGATAATGCTATCAGATTGTCTATCCAACGGAAGTCATGCCTTAAACATTTTATCAGCAGTTCCTCATGCAGTTTGGTCATCTGCGTCTCCTTGAACCATGCCTCTTTTTTCAGTCTGCCCAATGGAACAAAAAATAATGGTACAATTAGACTTCTTACGCCTCTAAGGTCTTCAACCAGCTCTATGGTTTTTATGAGATCTTTTTCTGTCTCTTCTGGAACGCCGACTATCAAGGTGCATGCTGGAATCATGTTGTTGTCGTGCATTAACCCCATACCAGTGCGCACAACTTCAGGCCACTCTTCAGGCTTAAAGGGATGCGCCTTAGCAGGCATAACTTTTCTGGCAAGTTCTGGCGAGCCTGTTTCTATGCCGACTTCTGTGCCCCACCATGGCTGTTTCTGCAATATTGTTTCAGCTATCTGCGAGAAAAGTTTCGGCTTTGACGTAACCGCAGCCAATGAACAGTGACTCCAGCTTATGCCTCCATCGCATTTTCTTATAACCGCCTCATGCAACCTTATCAGTTTTTCATCGTTTGGCAAGGTGTTTTGGGAGCCGTAAAGCATGACATCTTCAGCGTGGAGACATGCGCCACTGGTGTATCCGCCTCTAAAATTCACGTTTATTTCATGGAGTATTTTTTCAAGTGGATACCATCTTAAGGGTCTAAGGGTGACACTGCAGAATTTGCAGCCCCTACAGCATCCCCTGCCAACCTCCACTAAACCGTTAATTGAGGGGTTCACAATGTTAGGGATCTCCTCCAAGCTTGGCGTCTCTTTAATGCCAGCCTCGTAATACTGGGGCAACTTTTCGTTGTTTAAGGCTGCATGCATAATTTTTCCGATAACTTTCTCTGCTTCTCCTTCGATTATGCAGTCGATTCCATACTCTTCAACGAATTTTTGCCTATATCGAAGCTGCCAGACGCCGGAACCGCCCACAACTATTTTCAAACCATGTTTTTTCGCCTTTCTAATTGCAGGCTTTTCCAATAAATTTCGGAAGTGCTGCGCTAGGAAAGGTTCTTTCTTTAAGATGGCGGCAAAGGTGCTTGAAGCTGGGCCTAGCCCGAAGGGGTCCATGACATGTATGCCTAAAACTTTAGCCTCTTCAATGTATTTTTCAACATGATCTGGGTCAACTGTCAGCACATCGAAGCCTTCGCTTAAAAGTTGAGCCTCAATCTTTCTTAATCCATAAGGAGCTGCTATTGGAATGCCTTTCATCGTTTTAATTGGTGGAAAGAATAGAAAACTGTAAAGCCAGTTTGGAATGACATTGGGAGGGGCGCATGTTCCAAAACCGAGAAATTCGTTGTGGTGATAGTCACTCATTAGAGTGCGGTCCGCTGTCAAGAGTATTCGGGCCGTGCCCCTTCCCTCCCTCTAAAGCACATCATATTAGTTTGTAAAACATTTAAATTTTGATATAATCTTTTTGGCGTTCCACCCAAATCAAGGTAAATGGGTTTTGCACGCAGTTTTCTACACGGTTTTCTTTTTCTCAACTAAGTCTAAGAAAATCTCTCTGATGGGCTGAGTAAATATTTCCCTAACTTTTTGAAGAAGCTCTTCTCCGCTTTTAGTTAAAGAGTAATGCCTTATCTTCCGTTTTCCCCTCAAAACCCATTGGCCACTGGCGAATCCTTCCATTTCCAGCTTATGAAGGAAGGGATAAACTATGCTTGGTTTTAATTTTCGCCCAGTCAACCTCTTAAACTCAACTATAATTTCGTAGCCGTGTCTAGGCTTATGGAGTAAAAGCCACAATATTATGGGCTTTTCAAGACCTCGGAGAAACCCATCGCTGATTTTCATCATAGGCTTTCAAAACTATTTTGAATTTTGGTTATATGAATTTTCCGTTTTCAATAGCACTTATATTCCTATTTGATGCATAGAAAGCTAGCGTGCGTACATAGCCAAGGTGAAACCGCGTCATGAACGAGTTGGAGAGGGATCTGGTTAAAGCCACTATTAGGGGCTTCAGCAGAGTGGTTATTCTCTGGCTTGTAAGCCGTAAACCCATGTCTGGCTATAGCATATCCAAAGAGTTGAAAAGGTTGACGGGGTGGAGTTTCCATTCAGGAGTGGTTTACCCTCTTCTTTACGAGTTGGAAGAGAACAAGTTGGTGGACGGGGAATGGGTGCAGAAGGGTAGACGGCGCATAAAATATTATTCTGCAACAAAACATGGAGTGGAACTTCTAAACCGCGTGAGAGAGCTCTTCGAAATGCCTGTTAAAGAGATTTTGAAAGATTTCATTTCTTAAACTTAGACTTTAACCGCAGTATTTTTATCTTCAGAAAAATGTATATTAGACTTCTTACAATTGTTTGGGGAGCCTTTATTTGGAGAGTTAAAGGCAGTGGAGAATCTGTTTGAAGTTAGATGGCATGGAAGAGGTGGTCAAGGAGCGTGGACAGCCAGCGAACTTCTTGCAAGGGCAGCCATCTACGACGGGAAACACGTGCAGTCTTTCCCAGAGTTCGGTCCAGAAAGAATGGGCGCGCCGGTGGCAGCTTTTACGCGGATAAGCACCAAACCCATTAGAATACACTGTTCAATCTACGAGCCGGACGCGGTGGCTGTTTTAGACGCCACTTTGCTGAAAATCGTGCCAGTTACAGAAGGGTTAAACAAAAAAGGAGTCATTGTAATCGACTCAAAAGAAAGCCTTGAGGAGGTTAGAAAAATGCTTAAAGAAAACATTGGTAGGGTTTGGGTTGTACCTGCCACGGAGATTGCCATAAAATTCTTAGGTGCGCCTATGACAAGCACGGCTATGCTTGGAGCCTTGGCACGTGTTACAAGCGTAGTTGGCTTAGACAGCATTAAAAAAGCTGTTGAAGAACGCTTCAAGAGAAGCGATATTGTTGAGAAAAACTTTGCAGTTATAAAAGAAGCTTATGAAAAGGTGAGTTCAGAATGAACCCCAAGGAAAAAAGTTGGAAGGAGATTTCAATAGCTGCGATCTGCTGGAAGCCAAGCACAGAGACTTTAACTGGTGACTGGAAAACCTACATGCCAGTAAGAGACCTTGAAAAATGCACCCGCTGTCTTTTATGCGTGCTTTTCTGTCCAGACGGGGCAATACATTGGAAGACTGAAAAAGGAGACATAGAATTCGACTACAACTTTTGCAAGGGCTGCGGAATATGCGCCAACGAATGCCCCACTAAGGCGATAGAAATGAAGCTCGGATAAAGGTGTATGCAAAATGAAAAGCCTAGTTGAGCAGAAGACTTTAGCCTTAAGCGGTAACGAAGCCGTTGCATACGCTGCGAAACAATCAGACGTGGATGTGGTAGCAGCCTACCCCATTACTCCTCAAACCATAATTGTTGAAAGATTCAGCGAGTACGTGGCTAATGGCGAGGTTGAAACAGCTTTTATCTGCACAGAGTCGGAGCACAGCGCCATGACCGCGTGCCTCACAGCCTCGCTTACAGGCGCAAGAACCTTTACCGCTTCAGCATCTGCAGGCCTAGCCCTAATGCATGAGATGCTCTTCGTCACTTCTGGATGCCGCGCGCCAGTGGTTATGGCAATTGCAAACAGAGCCTTATCCGCGCCTTTAAACATTCATGGAGACCAATCTGACAGCATGGCCCAAAGGGACAGCGGCTGGATACAACTCTACGTTGAAAACGCCCAGGAAGCCTATGACACGGTTATACAGGCTTTCAGAATAGCTGAAAACCTTGATGTTCTACTGCCCGCCATGGTCTGCCTAGATGGCTTCATTTTAAGCCACTCGATGGAAAACGTGAACGTGCTTCCAGACGAGGTCGTCAAAAAATTTGTGGGAGTACGCCAATTCCCAAACGTGCTTACCCATGAAGGAAAATTGGCGCCTCTTAAGCTAGACCCGGAAAACCCCATGACCATGGGGCCAGTAGCTTTCCCAAACTACTACTTTGAGTTTAAAAGGCAGCAGGAGGAAGCTATGAAAAAAGCGCTCGAAGTAATACCTAGAGTACATGATGAATATGCAAAAATAAGTGGTAGAAGCTACGGCGACGGCTTGCTTGAACCCTATAGCCTTGAAGACGCTGAAATGGCTATTGTGTGCCTAGGCTCAACTGCTGGAACAGTGAAAACAGTGGTGGATGATTTGAGGGCTGAGGGCGTGAAAGCTGGACTGCTGCGAATCCGAACTTTCAGACCTCTGCCAGTTCAAGGCATTATCCGAGCGCTTGAAAACTTGAAAGTAGTGGCAGTAATGGACAAATGCATGAGTTTCGGAGGCTACGGAGGCCCGGCTTTCCACGAAGTCCGCCACACACTCTATGAAGCGGAGGAACATCCAATGGTGGTGAACTATGTTTATGGACTTGGAGGAAGAGACACGAGTCCCCAGCAAATACGCGAAATCTACAAGGACATGCAAAAGATACTGCTTGAAAAGCGTGTTAAAAACCCAGTACAGTATTTGGGGCTGAGAGAATGATGGGAGGAATGTGAAATGCAAAGCGAATGGAAGTTTACAGCAAAAGACATAGCTGAAAAACCAGACCTCTTCATGTCTGGGCACAAAGCGTGTGCAGGCTGCGCCCCAGCAACAGTTTTAAGACTTATAATGAAAGCTACTCGCGGCCCAACCATAGTGACTAATGCTACTGGCTGCATGGAAGTGGTTTCATCACTTTATCCCCAAACCGCGTGGGCCGTGCCATGGGTGCACACCGCCTTCGAAAACGCTGCGGCAAACGCTTCAGGAATAGACGCTGCTTTAAAAATACTGAAGAAGAAGGAACGGGTAAAACATGAACATGTAGACGTTATCGCTTTGGCCGGAGACGGAGGCACATACGACATTGGAATACAAGCGCTTTCCGGAGCCGTGGAACGCGGCCACGACTTCTTATTCGTGCTATACGATAATGAGGCGTATATGAATACGGGCATTCAGAGAAGCGGAGGAACCCCCATAGGAGCGGCAACAACCACATCGCCAGCTGGAACCGTTATCCCTGGCAAGCTTGAACCCAAAAAGCCCATAGCCGACATCATGGTGGCTCATGAAATGCCCTACGTGGCTACGGCTTCACCTTATTACTGGCGAGACTTGATAGTAAAGGCGAGGAAAGGCTTGGAAGTGGAAGGCCCAGCGTTTTTGCATGTTTTTGCGCCGTGCCCCCGAGGATGGAGAAGTGACCCAGCTAAATCCATAGAGCTTTCAAGACTAGCAGTGGAAACATGCATATTCCCATTGTGGGAAGCAGTAAACGGCGAATACCAGCTTTCAACGCCAAGCAAAGTTTACGCGTTGGCTCCGCAAAAGAAAAAGCCAGTAAAAGAATACCTGCAGGTGCAAGGCCGTTTTAGACATTTGTTCACGCCGAAATTCGAGAAACTCTTAGACGAAATCCAACGGATAACAGACTTAAGATGGCAAAAACTCCTTAAAAAATGCGGAATGGCCTAACGCCTCTATTTTTTAAATTTGCATTAAGCTGAGTTTTTCAAGAATTTTTCTATTTCGTTTTCCGCGTTGTCTGCCTTTATAAATATGGGTACGTTCTCTATGCCTGTGGCTATGTAGCTTGACAGTAACCATTCGCCTGGAGCAAACTCTAAGGTTTTCTCCAGTATGCCCTTATCTATCATGAAAGTGTCGCTTATCAATGCGCGGTCGTATGGCCGGGGTAAGGTTCCAACAAAGTATGTGTGAAGCTGTTGCAAAGCGTTAGTGTTTAGGTAGGCTATGCGTTGGGTG
>JBNASL010000064.1:0-7867 GCA_049717905.1 Candidatus Bathyarchaeales archaeon | reverse complement strand
AGACCAAATTCAACCGTAATTATGATCCATTAAGACATTACTAATGGAAGAACGAAGCGCTACAGAAAAATAGTGGGATAATTGTTGTTTAAGCGTTGTTAAGAAGTGTTATCAACATGTAGTTTTGCTTTCTTCAATTTTCTTTTCTTCTGGTTTTTGTTCAGTCTTCTTCTTTCCTTTCTTAGGCATGCTAACGGCGCCTCCATTATCTTGAACGGAGCTAAAACGCTTTAGCCCCAAAATCGGAGCTTTTAACCACACGCCTAAAAACCTTACTCTTAAAACTAGGGAGTTGTTATGGTAACGTTGAATTTTCTGCCAATGTTTATGGTTGATATGCAAGTATATACGCATATAAACACATGCTCTAACACTTGTTGCGCGGTCCCACTCTTCCCAAGCGTAGTGTTCCCGATGGAAACCTTCGGCGGCTACAGAGCCTAGGAGAAGAGTTGAATTTCTGCAGAAATTTCAGAAATATGTTTTTCTCTGGCAAATCTAAAACATTCAGAATCATGTGTTATGCGCATTGGATACTTGTGGAGCTTGGTTGTCGCTTTTGTTATTCTCTCTTGATTACTGCTTTTGTCCAGTTCCCATGGCTTATCCATGGTAAGGCTATGGCTCCAACAAGGTTGCTTACTGCTATGGCTAGCCAAATTCCCATCGAACCCATCCTAAAAGTGAATGCTAAAATGTAGCCTATGGCCACTCTGACTCCCCAGAGACGCAGTATTCCAAGGATTGTGGGGAACATTGTATGTCCAGAGCCTCTTCCAATAGAAAGAGCTGTTGAGAACAGGCTAAAAAAAGGAAGCGTAGGCAGAATTGTTTTTAGGAAAATGTCAGTTTCAACTAAAATGTTTGGATCCTCTGCGAAGACATCTGCTATGCCTCTTCTTATGGGATAGGCTACGGCTGCTCCAGTCGCAACAAGGACGAATATGAGCGTGGTTGCTTTGATGGCGATTTCTCTCGCTCTTTTAGAGTTTCCCGCTCCTAAGGTTTGCCCAATCATTATTGCTGGGGCTCCGCTTAAACCCCAAAGGGCTGCGTCAACAGCGTCGTTTATTATGAATCCTATTGAGAAAGCTGCCGCCGCTACAATACCCATCATATTAACAAATTTTAGCTGCATAAGGAAGGCGAAGCCGTTCATTAATCCAAGCGTTAGAATTGGTAATCCTACTTGCAGAACCAGCTTAGCCCATTCCTTATCTATCTTTCTTGTGAACCCTATTTTTAGCTCTGGATAGTTTCTCCTGAGAATATAGGCTAAAGCGGTAATTGATATTATTTTTCCCATAACGTCGGTGAGTGCTGCGCCGACAACTCCAAGCCTTGGAAAAGGCCCTATGCCTAAAACGAAGAAGGGATCCAAAGCAACGTTAACGCCCACAGCCACCAAATTAACTATTGCAGGTTTAGTGGTGTCCCCTACACTTTGAAGAAGCGTTGTATATGTTAACGCTATGTAATTAAAGAAAATGTCAAAGGCTATTACATCAGAATATTTTATCACGTCATCAAATATTTCTGGAGGAGTGGACATGACCACTGTGAAAATCGCGTTTCGAAGCATTAGAAGCATAATGCTTAAGGCGCCTCCAGATAAGAATGCTAATGTGAAAAAGCGGGAGGCAGAAAGGCTAGCTTCTTTATATTGTTTACCTCCAACATACTGCGAAACAAGGCTGAGGCAGGCTGTTATCAAGGCATTTGCAAGTGCTTGAAAAAGCATAAGGATAGGCCACATCTGTCTAGGAACAGCCACCGTTAACTCGCTGTAACTGCTTAGCCAATAAGAATCCGCCACATTATAGGCTACAACAACCAGTTGATTTACAAGCGGAGGAGCACCAAGCCAAAGAAGCGTGCGAATAACAGGACTATTAACAATTTTATCCCTATACTTGCCTATCCCTCTTGGCTCTAACAACACTTCGGATTCTTCAGCCATAGACTACTTTTAGCCCAAAAAAGAAACTTAAAAGCTTTTACAGAAAAGTCTAAAAACTACAAGAATTTCAAAAAGGGCAGTTGAAATCCAAATGCTATAGGTGGTGCTATTAAACGAGTTTAAATGGTAAAATTTGGATTGAACGAAATTACGAGAATTGCAGCGGTTGCAGAAGATGTGAAATTGCATGTTCACTGCGTCATGAGGGCAAAATCTGGCCTGAAGCTTCAAGGGTGAGAATTTTCATGTTTATTCCAGGTGTTGAAATTCCGCATCTTTGTTTTCAGTGTGAAGATTACCCATGCGTTAATGTTTGCCCAACCAATGCTTTATCCATAAACGGTGAAACTGGAGCTGTGAACGTTGACGTTTCAAAGTGTTCTGCATGCGGTTTATGCATAAATATTTGTCCTGGAAAGGTTCCGCACATGCATCCAAAGAAAAACCACATTGTAATATGCGATCTATGTGATGGCAATCCGAAATGTGTTGAAGCTTGCCAGCAAGGAAAGTGGAACACGTTAAAGGTTACATCTAGAAGTGAAGGAATTTCTTACAAAGTTTTTGCGAAAACTCCGGAAAAATTGACCTTTGAGGTGTCAAAGAAGTTGTTGGGCGAGGATATAGCCAAGGAGGTTCGGGTTTAATGAGAGGGTACGCAGGAAAATTTTTGGAAATAGACCTTTCGAACGGAAGCGTTAAGGCGACCAGTTTTCCAGATGATGTTTTGCGCGATTTTATCGGTGGAAGGGGATTAGCTGCAAAAATACTTTGGGATAGGCTAGGCGAAAAATGGGAAAGCATTGACCCGTTCGCTCCAGAAAATATTTTGTTGGTGCTTACAGGACCGTTGACAGGTTTTATTCCAGGAACAAAAGTTTGTATTTCGGGAAAGTCTCCGCAAAGCAATGGGATGGTTGGGTCCACAGTCGCCGGCGAGTTTGGTGTAGATTTAAAGTGTGCAGGTTATGACGGGTTAATAATAACTGGGAGAGCTGAAAAACCAAGCTACATTTTAATCTGTGACGACCAAATCGAAATTAAAGATGCTACGCCAATATGGGGTAAAAAAGCTAAGGAAACCGTAAAGTTTCTAGTAAAAAAGTCAATTGAAGACATTAAAATGCTTAGGCCGAATTACGGAGAAATCAAAGAGCCCTCAATTTTGTACATTGGACCAGCGGGCGAAAACAAGACAAGAGTTGCAGCTGTAGTTGCTAAATACGCGCATGGAGCTGGGTATGGCGGATACGGTGGGGTAATGGGCTCCAAGAATTTAAAAGCCATAGTCGTCAAGGGCTTCGGCTCGCTACCTGAAGTTTATGATGCAAATGAAACATTTCGCATGTTTAACGAATTCTCAAAAAGGAATTTTGAGATTGAAGATTTCAGACGGTGGGGAACCGGGAGGGGAGGATACCATTTCGGCGCTGAAACCAGCTCAGAGCCTGTTAGGAATTGGCAGGAGGAATGGCACAACATGGAAAGTTTCAAAGGAGAACACTTCGATAAGTACTGGATTAAAAAGTATTGGGGAGACTTCGGCTGTCCAGTTACATGCCTAAAACTTGCTGTCATCAAAGCTGGCAAACATAAAGGAGCAATATGCGACAACCCAGACTATGAACTTGAAGCCTACCTCGGCGCGAATCTCGGGATATTCAACCCTGAAGAAAACATTTACATATCATATATTAACAACGAACTGGGCCTTTGCGGAATACAAGGCGGCGCAGTTCTGGGCTTCGCAGCGGAGCTATATCAAAGAGGAATATTAACAAAGAAGGAGTTAGATGGAATTAAACTTAAATGGGGAAACACTGACGCTTTTATCGCACTTGCTGAAAAAATAGCATATAGAAAAGGCATAGGCAATATTCTGGCCGAAGGAGTGTATAGAGCGGCTCTAAAACTTGGCGAAATAAAGAGAATAAACTTGCTTAACTATGCAGTTCACGAAAAGGGCATAGCTATAGGCGCCCATGGAGTGAGAAGCGGCAAAGACTTCGCAGCCAACATATCATACGCCTGTTCAGTTCAAGCTGGAGACCACACTTCACTAACTTCCATCGAGGAATATGGCAGCGGCGAAGCCTCAGCAGTTCTATCTGACTCTGCAACATACTGCATATTTACAGCCTTCGATATTGAAGATACAGAAATCTTACAGTTCTACAAGGCTGTAACTGGATGGAGCCTTACAAAAGAAGAATGGTATAAAGAGAAGGCTCTTAGAATACTGCAAATACAGCGCGCAATGCTCCTTTTAGGCGGACCGGATGTTCAGTGGAAGCCAAAAATAGATGATTCTAATCCACCAAGATTCTGGGAGCCGCTGCCTTCAGGCCCTTACAAAGGTAAAACTGTTGATAGGGATAGCTTTGAAAAGGATAGGCAAGAATATTATAAAATGGTTGGTTGGGATGAAAACGGTGTGCCCAAGCCAGAGACTCTGCGAAAACTTGAATTAGAAAATGTTGAAAAGAAACTGAAGAGTACTGGTATAATAAGCTAATTAGTGCGCTATAACAGTAGAATATATGGGAGAAGTAAGGGTCGGCATCATTTAATTGTGATGGTGTAAGCCTTCTTTTTGTATTTGTTATAATAGAAGTAATCTTGAGCATCTCACCAGCAATTTTCAGAACTCTCAAGGCTTCCTTTCCACTATCAGTCAAGCAATATTTCTCTTCAGTATTCGCCTTAACTATACCAGCAAGTTTCAACAGTAAAATATCAAGTGCCCACTGATGTCAATGCCTATTTTCTTTTTCAATTCTGAGAAACCAAGGGAGATTTTATTTAACGTCTAGCCAGCCAATGAACCAGCATGGCTGAACATATGAGGCATACAGCGGCAGTGATGAATGTTATGTGAAATCCAAGGTGAAATGACAAAAGCCCAGAAATGGATGAGCCTGTGACTGTGGCGAAGCCTACTAACGCGCTGTAAACACCCAAAGACGAACCTTGATTGTGCTGTCCGAGCACATGGAACACTGTGACGTTTAATGCTGTATAATATATTGCATATGCAAGTCCAGCTGCGAGCGGGTATAGGATCAAAGCAGAAGCAAGAAGCAGAAGGCTTGAGGCCATGTAAACGGCGGTTCCCAAGATGCCATAGCAAGCGGTTCTTAGAAGGAGACCGTAAATAGTTGCCCTTAACGGAGATCTTCTCTCAACATAGCGTCCAGCATATTTAAAGGACAACGTCTGGGCGATCATGGCGATCGTTGTGACGGAGAAAATCGTCAGGTTACTGAAGCCTTTAGCCTGTAACGATGGAACAAATGATGTGTTGAAAAGTCCAGAGGATATATAAAACATGAAGATGGATAAGTATAGGATTGGCGCAAACCGGGTAAGTTCATATTTCATTGTTCTGAAAATTCTTCGGAAGTCCGTGAGTCTTGGGGCTTTTAGGAACATGTACGGAGCAGCCTTAAGCCGTTCGAGAAAGCTATGCCGTTCCATCACAATCATATGTCGCTCAAATGTGACTGGTGGCTCCTTAACCAGCAACAAGGCGAGACACGTAGAGGTTAACGAAAGGATGGATAGGGGAACAACAAGATATTTTAGAGGGAGAGAAAGCAACCATACAGCACTTAACAGCAGTCCAAGCGTTTGCCCGGCGGTTGTAATCATCGAAAACCTCGCGAAGGCCGTTGCCCACCTATCTTTCCTTTCGTTTTCCAATATGAGGAGGTTGATAGGCGTAGTGGACACTGATGTCACTAACGACAGCAGTATATAGAGAAAAACGACAGAATATATTGTTCCTGCAGCTAAAAATAAAAGAAGGATTATGGATGTTGAGAGGAAGCTTGCTACGATCATCGGGCGTCTCCTATTGAATCTGTCTGTGATAAAGCCCCACAGCATCACGGAGGGTATGCTCACAATATTATACAGAGTGACCGCCAAGCTAACGTCTATGACCGTCCCGTGGAGCTCAAGGATGTAAAGTTGCACGAGAGTTCCAATGGGACCTAACGCAATGTTAAATGGAAGCACAGCATTCATCCAGGAAAAACGTGATAACCTCTTTGAACCAGTTGGTCGATCAGACTGCTCATCTGAGGAGCTACCCGCAGTGACATACAACATTAAGCAACCCTTCTACACTATCAGTAAACGTTTCAAAAACCAGCTTGTTTCCTCTGCATGATAAATATATTTCTCCCTCGCTCAAATCTGGGTTCAACGATATATGCGCAAACATTGCGCTTTACTAAAAGTGCATGAAATACTGAAAGCGCGCGGCATTTTGAAGGCACAAGTTACGTTCTGTTCATTTACATTTTGATGAAAAACCAATCGTTAACGCCGTTACTGTACAATTCACAAGATAGTTGGCAACCACTCGCCGCGCCTAAGGTCATTTGCAGTTTCTTCGTGTCTTAAATTTTGTCAAAATGTCATTGCATTTAGACGGTTTTCATAAATTTTGCATTTTTGACATGCACTTTTTACATAAGCGTTCATCGGCGCTTCTTTGCGCGCACGAGAAGCCTATGGAAACTAGGATGCTTGGCTATGATGTCGCTGAGAAGGTGGCTGAGAGCTGCGCTACTTCAACTAGAATTTTGTTTCCTAAGGATTGGATTAGCAAAAGGGTTAGGACAGTCAGGATGGATCTTTAATAGATTGAAGTGTTGATATGCCAGAACTGTAAGACGTTGAAGAAGCATGTTGAGGATTTGAAGATTGAATCGGTGTTTGAGGGCTGAGAATGTTAAGGTGAAACACTGCGCGTGTCTTTTGCAAAAGACAGCACAGCACGCATACTAACGTCAATAGCTCTTGATGGATAATTTGCTTATCTTTTAAGAGTAATTCCTATAAGCGAAAGCGAATGCACGCAATTGATGAATGCCCAGCGTCCCTTGAGGTCCATGATGTTTGATTTGAATGGTTGAGGTTGATTACGTTGTTTGAGTGGTTGGGCTTGCTTGGCAACGTGTTTATCCTCTTGTTTTCATTGGTTATTCTTGACCGTGCAAGCGACTTAACTGTTGATAACTCCGTCAAAGTTGCAGATTTAACGGGCTTGGGAAAAATCGTCATAGGTTTTATTTTGGTTGCAATGACTACCACATTGCCTGAACTCAGCGTCTCCATGCTTACCGCATTAGGCATTTAAGATGTAGGCGTAGCTATTGGAAACGCTTTAGGATCAAACGTTGTAAACATATGCCTAATCCTAGGCTTAGCTTTTCTAATTGCATCGTTGAAAAGCTCAGAAACCTCTTTGACGATTAAAGAGGAGGTGGAAACCCTTAACTTTGGACTTTTTATAGCTTCGATAGTTCCTCTAGCCTTAATTTACCTGGGGTATACAAGCAGGGTTATAGGCGCAATTCTCATAGCAATTTTCGCATACAACATATATAGAGTCTCAAAAAAGAGGAAGGCTGAAAGCACGGCTGGTTTCAGCAAAAGAGATGAAAAGCTGAGACGCTACATAGCCTCAACCATTATTGGAGTGATTGTTGTCATAGCAAGCGCATACCTTATAATAGATTCAGCGTCTTATATCGCGGAGTGGACAGGCATTCCAAAGGTAGTTATAGGAGCCACAATAGTCGCTTTAGGGACAAGCCTGCCGGAACTCGCAAACAGCCTAAATTCGTCCCTAAAGGGTCATGTGGAGCTAGCTTTAGGCAACATCGTTGGAAGCTGCTTCCTAAACGTAACCCTAATCCTCGGAGTCGCCTTAATCGGCCAAAATTTTAGGGTTAACATGGCAGCCTACACAGGCTTAACAGTCTACGCGCTTATATCATGTCTAATCCTATGGTATTTCCTCTCAAGCAAAAGAATAAGCTGGAAAGAAGCTGCAATCCTACTCTTCCTATACATGGTGTTTCTGGTGCAAATCTTCGGCGGCTACAGAGCCTA
>JBNASL010000063.1:0-7972 GCA_049717905.1 Candidatus Bathyarchaeales archaeon | reverse complement strand
CGCCGCCGTCTTGAGAAACGCTACGCACTTTTGCATCTTTAGCTCTCGCCACCAAAAACCTACGATAGACTCCGAACTCTTCGGTGGATTGCCTTTCTCTGCCAAACACAAAATTTTCAACCTTAGACCGTGCCCACTCGTTTTGGGGGCAAACTTGAGGACAGATACCGCATACCTTGCACTCTTTCACCAGAACAGGTTTTCCTTCTTTATATTCTAGACAGCTGAATGGACAGACAAGGACACATGTGCCGCAGCCAACGCATATTCCAGCTTCAATAACGTTCTTTTCTAAAGAGTCTTCGAAACTTACTTTAGGGAAACTCATGTTAATCGGCTCTTTGATATCTTGATTAAGAGCAGCTTAAAAGTTTAAATGTTTTTGTACTTGGATGCTACTGTGCCCATAGATGAAATGATTTTGTCTCATGGAAATGCTTACAAAAAGGAGGAAATGGGAGTTGTTACTTTCTAAACTTTTGAAGTTTTTTCAATAATGCCAAATCGCCTTCGTAGTCTCCAGCGCATGTTGCAATTATACCGTCCACCATGCCTTCTAGACTCGCTGCAGTTTCTTCAACATGTTCCATGGTTGTTGTGGCGGGCCAACCGATTATTTTCATGATTTCAGCGTTCTTTGGAGTACTTACCAAGAAGTATGAGTATAGGGGCTTGTTTAGGCGTTTGCATTCTTGAGATAGTTGCTCCAGTATTGGGAAGGTTTTATCTTCAAGGCGCATGAAGAATATGAAGTCCCATTCTCCCCTCGCTCGGGCAATGGTTTCTTCCACAGATTTGCGTGCGGTAAGTAAGCAGCCTAGCTTTAGGTTTTTCACTTTTACCGTTGTGCGTAGGAAATCTCGGGCTTCCTCGGAAGATTTTAGCATTTTTATGGGTTCACCATACTTGGGAATGTCGCCCATGGTGAGCACTAAGCCGTCAAGGCCTACGGCGTCAGCGGCTAAAGCAAGACCACCCACTTCCACTGGACCTTTATAGTGAAGTATGAATATGGGCACCACAATTTTTTCTGGATATTTAGCTTTGAGTACGCAACTTACAGCTGTACCGCTGGGTGCGGGAACGCCTGCAGCACTATCAGTGACATTCCAACCGTCAACAAAATCCTTAGTCTCTTCGGCAAGTTTCAGAAATTTACGTGTCGGAACAAACTCATGTAATATTTTCATTTATGTATCATCTCGACTAAAGAGAGAACCCTTTCAGAATTAAAATTTTTTGTAGGCAAAACTGTGAAGTGATGGTCAAAACGCGTTTAAACGTGTAGCACGCTTTAGGTTCTAGGAGAAATTATAAGGAACTTTGAATCCCATAAAATGCGTTGTGAGGCGTTCTCATGAACGTGATTCAGATAGTTGGAATTGAAGGCTTGCCCGTTATAAAAACCGGAGACAACCTTGCCGAGCTCATATGTAGAGCGGCCGAGAAGCAGGGAACCCCCATTCAAGACAATGATGTAATAGTGGTTACTCACGTTGTTGTTTCGCGGGCTGAAGGGCACATTGTAAACTTAGACGAGGTTGCGCCTTCGCCTTTCGCAAAATCCTTCGCAGAACTATACGACAAGGATCCAGCCATGGTTGAAGTAGTCCTTAGGGAAGCCAAGGGCATTAGACGTATGACGGATGGAAAAATAATCACGGAAACAAAACATGGCTTTGTGTGTGCAAACTCAGGCGTTGACAAATCCAACGTTCCAGGAGAGAATTATGTTGCCTTGCTTCCACACGATCCTGACGCTTCGGCCGAAAGAATTAGAAAAGAGATACAGAGGTTAACTGGACGGAATGTCGCTGTCATTATTTCTGATACTCATGGTCGCCCCCTAAGAGAAGGAGAGATAAACGTGGCAATAGGTGTCTCTGGATTAAAACCTATTAAGGACAGAAGGGGTGAAAAGGATTTGTTTGGTTATGTTTTGAGGGTTAAGCAAACTGCTGTTGCAGATGAGTTGGCTTCAGCGGCTGAACTAGTGATAGGGCAAGCGGACGAAGGTATTCCAGCAGCCATAATTCGCGGCTACAAATTCATAAGGTCTGAAACTGCCAAGGCAACAGAGCTGATAAGACCTAAGGAAAGAGATCTATTCTTGTAGGCTGATGAGACTTACTATTTTCCAACAGTTTAGGCTTGGTAGACGTTGAACCTTTTAAACTAAAAATTTAAAAGAAAGCTTACAAAATTAACCCTTCTAAAATTGTGGAGTTGAAAATCGGTGATAAGGGATAAAAGACAAACTCCATTCTTTAAAAGGAAGCTTGAACCCATAGAAGTAAAAGTTCCAAAGAAAATTTCTGAACTGCTTTCTGAGATGGCTAAGACGGGTTTTCAAGGGCGAAAACTCGGCGAAGTTGTTGAAGTTTGGGAAGAAATGTTGAAAGACGATGTGGTAATATTTTTGGGATATGCGGGCTCCATGAGCACTACGGGACAGTGGAAGATAATTAATTGGCTTATTGAAAAACGCCTCATAGACGTTGTAGTCTCCACAGGCGCCAACATTTCCGAAGACATATTAGAAGCCATGGGAGGCACTTACTGGCAGGGCCACCACATGGTTGACGATTACGCGCTTTTAGAGAACAAGATAGACAGGTTTTACGATGTTTTTGCAGACGAGCTTGAATATAGGCAGATGGAAAGCCTAATTGCGAGTTTTATGAAAAAGCTAAATCCCAATCGCAAGTATTCTTCAGCTGAGTTCCTGCATCTCTTTGGGAAGGAGCTCTCGCAGCTTGGAATAAAAAGCATTGTCGCAACGGCCTACGAAAACAAGGTTCCAGTCTTCTGCCCAGCCATAGTTGACAGCGGCTACGGCATAGCCTATCTTTTAAACAGAAAACTTGAAAGCGGCTTTGACGTCACCATCGACCAGATGAAGGACTTCGAGCAGCTTGTAGATATAAAGGCTAAGGCGGCGGCGAACAGCGGGGTAATCTACATAGGCGGCGGAGTTCCCAAAGACTTTATCCAGCTAACAACAGTGGGCAGAAGCCTAACCGAATCCAGAAAGTACGAGAGAGTTTACCCGCATAAATACGCTATACAAATTACGACGGACGCACCCCACTGGGGCGGGCTTTCAGGATGCACTTTTGAGGAAGCCATAAGCTGGGGTAAGGAAGCAAAAGAAGGCAGAAACGTGCAGTGTTACTGTGACGCAACCATCGCCCTGCCCATAGTTGTCCACGCTTTGGCGGAGAAAATCGATAAAAGAGAGAAAACCCCAGACTTATCATGGCTCTTTAAGGGCTTAGAATAGGCCTTGGCGCATGTTATGGAGAAAGTGAGAGACTTCGAAATAACGAAGGGCATCTCCGCAGACAGACTAGCGGTGCAGATGAAGGAAAGCGGAGGCTTCACAGCAAAAAACTTGGCAAAAGGCGTGGACATTCTCGAAGAAATGCTTAAAGACGAAAAATCGCTAAATTTCCTTTCTTTTCCCGCGTGTATCATAGCCACTGGAACACGGGGAATAATCAAAGACATGGTGAAAAGAAAGTGGTTCAGCATTCTGGTTACAACATGCGGCACTTTAGACCATGACTTGGCAAGATGTTACAAGAACTATTATCAAGGCGACTTCTTCATGAACGACAAAGAACTGCACAAGAAAGGGATAAGCCGAATTGGAAACATTCTGGTGCCCAACGAATCCTACGGCGAAATAATCGAAGAGAAAATGCTGAAATTTCTAAACGAAATTTACGTCGAAGGAAAACGCGAATTGGCAACTTATGAATTATGCTGGGAAATAGGAAAAAGGCTTGATGAAAGCTCACTACTATATTGGTGTTGGAAAAACAACATCCCCGTCATAATACCCGGAATAACTGACGGTGCTGTCGGCTATCAACTGTGGCAATTCAGCCAAGACCACGAACTAAAAATAAACGTTTTAAAAGACGAGAAACTGTTAAGCGACATGGTCTGGCAAGCGGAAAAATCTGGAGCTTTAATTATAGGCGGAGGAATATCAAAGCATCATGTTTTATGGTGGAATCTTTTTAAGCATGGATTAGACTATGCGGTTTACATCACTACTGCTGTTGAATACGACGGAAGCCTATCAGGAGCCAGACCCAGAGAAGCCGTATCATGGGGAAAAATAAGGGAGAAAGCAAAAACAACGATTATAGAGGCTGACGCTACCATAGTCTTGCCGGTGATGTTTGCTGCTCTCATTGAGAGGGTATGAAATTAATTTAGAAGGGAATCATGTGAAAGTGGCTGTTTCTGGGAAGGGGGGTGTTGGCAAAACCTTGGTTGCTGCGGGTTTAGCCTACGCTTTTGCAAATAAGGGTTTTAAGACAATTGCTATTGATGCAGATCCTTCGCCTAATCTTGCGTTAACATTGGGTTTGTCGCCTGAAGAAGCAAGGAAGATAGTGCCAATATCTGAAAACAAGCAGCTTGTAGAATCCAAAACAAGCACTGGGTACGCGGGGGTTTTCCGTCTAACCTTCACCGTCGACGATATTGTCCGCGATTATTCGGTTAAAACTCCTTTCGGCGTAAGCCTAATAGTTATGGGCACTGTGCGTTCCATGGGTTCAGGGTGCACTTGCCCAGCAAACGCGGTTATACGCTCACTTTTAAGGCATTTGGTTGTGGAGCGAGATGAGGCTGTGGTTTTGGATATGGAAGCGGGTGTAGAGCACATAGGAAGGGGCACAGCGCAGCATGTGGACACCATGCTTGTAGTTGTAAATGCAAACATGAAATCCCTTGAAACTGCAAAGCGAATCCATGAGTTAGGGGTTAAAGCTGGAATGAAACGGATTTTCCTTGTTGGAAACAAGATTGAAAATGAAACTCAAAAAGAAGCTGTTGAAAGCTTTGCAAGAGAAAATGGTTTGGATGTTTTGGATTTCTTACCCTTTGACGCAAAAGTTGTGGACGCTGAGATGCGGGGAGAAACCCCCCTAAAGTATAGGGATGCTGAGGCTTTGAAGGCCATAGAAAGATTGTGTAGTAGACTTTTGCAAGATAACGAATAATAAGGCTGAAAATATTAAATTGTAGCACATATGAGGGTAAGTGTTATGAAGATTCTAGTAACAATGGGACGCGGTGGAACAGGAAAAACAAGCTTTGTTGCCTTAATGACAAAATACTTTATTGAAATTGGAGAGTCCCCATTGCTATTGGTGGATACTGATCCAGACCAAAATTTGGGCGAAATGGTTGGCGTAGACCTGCGAGACAAAAATAAGAAGTCGGTTTCAGAACTCCTTGTAGAAACCTTCCTTGAAGAGGGCGGAACCACCGTGGGTGTGCCGCCAACTCAGCGCATCGAAAGTAAGATATGGAGTTTTGGAATGTATGAGGGGGAACACTTTGATTTTATTGCCCTTGGAACCAAGTGGGTTGAAGGATGTTACTGTCTTCCCAACGCGGCGCTGAAGGGGGCTTTAGAGGCATTAGCGAAAAATTATAAGTATGTTTTAGTTGATTCGCCCGCTGGTTTAGAACATCTTAACAGAAGGGTAACATCAAAAGTTGACGATATATTTGACGTTATAGATCCTTCTAAGAAGTCCTTTGACCATGTGGAGCGGGCATACCGTGTCGCCAACGAGGTTAAAATAGCCTTTAAGAATTTCTATGTGGTTGGTGGTTTTAGGTTTCCAGAAAGCCTAGAAAATCACGCTAGGAATGTTTTGCGTTTTAAGTTTTTGGGAAGAGTAGCTTACGACGAGAATGTTGAAAAATACGTTCTCGCCGGAGAATCTCTTCTGAATTTGCCATCCGACACTTTAGCATATCTTTCTGTTAAGAAAATAATGGAAAACGCCGAGTACGCCAAATAGTTAAAACTTTTGAATTTCTAGTTGTTGTTTCCGATTTAACGAAAAACGTCCATGATTTAACGAAAAACGGCTAGAAAAGTTTAAAAAACAGTAATCTAAGGGTATTCCATAAAACCATGTTGAGGAAACCAATTTGGCTAACAAAAATGTCCGCATAAAAATTGACGAGTTGAAAACTGACACAAGCCTAATTAAAAATCTGGAAGTGTCGCTTGGGAAAATCGCAGTAGATTCTTGGGCAGAACCCATGGGACCAACGCCTTTTCCGTCATTGACTACCCTAAGAGAATGGGATATGAAACTTTTGCAACGCTATAAGCCGTTTTACATGCCCTTCTGCGACTTATGCTGCCTATGCACTTTTGGCAAATGTGACCTAACAGGAGACAAACGTGGAGCATGCGGAATAAACATGCCTGCCCAACAATCTAGAATAGTGCTTTTGGCATGTTGCATTGGAGCCGCAACCCATATTGGACATGCCCGCCACTTGGTGGAACATTTAATTGAAAAATTCGGACGCAGAACCCCATTAGACGTGGGCGGTTTAAACGTTCATGTTGAGGCCCCGGTAACCCGCCTTGTTTGCGGAATAAAACCTGAAACCCTAGGCGATTTAGAAGAAGTTTTAGACTATGTGGAAACTCAGCTTACCCATCTATTGTCCGTCGTACACACGGGGCAGGAGGGAAGCAACATTGACTTTGAATCGAAAGTTTTCCAAGCGGGCATGATAGACCATGTGGGAATGGAGGTTGCCGATATTGCTCAAATCGCCTCTTACGGTTTTCCAAAGGCAGATCCAGAAGCGCCATTAGTGGATTTAGGATATGGAACCGTAAACGTGGAGAAGCCCGTAATCCTCTGCATAGGCCATAACGTTGTTCCATCCGTTGGCATAATAGACTATATGAAAGAGAGCGGCCTTGACGGTGAAGTCGAGGTTTGCGGTTTATGCTGCACGGCCCATGACATTACACGCTATTATAAACAGGGTAAAATCATCGGCCCCATATCATGGCAATTGCGCTTCATAAGAAGCGGTGTTCCAGACGTCGTCATATTAGATGAACAGTGCATTAGAATAGACTCCTTCCATGAAGCTCAAAGGATTAAGGCGCCTGTAATTGTAACTTCTGAGAAGAACTGCATGGGATTGCCAAACCGCACAAACGACCAGGCCGACACTATAGTTGAAGACTTAGTAAGCGGAAAAACACCGGGAGCCCTAATCCTTGACCCGGAAAAAGTAGGTGAAGTCGCTGTAAAAGTGGCTTTGAAAGTTGCGCCCTTAAGAAAGAAGTTTAAGGCTATTCCAGAAGTTGAAGAAGTTCTTCGAAGAGTGAAAGACTGCAGGGAATGTGGAGACTGCCGAAGAGCATGCCCCCAAGACCTAAAAATTCCAGAAGCCATGAAGGCGGCGAAACAAGGAAACATGGCTAGACTTGCTGACTTATATGATTTATGTGTTGGTTGTGGTCGCTGTGAACAAGCTTGCCCTGTGGGTTTAGCGGTGCACAGCTTTATTGTGAAAGCTGGAGAAAAGAAGCTTAAAGAAGAAACCTATAAGATTAGGGCTGGAAGGGGTCCAATACAGGATATTGAAATAAGGAATGTTGGAAGCCCCATAGTGCTTGGAGAGATTCCAGGCGTCGTGGCCTTTGTGGGATGTGCTAACTACCCTAACGGCGGAATCGAAGTGGCTGAAATGTGCAGAGAATTCGCCAACAGACGCTATATTGTTGTAACTTCTGGATGTGCCGCCATGACGGCTGGAATGTACAAAAATGAGGATGGAAAAACACCCTACGAAGAGTTTACAGGGGAGTTCACTGCCGGATGCATGGTTAACACAGGCTCTTGCGTCTCAAACGCCCATATAGCTGGAGCAGCAATAAAAATTGCAAACATATTTGCAAGGAGAAACCTAAGAGCCAACTATGAAGAAATAGCTGACTACATACTCAACCGTGTAGGCGCCGTCGGCGTAGCCTGGGGAGCTTACTCCCAAAAAGCAGCCTCAATAGCAAGCGGCTTCTGGCGTTTAGGCATACCCGTAATAGTCGGACCTCACGGCTCCAAGTATAGACGTATGCTTCTTGGAAGAGCTGACCATGAAGAAGACTGGTACGTTTATG
>JBNASL010000062.1:0-7988 GCA_049717905.1 Candidatus Bathyarchaeales archaeon | reverse complement strand
ACGGAAGAAAGCCGGAGAACAGGGGTTCAAATCCCCTCGGGCCCGTCAAAACATTCCGTTTTCAACAAAAATCGCTTGTTTCCAGACGGCCCATTTTGAAACTAGATACTGTTGATTTTAAATTTTGACTGCATATTCATAAACCTTTATTGCGTCATCATTTTATGACTATCGAGGGAAAATTTTGGAAATTGCTCTCTTACCCCTTGAAATTGGTCGTTTCTTCTTTTTGCCTGGCAGAAACCTTGGCGGTTTGTTTGTGGTGGCAGAGGCTGAACGCGGTGTTCTTCAGAGAACTTTAAGTCTTTGCGCTAAAAATAACGCGAGATTAAAGCATTTAATCTTGTCAGTGGCGAGAAGCACAGGAGAGACTAAAACTTTTCTAATTTTTCTGGACATGACAGATTGTGATGTTTCATTGGAAGGGATTGCAGAAGAAATTCAAAATCTTAAGGCTGTAAAAGACGTAAAAGTGATTAAGCAACAGGCTGGAGGTTTCATTTCTGACACAGTATCCAATATGCTAGTGGTAGGCGGAGAAAGGGCAATAATCCTTCGAAAAACGCTTTGTGAAAGTTTTATACGCGGCATTAGAGAGCGTTTCGGCTCTGCTGGTGAAGCCTTCCTATACTATAACGGATTAGAGATGGGTATGAATGCAGCCAAAGATCACGTTGAAATGGGCAAGAAAATTGGGTTAATCGACCCTGCACAAATATGCAAACGCATGGGTGCAACCATATTCACCGCCATAGGATTCGGAAAAATGGAGATAGAAAAATTGACGCTAAATCCTCCATATGCACTTACGCATGTATACAACAGTTTCGAATGTCAATTAGCACCAAAAACCCAGATAAAACCCTACAGTCACTTCATCCGCGGCATAATAGCAGGCTACTTGACAACAGTTTTAAATGTAAAAATGAAAGTTGAAGAAACAGAATGCGTTGCAAAAGGCGACCAAAACTGCACTTTCGAAGCTAAAACAGAAAATCAGCTTTTGTAATGCCTTTAAGACATAAATAATAATATTTATTGGATATATTTTATTTAATATAAACAAATTTTTAATCTAAAGTTTGAAAATAAAAAATAAAAATAAATTATAATTTTAAATAGCTCCAAAGAGCTGAAAAATATAAAATTAAAGGGCAACACCAGTTATATGCATGTAGAAATTGATAAATGCATAAGATTCTAGTTTAAAAGGGTGAGGGGTGAAAGAATTGCCGAACATTTCAAGAGAGCAGTTGGCTAAGATCATAGACTCTACGCTTGTTAAGGCTACAGCTACAAAAAGTGATGTTGAAAAACTGTGCAAAGAAGCAATTGAATATGGTTTTGGATGCGTGGTTGTTAACCCTGCCTATGTTAAGCTTGCCTCATATTTGCTTAAAAACTCTGACGTAAAGGTTTGTTCCACTGTAGGCTTTCCATTCGGTGTCGCGCTACCCGAGATAAAGGCGTTGGAGGCAGTTAAGGCTGTTGAAGACGGCGCAAGCGAGTTAGACATGGTTATTAACTTAGGCGCTTTAAAGTCTGGAGACCATGAACTTGTTAAAAGGGATATAACCGCAGTAGTTGATGCTAAACGCTTATCCTCAGACGTAATCGTCAAAGTGATTATCGAGACAGCTCAACTGACAACCGAAGAGAAAATAACGGCATGCAAGCTTGCTAAAGAAGCTGGCGCAGACTTTGTTAAAACTTCAACCGGATTGTTCGGCAAAGGCGCAACAGTTGAAGATGTAAAGCTTATGCGCCGAGTGGTTGGAAAGGACATGGGCGTTAAAGCCGCTGGAGGCATAAGAACCTACGCTGATGCAGTCGCCATGATAGAAGCTGGCGCCAACAGAATTGGAACAAGCACTGCAGCTGCCATAATTGAAGGCGCACCTTAAATGTTACATTTTTTCTGGGGCAACTATGCCTATAAGATGTAGGGCGTTTCTCAAAACGATTCTAACTGCTTCAACTAACGCAAGCCGCGAATCACTGAGTTCTCGCGGTTCAGCTTTTATCACTGGAAATGCGTTATAAAAAGTGTTAAATTTATCTGCTAAGGCATTGGCGAAATCAGCTATAAGATTCGGTTTAAGCATTTCAACCGCCTCAATGAAAACTTCTGGGAAGTCAGCCAAAGCCAAAACAAGTTCATGTTCAAGTTTCTCCTTCAACAAGTCATAAGATGGTTTCTCTGGCTTTCTAGGCGCCTTGCGCAGTATACTGCAAGCCCTTGCATGTGAATACTGAATATATGGCGCACTGTTTTTCTCAAAATTAAGTACTCTGTCCCAGTTAAATTCAACGGGTTTGGATGGGTCAACTTCCACAAGGGCATAGCGAACCGCGCCGATGCCGACGAACTCTGCCACCTTCCGTTTCTCTTCCTCTGGCAATTGCGGTGAACGTTTTGAAACTTCTTCGTAGGCCCTTCTCACAGCCTCATCCATTACCTCATCCAAGGTTATGTAACGTCCCCTCCGGCTAGACATTTTGTAACCTGGCAAAGTTACTAGGTTGTAGGCGAAGTGGGTGAGGTTTTCTGCGTGTTGGCTGTAGCCTAAAGCGTAGAGGGCTATTTTAAGCTGCATTTGCGCCAGAGACTGCTCCATACCTATGACGTTAATGCACTTTTCAGCTCTTTCAAACTTCCACAGAGTGTAGGCTATGTCTCTCGTTGTGTAGAGGGTTGTGCCGTCAGCCCGCATAAGCGTTAACGACGGAACAACATAATCCTTTCTTAGGCCGAGCTTATCCCAAAGGTTAAGAGATTCAACAACTTTTCCAGCATCAAATTCTAGCACGCCTCCGAGAACGAAAACATAGGGTGTCTGTTTTAGCCTTTGAAGGACTTCTGCAACCAGCCCGCTCCATACAAAGTCGCTTTCCCAATCCCAAGAATCATAAGAGACTCCTGCGCGGGTTAGCGTTTCTCTAAACCCTTCTAAGCATAATTCGCTAACTTCTCTTATGAGCCTCTTTGCCCTTTCATCCCCAACCTCATATGCTCTGTTTAATTCATTCACACTTCTTTCAGGATCTTTATCTTGGCTTATCTTTTCTAGGAGCTTCTCGAAGAGCTCCGGGTATTTTTCCCTCAGCTCAAAAGCCACAGACATCCAATCATCCAATTCCCTGTTAATCTTTGTAATTTCCTCTTCTGCCGAAACCGCCTTGGCAAGTTCAAGTTCTCCTTTAAGCCTGTTTATTTCAACAAGGCAACTTGTTATAGTGTAGATTTTCCCAATAAAATGATCTAGTTTTTCCTTTGGTTTTTGTCTGCCAAGTTTTTCATATCCATAGGCGATTACCGCCGTTTGTCGGCCGACATCATCTACATAATAGTGACGGGAGACTCTGTGTCCTCTATAAGCGAGCATTCGGGCAACGGCGTCTCCAAGCATCGGGTTTCTAGCCTGCCCTATATGTATTGGGTGAAGTGGATTTACACTGGTATGTTCCACAATAACTTTCAAGGGCCTATCTGCCTTAACAAAACCATACGTCGTGTCCAAGCGCCTAACCGATTCTATGGTTAACGCTGAAAGTTTCGCAAAGTCTACGTGAAAGTTTATGTAGCCTCCGCCAGCCGCAGCCACATCTTTTACTAATGAAAACTTTGACTTGTCTATGGCTTTTACTAAGCATTTAGCTAATGCTAAGGGCTTTTCGCCAACTTGTTTAGCCAACTCAAAACAAATGGAAGAAGCTAGCTGTCCAAAATCTAGGACTGGCGGTCTTTCAAAACCCAACTGCTTGGGAGTTTTTCCCGCGGATATTTTATCAAGAGCCTCTCTTAATATAGCTTCACATTCTTTTCGGAATTCTGCAAATGGATTCTGCGAAATCATTGAACACTCCTCTGGGGCGGCTAACACTGTTAAAGTGAGAACACTAATATATCTAGATATAGCAATTAGGCTAAACGAAAATCGAAAGACTGGTTCAACACTTATGAAGCCGAAAATAGTTTTCTCTGAAAAATGTTTAGAGTACGGGTCGTGGCACATAGAAAGCCCCAAAAGAGTTAAAATAGCCTGCGAAATCCTGAAGAAAGAAGGATATGAGTTTCTAGAACCAGAACCAGCCAAGGAAGAAGACCTTCTAAAAGTTCACGAAGCCGCGTATATTCAAAGGCTTAAAGAGGGAGCTATAGAAGATATTGACACTCCCGCGTACGCAAATATTTATGAGTATGCTAGGCTCTCAGCTGGAGCCGCCATACTAGCAGCAAAAGTGAACGGTTTCTCTCTCATGCGGCCTCCTGGGCATCATGTGGGAAAGCGTGGCGCAGCGCTTGGCGCTTACACGAAAGGTTTCTGCTACATAAACAACATTGCAGTAGCCATAAAATACATTGACAAGCCAACATTGATTTTAGACATAGACGGACATCATGGAAACGGGACGCAGGAAATCTTCTTAGGAGATCCGAAAGTGACTTTTATTTCGCTTCACAGGTACCCCCATTACCCGGGTACAGGCTATTATTCTGAGGCTAATTGCTTCAACTTCCCGTTGGAGGCAGACTGCGGAGAAGAAGTCTACCTTAGAACCTTGGAAGATGCACTGAAGAAGGTTGATTTGGAAAAAATTGAGGTAGTTTCTGTTTCAGCAGGGTTTGACGCTTATGCAGGAGATTTAGCCTCTTTAGGGTTAACTGATAAAAGCTATAGAGAAATAGGCAGAATTATATCAACCATAAACAAGCCGACATTCTTTGTTCTGGAAGGCGGATACATCGGCGAAAACATTGGAAAAGCCATAGACGAACTGCTCAAAAACTTTTAAACAATTGATTTTACTTTTCCTAAAATTTTATGAAGGTGCACCGATTAGTTTTTGCTATGAAACATGTTAACGGAAAAGTGGTTTGAGCAATAATATTCGTTGGCGCCGTTCAATTCGTTTTATGCCTAACTATTGCAGAAGCCTTATACCCCGCTTACAGTGTTTCAGAAAACTACATAAGTGACTTAGGAGTTGGAGTGTCCGCGCCAATTTTTAATACTTCAGTGTTTTTGCTGGGTTTATCTGCTGTTGCCAGTGTCCACTTCATGCGAGGCTTTGTTCAAGATAAGAGCTTCCTTTTATTCTTAGCTTTATGCGGAATCGGCGCCATGGGCGTAGGCTTGTTCCCAGAAAACTATGGCATAATACATACAATTGTCTCTTTAATTGCCTTCCTCTTCGGTGCACTATCCGCTATAAAATCATATAAAATTCAGAAGCCACCACTATCCTACTTTGCGGTTGTTTTAGGCTTAATCTCAATTGCAGCGCTTGTCCTTTTTGGAGCCAGCGAAGTAGGCGTGTACTTAGGCGGTGGACAAGTGGCAGATTTTTACCTCGGTTTAGGAAAGGGCGGGATGGAACGCATAATAGCCTACCCAATTATCTTGTGGGCTCTGGGGTTCGGTGGACATTTAATTGGTAAGTCCTAGAAGCTTAAGAGCCTAAAAGGGCACTATTAGCATTTCCCAATATTTAGTTAAGGCATAAAACCTTGAATGAGCTGCTTAAAAACACGGCTAATTATTGGATGAGTTTTCACATAATCCGACGCAGTTTTAAGATAAGGGTCCCTTTCCATAAGCTTATCTCTAATGAAATCAAGGCTATCATTGTTTTTTAGGCACTCGTGAATTGTTGAAGCCCAAAGACTGAGTTGGCTAGCATGTAACTTTAACTTTTCAACAGCATTATCGGTCAAACCAAAATGCGTATAGCACAAAATTTTTGGATTAAGCCTAACCAGTTTTCCCAAAGATTCAAAGAGTTTGCCCAACATTATTGGCGGTGGAGTTGCAGGCAAGGTTATGTCCAAATCTTCAACGTAGACTCCCGCTGTCTCTCCTGGAAATAATATTCCGTTAGCGCATTCGTAGTAGCTTACATGGTGAGGCGCATGTCCCAAGGTTTCTATAACTTGAACCTCTAACCCACCGCCCAAATCCACAACCATGCCGTCCATGGCAGGAGCCATCCGCTCAACTGGAACTGAGGTTGGTTCGCCAAAGATTTCGGCAACTTCGCCCAAAACTTGTTTCGACTGCATCCACAATCTTTGAGGATTAGCCAAATGCGAAAGACCCTTTGGATGTATGAGAAGTTTTGCGTTTGGCAAGTGCTTTAAAATTGTTCCTGCATTGCCCCAGTGATCTGCATGAGCGTGGGAAATCATTAAGTAGTTGACTTCCTCAAAACCTACTTTAAGCTCTTTCAATCCTCTGAGCAAGTTTTCAGCAGTTGAAGCTGGCCCGCACTCTATTATGGCGGTTTTTTCTCCTCTAAGGATATATGTGGCTGTAAATTTATCAATATTAGCAGGTCTTAAGTCTACCATGAAAAGGCAGTCACTCACTTTTCGTGTGTTCATAATTAAACCTCGATTTGAGAGAAAGTCTAGTTTGGCTTATACTTACTAAAGTTTTCGTCATTAACCGTCCAAATTCACTTACTTAAATCACGCATAGAAAAGTTCCCATGCTATGCGATAGTTGATAGACTCAAAACTTGAAATACTCTGAGTTACGAGTTACGCTATGTATAAGCCTTCCTCAAATGCTAATCATTTTAGCGGGCCCGCTGGGATTTGAACCCAGGATCTCCGGCTCCGCAGGCCAGCGTCCTAATCCGTACTAGACTACGGGCCCGATTTTTCCTATCCGAACATTTATATATTTCTTCTTCTCTCCTTCTTCTTGATGGGTCTTGGAGAGGTTTAGTTATAGATATACACTTTCAAAGAGAGCACTTAAGTTATATGAGGATTGCGGAGAGGTTAAGGCCTGGTTCGACGAGTTAGCCGCCGTGAGAAGCGGAAGAACTGCTTGTGATTACGTTGACATGCTGGCGGATTTTGTTGAGGGCTGTGGTTTATCTCCAAAAGAGCTTGTGAAATCAACTCCTAATGAGGCTTTTAGCGTTTTAAAGAATTGGGCTGTGGCGGAAATTCGTAAAGGTTCTAGAAGCGCTGGAAGGCTTTACACCATTTGGAACGCCGTCAAGAGCTTCCTAAAATTCCACGGAATAGCGATCCATGGGAAGCCCCCATTCAAGAAGAGCGTCAAATATTTGGATAAAATTCCAACAAAAGAAGAGTTAAGGCAAATACTCAACGCTGCAACAAGCATACCCACCAGAATTGCCATTGAGCTAATGTGTTATGGAGGACTAAGACCAGAAGATATTTGCGATCTAAAATATTCAAGCATAAAAAACGATTTTGAAAAGGGAGTTACACCATGCGCAGTCTTTGTTCCCCAAGCGAAAAGCGACAGCGTATACGTCACTTTCATTCCAGAAACAACTGTTGAGCTAATTCAACAATATTTTAAGCTTAGGGAGAGTAGAGGAGAGAAAATAAACGATAAAAGCCCTATAATAGCAAACCCAAGAGACAAGGGAAAAGGAATTAGGAGGAAAACATTAACAGCCAAAATTGAAAGTGTAATCGCTAAAAGTGGGGTTCAGCAGCAAATAGCTTTTGGAAACAAAATTCAAAGGATAAGACCCTACAGCCTAAGAAAATACTTTAGAAGCAATTTAACTGGGCATGCGCCAAACGAGTATATCGAGGCATGGCTTGGCCACACATCGGGATTAGAACATGTATATAGCGGAACAAGGGATTTAGACCCTTCAACCATTGAGAGGATGCGAGAAATCTACAAGCGATGCGAGCCCTTACTCTTGGCAACCGCCCAACCATTAGACCAAAACTCCCTAGTTAAGGAGGCAAAAATAGAAGCCTTGAAAAGCATAGCAAAAACTCTACTTGGCATAGATCTGCTGGAAATTAAAATCGCTAAAGAAAAAGAAGTTGGAAGACAACTAAACAAAGACGAAGAACTAGAACTTTACGAAAAAGAGCTAAAAAGGCTAAGAGAAGGAAGCCATAACCCACAAAAGATAATCCACGAAAAAGAGCTTGAGAAATACTTGGCTGAAGGATGGCAGTTCGTAAGCGTGCTGCCATC
>JBNASL010000061.1:0-8080 GCA_049717905.1 Candidatus Bathyarchaeales archaeon | reverse complement strand
CCTCGCTTCAAGTGGCCAAGTTCGGCAACACTTATTCTGGCTCTTCACCAGTGGGCTTGGCGGCAGTCCTTGACATTGCAAAACCAGACGAACGCATTTTGATCGTAAGTTACGGTTCAGGAGCTGGAAGCGACGCCTACTCTTTCATAACAACAAGTCAAATAACTGAAAAGCGGCAACGCCAAAAACTCACGGTCAGATATCAAGCTGAAAACCCATATCTGGAATACGTAGACTACACAACTTATAGACGGCTAAAGCTTGGAATGTAACGAACCCTTAATAAATAAGCCGAAACAAAATATGGCACGGAGCCTAAAAATTTGTCTGCCTATGAAATATTAAAAGTGTTATACGCACCGCAAAAGGCTTTCAGAGAAATAATCCAAAACCCAAGATACTTGATGCCCATAATTATAGTGATTCTGTTTGTTGCGGCGAATGCGGCGGCGACTTATGCTCTTGTATCTAAAACTTATGTTGAAAAAACTTTTCCAGCGCAGAAAGACGAGTGGACTGAAAATGTGACTTTGTGGCAACCAACTGGCGGAGTTTATCCCACAGCAAATTATGCCGACTACATTAAAGGGCTTGTTTATGGGAATAAAAGCATAGAATTCGCGGTGAAAAACAGCTCAGAAGTCTCCATGCAGTTAGATAATATAGGGCCGATAAACTGTTCAGGCCAAGATGGTTACAAAAAACTTTATGTAAGAATAAAATGCACAAGCCCCAACAGCGCTCCTAAAAATGTTTCAATTTATTTATATTCCACGGCACTTTCAAACTTCTTTTACCGCGATTTGACTGAAAATTTTTCCAGCGCAACAATTGGCATATGGAACAACCTAACCATATCCATTGCAGACGGAAATTGGTCGCACATTGGTGATGCTGACTGGGCGAACATTACAGGCCTAAATTTTGTTTTTGAATGGTCTGGGAAATCTGATATAACCATTTTAGTTGACGGACTGTTTTTCGGCGGCGTCTATACGCCTTATGCAGAAAATGTCACTGCCTATTTAGCCAGTTACTCTGCATATTCGTTTATGCAATTTGTTATAAGGTGGGTTTTCCTCGCCGGAATAATCCACATTATGAGCAAAGCGTTCAAAGCCAACATTGTCTGGAGAGTCACGCTGATACTGGTTGGTTCTGCGTTAATAACCATGTTTATACAAGCCCTTGTAAACACCGCGGTCTTTTCGACAACCTTATCGCCTATTAAATATTCCTTTGCATACTTGGGCGGTGTTGAAGGCGAAAGTGCAGTAGCCTATAACCAGATATTGGAGGAAACTTGGCTTGTAAACCAGATTTATAGTTACGTTCAAGCAGCAATAATCATTTGGACCATAGCCCTTTGTGGTCTTGCTGTTCGCCTTTTAACAGGCTTTTCATGGGCTAAAAGCTTCCTTATAGCCGCTGTAGCCTATTTCGCCGCCACAACCATTGAAAGCTTTCTAGTGCGGTGAAAAACCCCGCAAACTCTCCTTATTCGTATCTTAGGGCGACTACCGGCGGGATTTTTGATGCGCGGTAGGCTGGAAGAACTCCGCCCACCAAGCCTATAAGCATGGTAAGGGTTAACGTTTGAATTATGAGTTGGGGAGTTATCAGCGGGCTTAGCTGTAATACTATTCCGCTTTCACCTATTCCGCCGATTGTGAATCCCCTTGATGATAATACATAAGCGCCTGCTATACCCGTCATTATTCCCGCTGCTCCTCCCACGAGACTCATCATTATGGATTCTAGAAGTATCATCAACAATATTTGGGAATTTGTGTAGCCTATGGCTTTCATGACGCCTATTTCTCTTGTGCGCTCCATGACTGATGTTATCATTGTTGCTGCCACTCCAGCGATTGCAACGGCAAAAGCTGAA
The DNA here is from genome assembly GCA_049717905.1 of Candidatus Bathyarchaeales archaeon. Classification (GTDB taxonomy): domain Archaea; phylum Thermoproteota; class Bathyarchaeia; order Bathyarchaeales; family Bathycorpusculaceae; genus WUQU01. The sequence continues at coordinate 6,189 of JBNASL010000061.1, read as the reverse complement.
AGCGAAGTTGAAAAGTTTATGAAGTTTATGGCTCCGGTAATGCTGGATATGGCTTCGGCTATTGAGCTGAAGGCTATTATCTGAACTTTTTCCTCATAATGTTCCCTCAAAGTTGAAACTGTAGGCTTCACATTTGCCGGGTCGTTCACCAAGATGAGTATTCCGGACCACTTATCTAAACCCAAAAGCCTCTTGCCAGCCTCGAAACACATGAAAACGGTTGAGTCCGGATCAACAATTAATGCGCCGCCATACTCTTCAAGGATGGCCCCTGCCACCACGTTTACGGTTTTCTTGCCTGTTATCTTTCCACCTTCAATTTTAGGTATGGTCAATGTCAAAACATCTTCTAGGCCGAAATATTTCTCGTTGTCTTTGTAGGCTATTTTTCTGCCCACTATAGAATAAATTATGTTGGATTCTGGCGGAATGGTTCCTTCTTCTATTTTTAGGCTTCCTATAGCCTCGAAAAGCAGGTTGTAGTCTACAGCGAATATGGATGTTTTAAGCTCTTCATTGCCTCTTTTCAGAATTCCCTGCGTGTTATAGAAGGGTTCTGCCCTTGTGATTGTGTGAAGGCTTCTAATGTAGTTTAGGTCTTCCTCGTCAAGCTGGTAATTTTCCGTGGGGAAAACTGCGATGGCGTTCTGCCCCAAAGAGGTTACTCTTTCCACTATGTAGCTTGAGTAGCTTCCAACAACAGAGCTCATCATGACGAGGACTAAGGGGCCGATGGCTATGCCTATTATCGTGAGCACTGCTCTTGTTCTTCTTTCGCTTAAAGCCTTCAAAGAAAGTCTAACAAAATCTGCAAGCATTTCATAGCCCCTTTTTACTTAAGGGTTCGCTGGCAACCTTGACTTCTTCATCATCCTGTAAATCATTATGGTTGAAACTGCAAGAAAGACGATTACGCCTGCCACAATGATCCATCTTTCAGCGGGCCACTGTTCGGTTTGAGTTGGCGGAGGCGTTACTTCTTCCTGCAATGTTACAGTGACATTCATTTCTTTTGTTTCCTGCTCGTTAAATATGTTGTAGTATTTTAGTGTCAGAAGAGCGGTGTTGCCGTACTTGTTTATGTCTACTCTGAAGGCAATTTCTGAGCCTGGGTCAACGTCGCCTATGAAAGAGGACTGCACTGTGTCGCCGATTTTAAGTTCTGCTTCAACACATCGAGCCGTGGAAGAACCATAATTGACTATGATTCCCGTTACTGTTGAAGAAGCGTTTGTCCCGATTGCTCTGAGGTTTTTAGTTACAAGTTCTATAAAGGGCTCAACAGTCACTGTTAACGAATTGTTGAATGTGCAGGAGTATCCGCTTGCATCCCTATAAAATATCGAAACCATAAAGGGAACAGGCCCATAAGTTATCGACGAGGCTCCGCCTGTCTGCGCGTAAAAGCCAATAGGGTTGTAAGCCAAAGTCAACGGTATCCTGCAGCTTTCTCCAGGGTTTATCTTTTCAATGTAGTTTACTGCTGGAGAAGCTATCAATATGGGGGCTCCCTGATAAGGTGAAACTATAAGGTAAGCGTCATATACTGGCGCGCTTCCACGATTAATCACAGTCAACGAAGTATTAACGTAGCGGCTTCTTACGCTTATGCTTCTATCCATGGATACTTCAATGTATTCAACTCTTCCAAGTATGGCAACAGAAATTGTCATGGGAGTTTCTCTACTGCCGCCCCATGTGTCAATGTATGATATTCGCCCGACAAGTGTGCAATCTCCAACTTTCACATCAAGCAGGTTGAGAGAAACCATGAATGTTAAAATGTCGCCTCTGCCATATACCTGCGCTGGGCTTGCTTGCTGTGCATTCATAAAAGCGCTTAAAATTTCGGCAAGGCTCTGGGTTTGCAGTGGCTGAGGCAATTGCATTGATAAAGGCGTGGCTTTAACATGGCTTGAATTATCTGCAGCGTTATAAATGCCCTTTGGTAGGTTAAGTTCAAGCACTGCGCCGTGAAGTCCGTCCACGTAAACATTTCTAACCAATATGATAAGGTGGGCACCGTAAGTGTTTGGCCCCACGGAGCCTTCATACCATCTGGAATCCACAAATTCTAAAGCCGAACTGTCGTCGTTGACGCTTATTTGCAGATTGAACTCTTCAAGGCGTCTTACTCCTGGGCCTCCGGAAAGCAGTATGCAGTCAGCGGTTAAGGTTGCATTATAGCTTTTTGGCTGTATGTTGCCTACTGAAATTGTAAATGAAGCTGTGAAGGTGGCTAGGCTTCTTATAGGGCCTTCAAAGTATGCTGTTGCCGTGTTTTGCCCTTTTGAGGTCATTCCGTTTGGAAGGGTTAGTTTCAAGTTTACTCCACTTATTGAGAAGGGTGCTCTGTTCGCCAAGGTTACTTGGTAGGTGGCGTTATTTGTTCTCGGGAAGACATTGACGTTGTTTTGCCATCCAGCGCTTACCAAGGATAGGATGCTTTCCGAGGCTGGATAGCTTTCAACAGGTAAGGACATAGTGAAATTTCTAACCACCTTTATGTGGGTTCCAAACTCTGTAAATAGGTAGCTTGCGAAAACTTTCAAAGGAATGTTTAAGGCGGTTGCGTTTATGTCGAAGTATAAGACTGCTGTGCAGGATCCTCCGCTGGCAACTGTAGTGGCGCACGCTTCAGAATCTTTTATGGGTGTGAGAAGCGACGGCGGCGATGAGGAAGCATTTACAACAACACCCCAGACGGCATATCTTCCCTCATTAACCAGTCTAATTGTTAACGGGACGTACCGCGAAGTGGAATAAACGGGCGTAGGATCTGGATAACCCCAATAAGCCGTGACAGGCTCTAGTTCTGAAATGTAACTGTGAAAACTCTCAACGTTCAATGGAAAACTCACAGCTTGGTTCATTAGAAACGAAGAGCCAGAAACTATTTTTAGATAAGTCACATTCAACTCGCCATAATGTCTGTCTGTTACATTAATATTTGAAGAAACGTCTAGGGTTAGATCTACATAACATGTGCCGCCGGCGGTCATCCCGTTAACATATGTGCCTGAAACAGCGCGGACGGTTATTCCCTCTGGAACCGTGACGTTTACAGCCATAGCACTTATAGCGTCTGGAAGCCGGTTAATTAGATAAATTCTTAAGACAACATCCTTTGCGGATGGAAGCAGCGGAGCCGCAGCGCCGTTATAAAGCGTGTTCACCGATGCAAGCATTATGGGCTCTTCTGGAGGGGGACTTTCCACGGCCACTGGAACATTAAAAGATGTGGAATTGCTGTAAGTTACGCCGTCCTCTGTTCGCGCACTGCAGTCAGCGTAAATGGTTACGTTGTAGATGCCTACTTGGGCGTCAATTGGCATGGTTACTCCTGTGAATGTTAATGTGAAACGGTCTCCACGGTTAACAAGTCCTGTGCTTGCCCGCGGATTTTTAACGGTGAAGCCCGCTGGATGGGCAGTGATATTAAAGTTTGCCGAATTGATGGTGCTGCTGCCATTGTTCTCCAATATCACGTAAAGGTTTGTGTCAACCGACCCCGGATAAGAGGCTGGTGAAAAGTAGGCGTCAACAACCCTTAGAGAAATTGTGGGATAAGGCGAAACTTCAACTTCTATTGCGTTTTGGTGCACTTCATACACAAAGACAGAGGGAGAATCTCGCATATATGTTATGTTCAATGTTAGGTAATAAGTGCCAGCGGGCAAAGAGCTGGAAATATCAAGCAGATATTCAAAGGTTACATAAGTGCCTTGGGTGACTTCTTCGGCAACGCTTCCATTAAGCAGCCTTGCTGGAGAGCATGCGCCGCTTCCAGAGCTGAATCCAATGCGTTCATCGGTGGTGTTAAGCCATCCAACCACCGATTGAGCTGGAGAAGTAGCGTTCTGGTAGACTGTTTCAATCTTTAACTCTACTCGTTTGCTGCCTGGATAAATGCTTGCAGTGTCGGCTGATGACCTTACATTAACATTAACTATTTTGAAATCTTCAGAGGGATCCCCAAAAGTTTTGTCTGCAAAGAGGAATGTGAACTGCAATATTAATGTGAGGGTTAATATGAGGGTTAAAGCTTTTCTCAAACTTTTCATATATTTTCCCTCACTTCCATAGTGGATTTTATGCCTTATTAATAAGGGACTCTGTCTTATTAGGCATAAATTCTCCTACAATCTCTCCATCTCGTATAACATATATTTTTTCCATACAGTTAGCCACTTCCGGATCATGGGTCACAACCACTATAGTATGCCCCGATTTGTTAAGACTTAGAAAGGTTTCAACAACCAGTTTGGCTGAAGCTCTGTCCAGATTGCCCGTTGGCTCATCCGCTAATATGACAAGGGGTTTTCCAACAATGGCTCTTGCGATTGCCACGCGTTGTTGCTGCCCTCCGGAAAGCTGGTTTGGTTTTTTGCGAAGCCAGCTTTCGTCTCCGCCAGCCTTAGCCAAGGCTTCTCCAACCATTTCCGCCCTTATCTTTCGCGGTATACCTTTAGGTATAAGGGGCAACTCTATGTTTTCAAAAACGCTCAGTCTGTTGATAAGATTGAATACTTGAAAGACAAAACCCAGCTTAGTATTTCTTAAATTAGCGAGCGTTTTGTCATCAAGCTTGGAAACGTCTAGTCCATCGAAAAAAATGGCACCTTTTGTCGGCCTATCTAATAAGCCAATCATGTTGAGAAGAGTGGTTTTACCTGAACCTGATGGCCCCATTATAGCGATTAGTTGCCCCTTAAACACTTGGAAGCTTGCGCCTTTCAAGGCTGCTGTGGAGATGTTTCCAACAGTGTACTCTTTGTAAACGTCGACTAGTTGAATTATTGGCTTCGACTGTGCTGCTTCAAGCATGTTAAGTCCTCATGCCGCTGTTTGCAGAATTAATAGCAAATATCCAGTAGCCTATAACCCTATTTATTTTGTTCCTCAATAAATTCCAGTGGAAGGTCCTTCGTAAGACCTAGCAAGATTTATATGTTGGAATGTTGTTTGTGGTTGTAACTGGCCTTAGCCAAAAACTCAGTGTCAAAAGGCACGCGGGTTTTATGGTTTAGAGGCTGGTTCCGCGATAAGGACGAAAAAACCGTATGCCACGAAGGCTTCCCGAAAAAACAAAAAACATCCAGAGAAAACCAAGAAGGTTTGGAAGTAGCAGGCGTTTTAACCCTGGCAGACCATTGTTTCAGGCGACGCCTGTCAAGGAAAACCAGGAATTAGAGGTTGTTATAGACGATATTGGAAGCAGAGGCGACGGAATAGCGCGGATACAGGGCTACCTGATTTTTGTTCCCAACAGCAAAATAGGCGAACGAGTAAAAGTACGGATTCTTTCAGTTGGCGGAAAATTTGCAGTCGCGGAAAGAATAGCGTAAATGGGAGGATAAAATTGAAAATTAGAGAACTGCGAAACGGGATGAAACGAGTAAACGTGGAAGCAAAGGTTGTAGAAAAATCTGCACCCCGCGAAGTTTTATCAAGATTCAGCGACACAATGCATAAAGTGGCTACAGCAGTCATAGCAGACGAAACAGGCACAGTAAAGCTGACACTTTGGAACGACCAGATAAACCAGGTAAACGTCAACGACACTGTTAAAGTGGAAAATGGCTACATAACAAGCTTCAAGGGCGAAATCCAGCTGAACGTTGGAAAATATGGAAAACTCACAGTGGAATGAAACGCGCGGAAAATTGGAAATTTAAACTTTTAGAGAGGTGAAAACCGTATGGAAGAAAGAAGAAGGTTCGGCGGAAGAAGAGAATTCGGCAGAGAAAGACGCTTTCCTCCAAAACCCGTTGAAATTGGAAAGGAATACGAAGTAGACGTGCAGGAAACAAGCCGCAGAGGCGAAGGAATAGCCCGCATACAGGGACTAGTAACCTTTATACCAAACACGAAGCCAGGAGACCATGTCAAAATTAAGATAACACGCATAAGCCGCAGATTCGCAGAAGCCGAAGTTGTCAGCGCAACCGAATAATGAACAACAATCGTTTTTCCTTTAACAGTAACCGCCTCCTATCTGTTTATTTAAACTTGCCTAGTCATCTCTAAAATTTTGTTGTTCAGAACGTTGCCAATAATGTTATTCCACTTGGAAACAGTAACATCAACATTCAAACCATAAATTTGAATTGGCCTTTAAGCTGAAAGAGGCAAGACTTTGATTTCAAATGTCATCGTTAATTCGTTTTTTGCGCCGACGACATTTGA
>JBNASL010000060.1:0-8102 GCA_049717905.1 Candidatus Bathyarchaeales archaeon | reverse complement strand
CCTTAAAGAGAATGTAATTGATGAAGATATTTATAGACGGCTTAGGAAACTGTTAGAAATTGGTTACCAACAGAAAATTCAGGAAACGAGGCGAAAATACGGTTTCCCATGCAATTTTATGCGTTCTGAAACTATATCTAACCTTAACAGCAATCAACATAACAGTTTCAAATTGTAAAATAGTGCGCCTTCTTTAGATTTGCAGCACAAGCTTAAAGGTTAAAAAGCAAAAATTTTAATTAGCATCTATCAGCGAATCAGCTGCATTTTCATCTTTCAGCCGTCCATTCCTTCATTTTTCTTTTAAATTAAAGTTTCATAATGGATTATCATCAAAAAATAGGCAGGAGAATTTGCGGATTAGGTTATCCCCTCACCTAAAATCTTCTGAGTCCACCACCATCATTGGATAGACTCCTTCCGTTGGCATTGGAGCTTTTGCCAAGACCTTGCGGACTTCTTTAATGTTTGGGGCGTTCCATTCGCATAATATCTTAACTATCTTGCCCTCTTCGTTTAATTGGGACCAACTGCGCACCCAGTATGCGTTAACTGTTGAATGAGCTTTTACCCACTTTCCTGCAGGAGTTGCCTCTGTGACAGTTGCAGGAGCTGGTAATGGATGAACCGCCAGAAACTTTGCCAAATTTTCACCTCCTACATATTTAAGTCATTACAGTGTCGGGAGCTGAACTTCACCAACAAGTAAGAAAGCAGCCTCGGATGCTCGCTTCACAAGCCAGCGAAGCTCACTTATGGCATTGTGGCCTCTCCTAATAAGACTTGCTAATGTAAATGGAAGTTTGTCTGTCTGTTTTTTCATGTCTGTCTAACTGTGACTGCGTGACTGGCAGGACAAGGAAAGAAACGGAAACGTGTGCGTGTGAATGTATGAAGGGTTTGGGTTGGGTTTGGGGTAAAACTTTATTTTTATAGAGATGCGAAAAGGAATAGTTTTTGGTGTGTTGTGCTTGTCTAAAGAGGCTGTTCTTGAGGCTGTGGCTTCAGAAGTTAGGACTTGCATGAAATGCGGTCTTTGGAGAACTCGTAAGAATGCTGTTCCCGGTGAGGGAAACCAAGACGCTGAAATCATGTTTGTTGGGGAAGCGCCTGGCTACTGGGAAGATGTTAAGGGCCGTCCGTTCGTTGGTGCTGCTGGAAAATTTTTGGACATGCTTTTGGCTGAAGCAAGCCTTTCACGAAGCACAGTTTTCATAGCTAATGTTTTGAAGTGCCGCCCGCCTGGAAACCGTGAACCACAACCGATTGAAATCCAAACTTGCACGCCCTACTTGGATAGGCAGATAAAGGCTATAACGCCTAGGCTTATGGTTACGCTTGGAAACCATTCAACAGCCTACATTTTCTCCAAGGCTGGACTAGCCTTCAACGGCATAACCCAAGCAAGGGGAAAATTCTATCAAACTAGTGTTCTGGATTTGGCGGTTACGGTTTTTCCAACTTTTCATCCGGCAGCTGGACTTTACAGCGTCAAATACAAGCAGTTGTTAACTGAAGACTTTAGGCTGCTTAAAACAAAAATTCATGAAATGGGACTTATCTAGGCTAATCTAAGTTTTTGGCAGTTTTTAACTCTTTTAGAAGTTCCTCTGCGTTCTTAAATGTTTTAGACGGCAGTTCAGCCAACAAATCCGCAAGCCTAACCTGTTTACCCTCTTCGGTTTCCACGAGATGCCAGCCAATCTTCTTGATCAGCATACTCTTTGGTGCAGGGTAAAGTGTTTTTTCGACGACACTTTTCACTGATTCCAAACCCACAGAGCCCGTAACTTTCGGAAACTTTCCCTTCGCCAAAAACTCCATGAAGCGCAATCCATCTTCAAACATGGAAAGGTTGTTGAAAAACACATAAACCGTCTTACCATCATCTTCGAAAGGCTTTACAATATCCTTAAGCCTCTGTAGTTCCCTGTCGCTATACTGGTAATAGTATAACTCCTCGCCTAATCCATGCAGCCTAAAATAGGCAATTCGACCAGTGTAGGCGGGCAAAATCCTAAACGGGTCTGTAACGTGCACAATGTCTAGACTGCTTAAGACTTGCCCTAGCCTTTCATAAACCTCTGGCTTTTCCCACTCCACCCCGCGGGTTTCCCAAACCAAAACCAAGTCTTCACGGTTAACAGCCTTAAAAAATTTCTCAGCATCGCCAAGCTTGTCAGGCCTAAAAGAGCCCGGCGTTTGAATAAGCAGTACTTCAGCTTTTAATATTCTGCAGATTTGCTTCATACGTTCAAAGGCTTTTAGGCTTGTTTCATCCACTCGCATTTTTGACTTGTGGCTTATGTCCCGGTGGGCTTTAACTGTGAACTCAAAGTTTTCAGGAGCCTTTTCCCGCCACCCTTCAACAGTTTCCAGTTGCGGATACTCGTAAAAGGTGCTGTTCAACTCCACAAGCCTATAGCTTTCAAAATAGCGTTTCATGGATGTTGGAAAGCCGCAACACCCAACCTTAATCATGCCTTTTCCACCGATTTTAGGTGCTTACTTTTGGAGGCGGGCGGACGGGTTTCCCAAGCTTTCTATGCAGTGCTATGCGGTAAAGCTTTCTCAAAGACTTCACAAGCTGTTCAACACTTGGCAAAGCCGAGTATATCAGAGGTATGCGGTCGTATTCTGCCAAGCGAATTGAATAGTCGTCGGGTTTAACACCATGGAAAACGACGACGCTTGGTTTCAAGCTGCTCATCCTCACAAGCATCATGGGCGAGTTCTCATTTCCGATATTTGTGAAGATAAGAGCTCTTTCGGTTGTGGCTCCAAAAAGCTGCGAATACTCCAAACCCGAAAGCGTTTCAATAGCCTTCTTGCTGTCAACAACAGTGTAGCCGCGGACCTCTTTGACGTGGAGGCTTGAACACGCGGCAAATTCACCTTTAATGGCTTTACACAAATATTCAACACGAACTGGAATTGGGAATTCCCGCAAATCCAAAACCGCCATGCTAGGCGAACTTGTAAGTATGGCAAATTCCCTTATGAAACGGCTTCCCCTCTCCTCATCAATCTTTAACAAAGCCCAAACAAACCTGCGCACAAACCTTGTTCCTGGACTCTTCCTTCTACCGCTTTCATAATCGCTTATAACAGAAGGCGAAAGCAGCATTTTATCAGAGAGGGTTATTTGGGAAACAGCGAAAAGCTCACGCCACTTCCGCATGGTTGCTCCAGGCTTGCTTGAAAGGATAATCTCGCCGGCAATTCTCCTTGCCAGAACCTCACGGACGCTTGGAGAAACAGTCATGTGAACCCCTTCCAACCCGCCAAGTTCTCCCTTAAAAAGGTGCAAGTATAAAACTGTACCGCTCAAACCATTATGAAACCTAAACAAGGAAAATTAAGAAAGTTCCAAATACAATTATTATAGAGCCTATGGCAACTTTCGCCGTAACTTTTTCGCGGAGAAAAACAATGCCGGATAATGTTGAGAATAGCGGTGTTGTAGAAGATATGGGAACTGCTTGGGATTCGGGAATGTAAGAGAAACTTAACGTTAGAAGAAACCAGCCTAACCCCACAGCGATTATGCCTCCAACCAACAGCATAGCCAGCGTCTTCCTCTTCATTTTAAAAAAGCCTAAGCCTCTTTGAACGGTTGGGGTGAAAACCAGCAGAAAAGCTGCCAACGCCGCTATTCTAAGGGTGTTGATTGCAAAGGCATGATCTAAACCTGGAGTCTCTTTCATGGCCAAATTAACCATTGAAATACTTATAGACCATATAACAGCGGTTACCAAAGCAACAATCGCACCTTTAGCCAACACGTTTCTCTGCAGTTTCACCGTGTTAGATTCCCCCTCACTGCTTAGCAGCCAAATTCCTAAAACAATTGCAATAGCTGCAAATATAACATGCAATGTGACGTTTTCTCCAGCCAGCAAAACAGCCCAAACAAGGCTGAAAAGCGGATAAGTACAAGTTATGGGAACAGCACGTGCTACCCCTATAGTTTCCAAGCTAAACAAGTATAGGGTGTCGCCTAACCCTAAACCTATCAATCCACTGGCGCATGTAAGAAAAACCACATAAGCTGGCAAACTCGTTAAAACGCTAAATTTGCCAACCAAGACTAAACATAAAATCAAAAAAATGCTTGTCCCAATACAGCGCACAGTGTTCGCTGCCAGAGGCTTAACCTCAGCTAAAGCCCCCTTATATAAAACGGCTGAAACCGTCCAGCAAACAGCAGCACCTAAGGCTGCAAGCTCACCAATCATTCTGTGCACTCAACGTTTTCTGCGTATTTTGAGGGAGAATGCTAAATCTGTTAAATATTTAATCCTTTACATTCATAGACTGAGATGTTGAATATGCAATACATTGTCTACTGGTGCGCAGAAGTCTCCGAAAAGTTTCCCAAAATCGCCATGGGCATAGGCACAATCAACAACTTAGTTGTGGAGAAGGAAAACGAGAAAATCCGCGAACTGAAAAAGACAGCGTATGCCGAGGTTAGGGCTAAACACGACGTTAAAAAATTGAAAGACAACCCTGTTATAAGGGCTTACCGAGACTTCTACTGGAAACTAGGCATAGACCCGACGAAAACAAGGCCTTCAGGCGAAGCGCTGCTGCGAAGAGTTTTGCACGGCAATGAACTTCCAACCATTTCCACGGCTGTTGACGCCTACAATTTGGCTTCTATGAAAACAATGATTCCAATAAGCGGCTTCGACAAGGAAAAACTGAACCCGCCTTTCAACGTGCGCTTTGCAGAAGATGGTGAAGAATTCGCTGGAATCGGAATGAATAAGCCTACAACCTTAACAAGTAAAATGCTTGTTTTAGCCGACAGCAAACGCGTCCTGTGCATATACCCTCACAGAGACGCTAACTACACAAAAATCACTGAAAAGACAAAAAACACCCTCATAGTTGGATACGGCGCCCCAGGAATAACCGAACAGCAGCTAGAAGAGGCTGTGGAAATGGCTCTCGCATACATTAAAATGGTTTCAGGCGGAGAGATTGAAACGGTAAAAGTTTTCAGCGCGGCCCCTGAATAATGTATGGAGAGGCTAAGACTTGAATTTCAAGGCTAAAATGGCGGAAACTGCAAAATCAAAAGAATCCAACATTGTTCTGGCCTTAGACTTCCCCTTTGAAAAACCTGAAAACCGCAAAGCCCTTTACCGCAAAGCCGAACATGTTTTGGATGCAGTGCACCCTTACATCTGCGCTGTAAAATTTAACCATCACCTAGTTCTTCCGCTCGGTATTTTCAACGGCGTCCAAAAACTCGTAAAAAAGGTGCATGAAAAAGGTTTGCTGACTATAATGGACTGCAAGGTGAACGATATAGGCGCAACAAACCAGATAATCACAGAATACTATTATGAGGCTGGATTCGACGCTTTGATAGCAAACCCCTTCGTAGGCTGGGAGGAAGGCTTAAAACCAGTCTTCGAGGTTGCCAAAAAACTACAGAAGGGCGTAATTCTACTGGTTTACATGAGCCACAAAGGAGCCGCTGAAGGCTATGGGCAAAATGTAGTTGATGCAGAAACCGGACGCAAAACTCCTCAATACATAGTTTTTGCAAGAAAAGCCTTAAAATGGGCTGCCGACGGCGTCATTGTGGGCGCCACATACCCAGAAAAAATAATGGAAGTCTGCAAAGTGCTCGGTGGGAAAATCCCAGTTTACTCGCCTGGCGTGGGCGCTCAAGGCGGGGAAATAGAATCCGCTTTAATGGCTGGCGCCAGCTACCTCATTGTGGGGCGGGCAATAACCCTTTCAGAGAACCCGTATGAATCCGCCCAGAATATTCAAAGCATTGCAAAACGCTTTAAACGATAAAAGGACTATCTTTCACGCCTTTCCCATAACTCTTTTTTAAGCATGTCTCTAACAGCTGACCTTATTGCAGCGCTTCTACTTGGGTACATGTTTGCCCTTACAAGCTCATCTAATCCTTCAAGGTAAGCTTCAGGTAATAATACGGTTACGAGTTTCATGTTTTTCCCCTTCAAACATGTTATGCATATAACATGTGGCAAATATAAAACTTAACAAATTTTTCGATTAATACTCTCTTCAGTTGCTTGTATTTCCTTTATTATGCTTTGAAAGGTTTTAGGTATATCATCTACGTGAAGGGCGCGGCGGCGTATTCCCTCTTGAACTGTTCCTGCTGCAACGAGAAGGCTGCCTACAACATCGCTTATGGTAGGATCTGGAAAAAGTATTAGGGCCAGGCCAAGCTTAATCAGCCAAGGTTTTTCGCCGTTTTTCCAAAGTTTTTTCGTTGCCTTCACTTCTTTTACGGATTCCTTCATAGACTCTAAGAAGTCGATGTAGCTTTCGTTCAACTCATTTAATGTGCTTGCTAATTTTTTCATCTCATCTGTCTTCATTAGTTGGTTCCCTCGTCTTCAATGGTATAGCGTCTCTGTAGAAAAACTTTAACTTCCTAAAAGCTCCCTTTACACGGCTTTTTAGGCGGAAACGGACTGCACATTTTAAAAATCCTTCTCAAACGTGAGCAACCTTCTCTACAGGTTTTACATTTAATGAGTGAATTTTCGCGGCAGAGAAAAGTTGCGAATTCACCAAAAATATTATCTCTGAAAGGATTTAATCTAAAATGTGTCTAGTGTAATGGGTGAGGGTTAAGAGCGTGTTGGATGAGCGTTACGGGTTTATTCTGCTTTCTGACGAGAAGTGGTGGAATAGGCTTTGTGAGCGCAGCAGAGGCGGTAGCCAAACTCATGCCTTCGTGCGCAGAAGTCTCGTAGGACCAGTTGAAACTCAAAAACTGCTTTTCTATGTTAAACGCCCAGCCATGCAAATCAGAGGCATTGCAGATTTTATTGAACGCGTGGCTGGAGACTACAAAGAGCTTTGGAGCAAATATGGCAGCGAAACCTGCCTAAAATCCTTCGAAGATTATTTGGATTTTCTTCAAGAAAAACGTAAAGTCACCTTTATACGGTTTACAAATTTTTGTGTTTTTGAAGTGCCAGTTTCAATGGAAGCAATAACAAAGGTTTTAGGCGTTTTAAGGGTTCCGAGAGGCGGTAAATACATAAATCGTGAAATGGTAAATCAGTTAACTGTTTGAGGAGTGTCACTTAAGCTATGAAAGGTTTCGATCCAAAAAAGTTTGTCGAAAAACAAATTGAGGAAATACGGAAAAGCATAGGCAATGAAAAAGCTTTAGTTGCTGTTTCAGGCGGCGTGGACAGCACTACATGCGCTATTCTAACGCGTAAGGCTATTGGTGAAAACCTGGTCTGTGTGATTTTAGACGACGCTTTTATGCGGGAAGGTGAACCGGAAAAAGTGGCGGAAATCCTTGCAAAGGAACCCTTCAAAGTGCCAATTAAAATTGTTGATGTCCGCGAACGCTTCTTAACCGCCATGAAAGGTTTAAGGGGCGCTGAGGAAAAACGTAAAAAGTTCCGCGAAACCTTCTACACGGTCTTAAGCGAAACCGCTAAAAAAGAAAATTGCCCAGTTCTGGTGCAGGGAACAATCCGCGCTGACATTGTGGAAACAGTGGGCGGCGTAAAAACACAGCACAACGTTCTCGAACAAATAGGCATAAATCCCTTGGAAAAGTTTGGATTTAAAGTTGTTGAACCCTTATTGGCTCTTTATAAGGAACAGGTGCGGATAGTTGCAAGATATTTGGGTTTGCCCCCAGAAGTTTCTGAGAGACAACCGTTTCCCGGGCCAGGCTTATCAGTGCGGGTTGTTGGGGAAATCCACTCGGATAAGCTAGATGCGTTGAAAAAAGCCACATCTATTGTTGAAAGTGCGCTTGCAGAGCATAAGCCAAGCCAGTACTTTGCCGCCATAATTGACAATGAGGTGTCTTCAAGGGAACCCTCTATAACGCATATGCGGGAAACTGTGGCGCGTTTCCTAAATGTTCCGTCAAGAAGCGTTGATGTTAAAATTTTTATGGATAAAGCCACAGGGTTAAAGGGCGGCGAAAGACGTTATGGCAAAATAGCCGGAATAAAGGTTGAGACTGCAAACGGGAAAGTCTACCAGACTGTTATTCGCAACCTTGTTTCTGTTCAAGCTAGGATAACCGATGAAAACCCAGCCATCACAAGAGTCTTTTACGCTGT
>JBNASL010000059.1:0-8143 GCA_049717905.1 Candidatus Bathyarchaeales archaeon | reverse complement strand
CTCTTTTGCTTTGGTTCGTAAAAGCTCGGCGACTTCTTTTTTTAGGCATATGCCCGTCATTCCAGGTTTAGGCATTTTCCTTTTCCGCCTCCTTTACGTTTATTATTTTGTGGTTTTGGGTTTTTAAATGGCAATAAAGAATTTTCTATAATGGTTTCTTCTTCGGTGGTGGGTAAGCCTTTTTTCTGAAGGCGTAGGTTGCGTAGTATGATTAGTTTGGCTGTTTGAAAGTAGCCGCTTTCACGCAGTTCTTTTCGAGTAGCTGTTAAGCCTTTAAAGTCCTCTTGCATAGTTTTGGCGTTTTCCATTTGGTAGAGTTCTTGGGCTTTCTCCCAGATTAAGGCTCGGATTTGGGGCCAGAATTTACCGCGTGTTTTCTGGCGTGGCATAGGAGTCCATCCTTTCTGTTCTGGAGAAGTAGGGGCAGCCTTCAAGGGTTATGTATGGGTGTTTTTGCCATAAGGCTCTTAGCAGTTGGCAGATTTTGCGTGGTGTTAGCTGTTCCTTTTCACGTGTATAGCAGATTCTGTTAGCAGTTATTATTGGCAGGAGATTGATGAGGGGACAGTTTGGGCAAAGTTTAGGCTCATGTTCCTTCGAGGTTTATCGCCTCTCAGGTGTTTTAGGGCGAAGCGGTTTGCCCTTGTTTGTTTAACGCGTAAGCTGTAGCCTCGCAAATAGTCAAGCAGGTGGCTGAACTCGTGGAGGAAAATGAACCTTGCAAGCTCGTTTGGACTGTTGAAGGTGACGCTTTCAAAAGTGTATCTGTAGAGGGAGGCGTCTACAGGCTCTGTTCCAACAGGAGTTTCCACCGTAAGGGGATAATTGTTTTTAGGGTTTAACGCTATGAGGATACGCTTCTCCTTGGGTGAGCAGAAGCCTCTGTATGGCTTTTTGCCCCTTAATGGGCGGATGACAACTCTCCAATCGTCAAGTGGCGGAACGAAAACCCTCACGCTTTTAACGTATTTGCCATACTCAACTTCCCACACACGCTTTCCAATGAGATCCTCAAGAAAAATTGGAAATATTGTTCTGTTTTCAACCTTCAAGGACTTAACCCCCCAAGGCTTTTATTAAAACTCCGCACGGGTAAGTTTCCGGAGCTACCCTTTCGATTTTGCAGTTTAGCATTTTGTTTTGGGCTTCACTTAAAACTCCGACTTCATTTTTCTCTCCGTTCCACTTCCCATAAGATTTTACAAACTGTTCAAGCAGCAGTAGGTCATGCCAGCAGCCGTTAACCTCGAACAACTCTGGATTTTTCTTTTTCAGCCCTCGCAAACTGTATATTTTCCATAAAGCCTTTTTCAAGCTTATTTCAAACCCATCCTTATCCACCAATACATTGGGCATTCCTATCACCTCGAAGATAAGTTAGCCCAATTTTCTAAATTTGGCTTAGAATCGCTCCCATGTGAAAAATAAAGCTTGAAAAATGGCGAATTTCACGTTTCTGTGCAGAACAGCGGATTTTCCATGTGAAAACTTCAAGATTGTGATAAGCGATTTTCACTCTTCAGCCTGAATGAGGCATGGACCAGAATAAGAGCGTATGTTATCACATCACAAGTAATAAAACTTTTAAATGCATATCGAGAATGCAATCATGGGGATGTTTAGATGGAGAAGTTTCTTTATTTAAAACTCGGTTTTGGTAATTGTTTAGCGAAATACTGGTTAAATCGTGAAGAAAACGTCAAAAACGTTTTCAACAAGCATGTTGCTGCTATTTATTTTCATGCTATTAAAGCGGAAGAATATAGAAAACTACTTGATGAAAAAGATGAAAAGACCAGAAATGAAGAATATAGAAAATTATTATGTAAAAAGCATGGTAGAAAGGAGATGCCAAAATCCGACAGAGTGATTGCTTTTCGATTAGATCAAATAAAAGAATTCTTTGAAGCGGGAACCCAAAGAACAATGTTTGTTACCATTACACATGACAAAGTCTACATTTATGAACCCGAGGGTGACGTGCGCGATATGGATGATAAAAAAATATTGAGGGAATACGATACTCACTTAGACGAGTTATCTAAACGATATCCAAAGAAGCGCTTCATTAGCGATGTAAAAACAGACGACGGGCGTAGGCACATACCAAAAATCATGTATGTTAAGAATGTTAAGGAATACGACATTAAATATGTTCCACACGTCTTAGCCACTCTACAATGTAACCAGTATCTTACACGGGGAACATGTAGAAAAATTGATCCCAAACGAAATTGGGGTGCGGTTCAAGCGATAAAACACGTATTAGGAGAATCTGTTAAAGAACCAGAAAACGCGAAGGAGCTTCTGAGTCTTCTTAGTTGGCACGAGCTTGAAACTCTCGTGTTCTTGATATTAAAGAATGCAGGTGTTCATCCTTCGGCTTGGAGAGGTGGAACACTACCTAATATCGACATAATTGCCACCAATTATGAGGAGGAAGAGGTTAGCGTAGGTGAAATTGTGTTTGGAGCAGAGGACAAAAAAACTTTTCAAATTAAAAGAGGCGGAATGAAAAATGGAGATGCTGATTACATTGTTAACATTGATTTCGAAGGAAAAAATGACAAAGTTTTAAACGCAGATTGGCTGCTGCAGCGAATCAAGGAAGAAAAACAAAAAGATACCAAAGAATGGCTATGCAACTCGCTAAAATGGGTTCCAGACATCGAGTCTATAATCGATAAACTTCAATAATGATTTTACAGAAAATAAAGACGTTTATTTTTAGCTCTTTTTGTTTAAAGATTTACTTACCTGTTTTGTGTTGAGAATATTAAAAACAATCGCTATTATAAGGACGGAGGTTTTTCTCAAATAATTTGTCCACGTTTCTCACTTGAATTTGTTTTCAAAAGCCTTCTTGTTGTATCTGTCTCCATTTTCCGCATGACCACCAATCGCCTCTATCTGCCATGAAAACTCCTGCTCCACATCTTGGACAGAATGGGTTAGAGCGTGTGACCTTTCCGTCTTTTACCATGTAATGTCTTAGCGTTGTGCTCCTCGCATGCATGCGTCAAATTGGGAGTGGTAATTTTCTATTATCTACGTACATTGGCTCTTTCGTCGTTTGTTTTTAGCCATCAGCACATATTTTTTAAACACATTATCTGGACCGATCGCTTCATGTATTAAATATTCCACTACACCTTCCTTCCAGTTCATCCATGGTAAATAGTCATATTTTTTGTCCGTTAATGCCTTTTTGCTTATATCTATTAGCGCCTTCAATGTGCAGTAGAAGAAGATTTCCCCTCCAAGAATAGGGTATATATAGGGCTCTGTGTTTATCCATCCTGTTTTTTCGTTTTCATCTCCTGTTTTAATTTTCAAGAATTCTTGACAGTATCTAAGAAAATAGCTGTCCTTCTCGAAGCGCTTTTTCAAAACCCTTTTAATCTTTTTCACTTCCCTGCTTGAATCGTAACAGTCTATATCAATTTTTGGCTCAACGAACAAGATATAGAGGATGAACCCGAGGTACATCTCACCCCGAAACTTGCTGTACATGATTTTATAGCTTCCTTTGTGGCCCCGATAAACGCTTTCCATAAATATTTCATCCAGATATTTCTCAACATCCATTGAACTCCAAACAGCCAAAGCCCTCTCAACCTCTCCAATTCGGTCCAACGACACATTCCTACGTATGTAATCTAAAGCGATATTCTCCCACTTTATCGCATTTTTCATCTCAATTCCTCGAACTTTTCTGGTCTTCTATCTATAATACCTGAGGTTTTAGTTTATTTTCTTTACCTGAAGGCGACTCTGTTACACGCATGGTTACGATGTTTTCCGCGCGAGTTGCACTCCTTTTTCCCAGAAAAGATAAACCTTCGTCTGCAATAGAAAAAACGCAAACATTTAAGTGCATGTTTTGAATGTTTTCTCCCATTCCACCCGACTCCACATCTCTTAACGATGACTAACGGAAATTTCTCTTTGAATAATGTGGTTTAATGCTCCTTTGATCTTAGCAATTTTGTAATGATGCGATATATGAAGTATAGTCCAAAGACAAATAGTATGATTGATAAGACTCCGAGTGCTCCGCTTTGAACTCCCATCCAGAAAACATCTGAGTGAGTGGGAAACTCTGTAGTAAGCAGGTGCCAAACAATTGATATGCTTGAAACAATAAGTATGGCTGAGGTAACACCATATAACGATATAATTAAAGAATCTACCAGCCTAATTTTGTCAAATTCTTTCCTAATTTAAAGCATACAACCAGAAGAAATAAACCTTACCTAAATTTGCTCAAACCAGCTTTCTTCCATTAAGAGAAAATAACAGAAATCTTGTGATCGAGGCAAAATGTATGATGTGGTCATAGAAGTTTCTTCTATAATTAAATATAGAAAAAAATTTAATTTGATATTAGTTTTAAAGATATTTAGGGAGGGAGGATGAAGAAGTTTTTACTCTTAGTACTGATTTTTATTTTTCTCACAAGTTTAACGTTATTTCCTATACTTGCTGAAGAACAAGTTATTGATCATAAAGAAAACTTTAATGTTGGAGATTGCTGGAACTCTATAAAATACGCTAACTTGGCGGCTGGTAGAGTGATACAAGTATCTTGGAAGGTGGACCTTAGTCAAGGGAGTTTTGGGACGATTTTCCTAATTAGAAGTTCAGACCTGATGTATTTTTTGACTCACGAATTAAAGCCTTGGCAATGTTCTCGTGCTTTAAAATGGGTTGATTTAGAAGATGACGTAGATGGGTCTTTTACATTTGTTTTGCCAGAAACAGGTGATTATTATGTTTGGATAGAAAACTATGCTTGGTCGAGACTTGATTTATTGGGACCGTTTATTGTGGTGAGGTATTATACAGTAAAGCTTTTAGATACAATGCCTCCGGAAATCTCGATAATTTCACCGCAGAACATCACTTACACCACAACGTCTGTTCCATTAACTTTTACAGTAAATGAGCCAGTTTCTTGGATTGGGTATAGTCTCGATGAACAGGCGAATGTAACAATTACTGGGAATACGACTTTAATAAACTTGGCCGAAGGTTCTCATAGTATTGTTGTATATGCAAGAGATACAAGTGGAAATACAGGAGCTTCCAGCAAGGTTTACTTTAGTGTTTGTCTACCTAAACGTCCAAATGCTGATTTCACGTGGAGCCCATTTTTGCCTAAGGTTGGAGAAAGTGTAACCTTTGACGGTTCATCGTCTACCCCTGATGGTGGAGCAATAATAAGTTATGAGTGGAATTTCGGCGATGGTGGCTATGCAAGCGGGAAAATAGTTACGCATATTTACAGCAGCCCCGGCATTTATACTGTTACTCTTAATGTTACCGATAGTGAAGGGTTATGGGATATTGAGCAAAAACAAATAGAAGTTGAAGCTCTACCTCCTCCATTATTAGTATCAATTACGCCCACTTCGGCATCCATACTTCTGGGTCAATCGGTGACATTCACATCAACAGTTTCAGGAGGATGCCCCCCATATAACTATCAATGGTATTTGAATGAAAGTATTATTTCAAATGCGACATCAAGCATGTGGACATTTTTACCTTTCACAACCGGAACTTATGCGGTCTATTTAAACGTAACAGATAGTTCAGGAAACATTGCAACATCGAACACAGCCACCGTAATTGTTGCCCCACCAATAATTGTATCCATATCTCCGATGTCTGCCTACTTGCTTGTGGGTCAATCTGTAACCTTTACTTCCTTAGTTTCAGGTGGATATCCTCCATACAGTTATCAGTGGTTTTTGAACGACACTGCTGCTTCTGAAGCCACGTCCACAACTTGGGCATTCACACCTACCGCACCCGGAATCTACATGATCTATTTGAAAGTAACAGATAACTACGTAAATGTAGCCATATCAGAAACAGCTGTTGTGTCTGTTGCACCGCA
This sequence comes from Candidatus Bathyarchaeales archaeon, assembly GCA_049717905.1. Taxonomy (GTDB): domain Archaea; phylum Thermoproteota; class Bathyarchaeia; order Bathyarchaeales; family Bathycorpusculaceae; genus WUQU01. Next base: position 2,238 of record JBNASL010000059.1, on the reverse strand, counting down.
ACTTGTGGTATCAATTTCACCTATGTCCAAAACATTGCTCGTTAGGGAATCAGTAACATTTACTTCAACAGTTTCTGGAGGTTATCCACCATACAGCTACCAATGGTATCTTAACGGCGCCCCAATTTCAGGAGCAACATCAGACACGTGGGCGTTTACTCCCACTACAAGCGGAATATTCTACGTTCAGCTTAAAGTCACAGATGCTAAGGGCAACACAGCCCAATCAGACGCAGCCCGCATAACCGTTGCCACGGTCCCAGTTGGAGGATACTCAATCCCAATACAAACACCCGCAACAGCAAAACCCTTAACATTATACCTAATCCTAACAGCAATCCTGACGGCAGCCTACATAACAATCAAACACAAAACAACCAAGAAAACAAAAAATAAAAAAGCCTGACACAACGAAGACAACGTTCTTAGCACCATTCCCAACTGAAAGATTTGGCAGCCCAGGCAGATTTCAAACTCCTATTTCCCGATCAAGCCTATGACAATTTATAACTGAGCTAATAGCCTCTAACAATGTCACCCCAGAGCCTCCTAAAAATTCTTTCCCATAAAAAATCTCTGTTGGGGACATTCTGTTAATAACGTTTAACCGAAGTGTGCATATAACAGAAAAAGGTTGAAGATCTTAGTTTGGGCCTGTTTTGTTGAACAGCGTCCAGTCGTATGTTGGAAGATCGCGCAAGTATGGTAATTGCCAACTGTATTCTGGGTGCAGGCTTAGAAATTCTGTAACGTTGAAAGGTGTGCCGCATGGATGCCCCCAGCGTCCCCACATTCCCAAGTTTGGATAAGCCAGGTTGCTGGATGTGACTTTTCCGTCGTATGCACCCGATGGGTCATAGTCCCATTCTGGTTCTTCTTCGCCATGTCCACAGATGGTTCTTCCGCTTGGCGCCCATACGCCTTTAAGAGTATCGTAGTGGTCTCCGAGCATGATTTTGCCGACTTCTACTGTTATACTGCCATAGTAGGTTTGGCAAAGCTGTTGCCATCTTTGGTATCTGCAATATCCACTTGTGGTTGGGTCAGACCAGTTGTATGTGGTTTCTGAGCGGACACCTGGTCCTTTAGGGTAGTTGCATGATCCTATGAAGCCGTTGTAGGTGCGTTCGATATCCCAATGGTAACAGCCAAGTTGTAAGGAGCATATTTCGCCAGTTTTTGCGTCGCCGATAAGCCATTCATTGGCGTATGCACCGTTCCCATTATATGTCATGACCTTGAGCCAATCATCTATATTGTTGGTGTATTGCATTGCATATCTTATGCGGACAAATATTGGAATGCCATTAAGGTTGTATGTTTCCATGCCTGGAAGCGTGGTTTCACACACCATCAACCCTGCGCTGTTCATTATCCAGTCTTGACCGCTCCAAATGCAGCCCCCACTGCTTTGATACAAAATTTCGTATCCCTTCAGGGGCTTTATGTGAAAGATGACATTCCAATAGGCATCTCCAGCATATCCAGCCCACGTGTTGTGCCCTATAACAATTTGTCCGTCTGCAGTCGCGCTGCCTGTTGCTATAAAAGCGCTACAGCCCTTGCTCCACATTGGAGGTTTAACAAAGCCGGAGTGTAAACGCACTTTTTCAAAGTAAGCGTCCCAATACGCATCTATGTCAGCCCAAGCGTTAAACGCCACAATATCCCATATGTCCCAGTTGTTGTAGCCTGCGGCTCTTAAACCAGCAGCTATCCCTTCCATCTCAACCTTATACTCTGCTGGAACTTTCCGCCAAACATAAAGACGAGCGATATCTCGAGCAGCATACCACCAATCACCAAATTTCTCCTCGCTCCAGTAAACATGAATGGCGGCGCTCCAAGAAGTGTTTAGGTTGTCAGCAAGCAAGAAGCCATGCTGGTATCCTATCTGGAATGGGGTTCCTTCAAGGTGAACAAAAATCCATCCGTTCTTCTCCAAGCGGTAGGCACCCGACAGCAGTGGGTTGCGTTTATACACGCAAGCAGACGCTTGAAATTGCACCGTATTTACCATAAGAATTAAAGTCAACACTAAACTTAAACCAAACATTTGGCTTTTTCCCATTTCCTCCCTCCCTCAATTAAAATAAAAAGTAAACAAGGATATAAAAATTAATGAACCCAATAATTTCCTTAATTAGATTCGAACAATGCTCACAAAAACATAAATTATTAATAAAATGGTTGCTCAAATTTGAATTCCGTATTGTTCCATTCAATGTTTTTTGAGTG
>JBNASL010000058.1:0-8174 GCA_049717905.1 Candidatus Bathyarchaeales archaeon | reverse complement strand
TCTTGTAGAGAGGAATATGGCTGCGGCGATAATTACTGTGCAGACAATCATTAGCACCGCTTGGATTGTTAAGAGAGACACTATTTGGCTCATGTAGCTTGGTGGGGCTTCAGAGACATGTATGTAAAACTCTTCTCCGTGAGGTAAAGTCATTATACCAGCTTCTTTTGTGTAAACGTCTATTTCAACAGGCGTTGTGACGGCTCTTCCATCTGTGGGAACAGTGAAGTCAGTTTCAACCAGACATGTTTCGCCACTAACTAAAGCCTTGTTCACATCTATTGTTTGGTTGCCTTCCCACAAGCCCTCATTGAAGGCCCTCCAAGCTTCAAAGGTTACAACAACCTTCGTTATCGTTATTGCATTGTCCCGAGGGTTGTATAAGGCTATGTACAGCTTCCCAGAGTCCCCTGGATTATAAAGCGACTTGTCTGTCCAAGCGGTTATGGATTTAGGAGCTTGCGCATTAACTAAAGAAGCCAATAGCAACGCTGAAAAGACTAGAATTGTTAGATCAAAAATCTTCCTTTTCACCATTAATCACCTAAATTGTTCAATTTTATTATGTCATTATTTAAGATTTAACGCTTATCAAGCTGCTACAGCCACCTGCAAAAGCTTTTTCACTTCTGCTGAGGATGCATTAGTCCTTATTCCTTTTGGGTTAAAATGCGTCAGCGAAGCTTGAAAGCCCTTTTCCTTCAAAAGATAAAGAACTTTTTTTGCTGAGGGGACTGGCAAGTTAATTTCGTCGCAAAGCTTGTCTAAAACATAATAGGCCGCTGGCGCATCACATTCTTCTTTTATCAGCGCCAAAATTTTCTGTATTTTTCGTTTAAACTTCAACTTTCTTTCTTTAGCTTCGTTTTCCATTAAGACGCAAAATTCTTTATTAAACAATTTTCCAAGCCACAAAGGTCCAGCTAAATCCAATTTTGAGCCGCATTCAGGGCACTTTCCGCCATGCCTGATTAAAGAATTTCTGTTTAAGGTTTCACGGTGGAAGCACTTAAAACAGTGAAGTATATAGCCCATTTTGCTGAGGCTTCTGTCAGCTTTTTCAGCGCCATGCTGCAGAACTGCATAAACGCGCAGGTAATGGTCTGTGCTGTAACTAAAAAGGGGGTTTACGCCTATCTCATATTTTGCCGCTGTTGCTGCCAAACATCCAATTACAAGTCTGACAGCTATTTCGTGGCAGTATTCAGTTCTTAAGGGTTTTCCGCCATACTTGCGTAAGCAAGCTTTTGGATACACTCCGCATAGGGGTGCCATGTCTGTCGCCGTTAAAGCGAGGAACCCTCCGTCTCTGATGGCGCGTATGGCTGAGTCCATAAAGGGTGTTGGAGAGCCGAAGGGGTCTATGTCCACTGCGTCAAACCTTTTACGTGGAGCGCCATAACATGCCAAGAGAAAATTTGCATCCGCGTTTCTTGCGTTTACACGTTCATTCAGCCTATTTAGTTCAATGTTGTATTTTGCCAGTTGAAAGGCTTTCTCGTTAATGTCGTTGATCAACACGTTTTTTACACCGACAACTTCTTTTGCAAAGCGTATTCCTCTGATTCCGCAGCCGGCTAAGGGTTCGCAGATGGTGATTTCACGGTTAACCATGCGTTGATAGGCTTGCATGGCTAGGACTGCAAAGTCACGGTTTAACTCCATTACAGGGTTATAGAAAACTGGAGCCTTTGAAGGAGCATAGTCTTGAGGCTTTTCCACGAAGGCTTCAAGTTTTGGAACAAGAACTTTTACCTCGCCTTCCTCCACAACCTCCGTTGGAAAGTCTATCGGCGGTTTTCCGGTTTTCATGATTTGGCTATGCCCCAATCCAGTAAAGCGGCATATAGCATTTGGGAGGCTATGGCGGCGATTATGACAGCCATTATTCGGCTTGCTGCTTGAATGCCGTTGCTGCCAGCAACTTTGACTAGGAATGGAGCGGCGCGTAAAGTAAGGTATACACCTAAAGCAGCGATTAAGCCGCCTACTAGAATGTTTATTATAGCGTAAGAGTTTGACAGTACAATCAGTGTTGTCATGGTTCCAGGTCCAACTAAAAGTGGCGTTGCCAAGGGTACAACCGCCACCTGTTTGAGGTCTATGGTTTTTGTTCGGGACATTCCTCCAAGCATGTCCACCGCTAAGACCATGAGGAGGATTCCTCCTCCAAACCTGAAGTTGGTGACAGAAACATTTAAGGCTGAAAGGATGAGTGGCCCAAAAAGGGTGAAAGTCAAGAGAAGAGCAACAACTATCATTGTGGTTGTGGTTATTATCTTCTGCCTTTCGTCTTCTTTAAGATTGCCGGTGTATATGAGAAAGGTTGGAAGCGTGCTTATAGGGTTCATTATGGTGAATAGCTGGATAGTTATGTTGAGGATGGCTGCTGGTTCGATTTGAACCCATTCTTTTAAGCCGCCTACGGTGAAACGGAATGAGGCAAGAAACACGAGTAAGGCGAGAATAAGCAGCAAAGCTAAACGGAAGACTTTGCCATGTCTCCGCGTAATCCAATCGCTAAGCTGCCTTTCGAACGAAGACATAGCGCTTTCATGCCCTTTCTCGGCGTTCATATTTCCGTCTTTACCTCAAAGACTGCAAGCTCAATTAGCAAAACAGTTTCATTGAAATATTAGACTTCTGGTTTAAAACGGCGAAAATTTTAACGCATAAAAGCCTAATTTAAATGAAAGTGTGAAGTGGCAAACTTGCGGAAGCGCATATTTCTTCTGACAGGCAGTCCAGGCATTGGAAAGACAACGATATTATTGAAAATTGTTGAAGCTTTGAAGGCTAAAGGCTACCGCGTAGGCGGAATGGTAAGCCGTGAAGTTCGAGAGGGCGGGACACGGATTGGCTTTGAAATTTTAAATTTAGAAACTAAAGAACGCGGATGGCTCGCCCATGTAAACCAAAAAACAGGCCCACAAGTGGGCAAATACCGCGTTAACCTAGAAGATTTAAACAACACAGGTGTTGGCGCCATCATTAGTACAGTAAAAGATTGCGAGTTTGTAATCATCGACGAAATAGGGCCTATGGAGCTTTTTTCAGAAAAGTTTAAACAAGCAGTTAAAGAGGCTGTTGAAAGCGGTAAACTTGTAATAGGAGCCCTCCATTGGAGGGCGAAAGACAAGCTTATAGAAATGGTAAAAGCGAGAGAAGATGCGGAAATATTCACTGTGACCTACGAAAACAGAGATGGACTGTACCAGCATATTCTAGAAAAAATTGAAGGTTACGCTATTTGAAATGCGATTACGCTTCTATCAGCAGCAATGTACAGTTTGTTATCCACGAATATTGGTGGAAAACTCCAATACTCAAAAGTTCGCTTCTCTTGAATGTTGCCAGAATATGGGTCTATAATAAACAAGTTTGTTCCAGATGGACCTGAAGTCACAAAGAGCTCGTTGTTACCTAGGGTTAAACTTCTAACATTGCCTAGAACAGGTGTTCGCCAAACCAGCTTTCCATCGGACATTCTTAGGCAAGTAACATATCCTGCTTCATATCCGACAATCACAGTATTGTTAAATATTATAGGTGCAGCCGAACCTGGATAGTTAGACGTTTCATGTTTGCTCGTGAAAGTCCAGATAGGCGAACCTTCTCCAGTCAAAGCGTAGAAATTGCCATTGGCATCTCCAAACAGTAACAGCTTGTCATAAAGAGTTGGCTGGAAAATTGTTGCATTCGCATCGAATTGCCATAAAAACTGCCCTTCTGATTCATCGAAACATACTATTGATGTGCCATTGTTATAATTCCATACAAATACTCGGCCGTTACTGATGATAGGGGAAATATTAACATCGTTCATGTCATACTGCCAGAGAATTGAGCCATCATCCATGTTAAAGCAGAATAATTTATCGCCGTTGTCCCAGCCGCCTGCAAAAACGCGGTTACCTGCAACTGCCCAACCTCCAATTCCAACATAATTTGGAACAGACCCATAGGGGTATCCCCAAAGTAATTTTCCATCCGAAGCTTTCAAAGCGTAAAATCCATCTCCTGTTGTAAACACTCTTCCAGCAAAAAGCGAAAATACAGGGGCGTTTTTAGATGCTCTGCTGGAACTTAGATTCGGAGCAAACTGCCACAGGATTTTTCCGTTGTCTTCACTAAGACAGTTCAATACGGATCTCCGAGAGCCTACAAACACTCGCCCATTTTCAACAATAATTTGGTTGGACGTAGCGTACCCTCCTAAACTTTGGCTCCATAGAGTTTGACCATCTTGCTGGTCAAAACAATACACATCTCCTTCAAGAGTTACAGTGAACACTTTTCCGTCTGCGACTGTAAAGTATGCTATGTTGACGTAGAGCTCACGTTTCCAAACTACACTCATTTTAGACGGGTTTCCAAACTGTGACCGTAGCTGAACATATTCAAATGCGGCAATTACTGAAGTGGCAACCAACGCAACAGCAAGTAGTATGGAGATCACTTTTAGAATTTGAGTGCTCCGTAAGCCGCGGCGACTTTTTACGGGTTCAGATGCTGAACTAGCAGCCTTCTCGACTGTCTGAACAATCAGCAGAGCCTCTCTACCATGTTCTGAAAGACGGTATTTTCCATACTCATCAGTTTGTATTAAACCATCAAGTTTATTCAAATGATGTTGAAGATGTCCACTACTTTCAATGCCCACTTTCTTTTTCAAATCAGCAAAACCCAACGGTTCTTCGTTCAATGCTTTCAGTATGAGTATTCGAGTAGGATGCCCTAAAGCATCAAAAATCTCTGCGCGTTGCTGGTCTTCTCGCATATTTCCCATATTTTCTCCATATAATCGGTATCCACTATGTTATTTAATGCTTCGTTCATAGACATAAAAACGTGCAAGGTCTATTTTTCTGGACTACATCCATTTTCTCATTTTTAAACTAAAAATAATTTCCATATGGACTTTGCATCTCAAGACAATTTATTTGAAGAGTTGAAAACGTTCCAATTTAGATTATTTAGGTCTTTTATGGTATTTTCTACGCTCATAAAGTATCATGCTCAGAGGAATTATGAAGGCAATAAGCAAAAACAAAGCTAGGACTTGCTGTCCCATCACGCTAAATTCGACAATAAGGAAAAGCCAAAAAGCTACGGTTAATATAAGTATTGCCTTTGCAAAATCACCTATAAGCCCCATAACTGCACCCTAAATCAAAATTATATTTTGTTGCATTTATGCTTACCCGTGAGAGACATGTTAAAACACGGTAAAACGTTTACTTTAATAGAAAAATCTAGATATGAAGCTTGGTTTAAGGCAAATAACGAACTTTCAAAAAACTTTTGACCTGTCTCCAATGGAATTAGCTTAATTTCAAATATATGCGACCACCTTTTGCCTGTCACGAATAATCTATCTTTTTCAGCGTCGTATGCGATTCCGTTAAGTACATCGTTCATGTCTCGTTTTTCCATGTTTTGAATGCCGCTGAGGTCTATCCATCCTACAACTTGCCCTGTTTGAGGGTCAATAATTGCAATTTTTTCCTCCATCCATATGTTTGCATAAACTCTGCCATGAATATATTCAAGTTCGTTGAGATACGTTATTGGCGAAACATCATGCACTTCAACTTGTCTAACCTTTTCAAAGGTTTCCGGGTCTAGGAAATACAAATTCGCTGTTCCATCGCTCATTATAAGCCAATTACCGTCATAAGTGATTCCCCAACCTTCAGTAGAATAGTTAAACTCATGCAGCAGCTTAAACGTGTGTTTATCATAAATGAACCCCTTGTGCTCTCGCCATGTCAGCTGAACAATTTTGTCATCAAAAATCGCAATTCCTTCTCCGAAATACTTGTCTGGAAGAGCATAAAGCTGAAGAACTTCGCCTGTTTCCAACTTCACACGGCGAAGTGTAGAGTTCCCATACAATCCTGTGCTTTCATAAAGCCAACCATCGTCGTATACTAGCCCTTGAGTGAAAGCATTTTCGTCATGGGGATAAATGTTGACAATGTTGTAGGTGTAGTATATAGGCTTAGAATTTGTTGTCTTACTGCTCAGCGAAGCAAATAGGATAATGCTGACTACAAGCACTACCAGAATGAAGAGTAAACATAAGAGGTGCTGTTTCTTCATATTTTCTACCGATTTCTACACGTTAGCTTCTTCAAAAGGTTTTTGTGTGGATAACTAGCCCTTGTAGAAGATTGGTCCATTTTTAAGTTTCAAGGGATTCTGGAGATTCCATGTAATGTTTTACTTTTTGTAGGAAAATTGCAGCTGGGGCTCCGTCTACTATTCTATGGTCGTAGGATAGGCTTAGGGTGATGAAGGGCTTAAACTCTATTTTGCCGTCTAGGGCTACAGGTTTTTCAACGATTTTTCCAACGCCGAGGATGGCGGCTTCCGGCGGATTTATTATAGGCGTGAAGAACTCAACTTCGTACATGCCGAGGTTTGAAACTGTGAATGTTCCGCCGCTCAGCTCTTCCCTTTTCAGTTTTCCTTCTCTAGCTTTTGCTGTCAAGTCTTTAATGGCAGAGTCTATTTCCTTCAATGTCTTTTTATCTGTGTTATGTATGACGGGTACGACTAAGCCTTGTTCAGTGGCAACTGCCACGCCCACGTTTACATCTTCAAAGACTCTTATTTTGTCTCCTTCAAATGTTGAATTTATTAACGGGTTTTCAGCTAATGCCTTTGCAACAGCTCCAACAATTATGGCTGTGTAAGATACTTGAAGCCTTTCATGAAGCAAAGCGGCTTTTGAAACATCAACGCTCATTATTATTGTACTGTGGGGAGCTGTTTTAAAGCTCATGGAAACTCTTTCAGCTGAGGTCTTCTTGTAACCGCTTAACGGAATAATCTCTTTAACCTTTGGCAGCATCCCCTTAGCTTCTTCAATGAACCTTTTCACGTCTTCCTCAACTATTCTTCCTTCTGGACCAGTGCCTTTAATGAGAGATAAGTCTATGCCGTATTCTCGCGCCAAGCGTTTTGCAGCGGGTGAAGCTAAAACTTTCTCTTTAACCTCTTCTTCAACACCTTCTTTGGGCATTTCGAAGGCTATTTCTGCTTCTGAGAAAGGCTCATCTGGGGCGGTTATTATGGCTATTGCCGCGTCAACAGGAACGTCGACACCTTCATCTACAAGAATTTTGCGTAATACACCTGAGGCTGGTGCCTCTAAGTCGTAAACAGCTTTTTCAGAAATCACTTCAACTATTGGTTCGCCCTTTTCTACGCTTTCGCCTTCTTTCTTGTACCATCTGCCAACGGTTCCAGTCTTCATTGTTAGGCTAAGCCTTGGCATAACAACTTTGGTCGGCATGTCAGACAATCTCCTTAACAGCCCTAATTATGGCTTTCTCATCTGGAATCACATGTTGTTCAAGAGGCGGGCTAAAGGGTATCGGAGTGTCAGGCTCAGCAACACGCTTTATTGGAGCATCTAAATAGTCTATTGCCTCTTCAGCCACCATTGCGGATATTTCTGCGCTTACGCCGGCGGTTTTGCAGTCTTCGCTAACAACAACAAGTCTTCCAGTCTTTTTAACCGAGGCAATTATGGTTTCCTTGTCAAGAGGCGCTAAAGTTCTCGTGTCAACAACTTCCACGCTTATGCCTTCCGCCTCAAGTTCCTTCGCAGCTTTAAGGGCTTTGTGAACCATGTAAAGGGTAGCCACAACAGTCACATCGGAACCTTCCTTTTTAATGTCCGCAACCCCGAAAGGAACAGTGTATTCTTCGTCTGGAACTTCGCCTTCAATCGGGTATAGAAGTTTATGCTCACAGAACATGACGGGATTATTTCCGCGAATTGCACTCTTTAAAAGACCTTTGGCATCGTAAGGCGTTGAAGGCACAGCCACATATAAGCCTGGAACATGCATGAACCAAGCCTCCAAGCTTTGGGAGTGGTGAGCAGCAATGTTAACTCCAGCTCCGAAAGGCGTCCTAATAACCAAGGGAACTTTTGCTTGCCCTCCGAACATATATCTAAGTTTTGCTGCTTGGTTTGCAATTTGATCCATAGCTAAAGCCACTAGATCTCCAAACATTATTTCGGCAACGGGACGCATTCCGGTTATTGCTGCGCCAACTGCTACGCCCACTATGGCGGATTCTGATATGGGGGTGTCTCTAACTCGTTCATCTCCAAATTCCATAGCCAACCCATCTGTAACTTTGAAGGCTCCACC
>JBNASL010000057.1:0-8202 GCA_049717905.1 Candidatus Bathyarchaeales archaeon | reverse complement strand
AGGAAACTATAAAAGCGAATCACGCTATGCTTCTGCACCCAAACGCTAAAACAGGTGTTTTAGACGGAAACCCCGTTCACGAAGACATGATGGAAGCTGCGAAAATGGCGAAAGTTGACTTCATTTTAAACGTTGTAACCAACAGCAAAGGCGAGATCGTCAAGGCGTTTGCAGGAGACTTGGAGCAAGCCTTCTATGAAGGCGTGAAAGTTGCAGATGAAATGTATCGTATACCCGTAGACCGCAGAGCCGACATAGTTGCTGTAAGTCCAGGAGGTCATCCGGCAGACGTGAACTTTTTCCAAGCATATAAGGGTGTTGACAGCGCCCTTGAAGTGGTTAAGCGTGGAGGCGTAATAATATTGGCTGCCGAGTGTCCCGAAGGGCATGGAAACCAAGTCTTTTACGATTGGATGGTTAAGTATAAAGATTTAAAAACTATTGAACGAGAAATCAAACGCAACTTCGTTTTGGGAGGACACAAGGCTTACTATTTGCTCAAGGCTTTACAGAAAGCCCAAATTATCCTTGTTTCAGCCATGCCAGACTATTATGCAACGAACATTTTTAAGCTGAAGACAGCGCGGACAGTGAATGAAGCCCTAAATGAAGCATTCAAAACAGCCGGGGAGAACGCGAAAGTCTGGACTATGCCCTATGGAAATTACACTTTTCCAGAAGTTAAGACAGGCGACTAAAACCCCAATGTGCAACAAATTGGGAAAGGTGTAAAAGTGAAAGCTTTTTTAGGCGTTTTATGCATGTTTATTTTGGTTAACATAGCGTTTTTAAGCGCTTGGCTTGGAATGACAAGACAACCGGTTGAGGCAGATGAACAGGTTTATGACGTCTTTGTGGTTACTCATCTTAATGATGATTTGGAGCCTGCTTTAATCAAGTCTATGTTGAATGACTTACAAGTTGTTGAAGGAGTCCAATTGTGTGTTTGGGTTGGAGACAACACGACCAACGCCATATGGGATGCAAAAATTCGTTTGTCAAAATGGTTAGATGAATTACAAGATTACAAAATCGTGATACAATGCGATTATGCTTTCATTGAGAAGTATGGTTATTATGATTATCCTTTTTGGAAGCTTAATGACACGGAGACATTTAGCCAAACTTGGTACAAGAACTGGTATGGAAACTTAAGCGAACTGTTAGCAAAACATGAAAATGTAATTTTAATGGTGGGTTTCAACGAGCCTTATAATCATTTTAGGACAAAAGAAATGGCCCAAACAATAATGAAAAGGGAATATTTGACATGGAAAAACATGAGCACAATCCCTTTTAGCACAGAGTTTCTAATGCCTTATACTTTTTGGGCGAATTATTGGGGATTTCCAGAAAACGCTTCTATAGAAGAAGATTGTGTTCCCTTTTGGAGAAACTACTCTGACTATATAGGTGTGAACCTTTGGGCTTACCGTGAACCACCATCCAAGCATTTTATTCCTTTAGATCGTGCAAAATATTGTTTTGAAGCATATGAAAGAGCGGAAAATGTGATAGAAATTTGTGAGAAGTATTCTGAGCAGTTAAAAAAACCTATTCATATTAATGAGTTTCCCGTATGGGACACAAAGACCGCCCAATTAATTCGCAATAGAGTCATGAAAACACCGAATATTGCACAAGTTTATCAGTTATGGTATTGGAGCGGACAAGAAGAAGTGCACTACGACGGATGGACTTATGGGCTTTTTAATGTTGACGCAAAGACGCATGAAATAAGCGAAAGAGAACCCTCGTACAGTGTTTTCAAAGAAATGTTCGATCCCCCATCAGAGCACACAAATAAGGGAAACGTCATGGTTTTATCAGTGTTCATTCTCGAAACAGTATTTGCAGTGTTTGGAATCATGTGGCTTGATAAATCTCCTCAGCGTAAACAAAAAACAAACAAAAAGTAAACACTTAAATCTCGTCGTTAATGCGCCGTACAATTCAATACGCAAATAAGAAAATCATTAAAGCTTTGGAAAATTTTAAATGTTGGAAATATAACGGTAGATTTCGCATAGGATAAGCGTCATGGAAGTAGGAGTTTGCAGCAAACCTTTAAACTTCGAAAGTTCACGCCGAAAGACTTGGAACGCGTCACATACATTAACCGCGCCTGCCTTCCAGAAAACTATGTGGACTATTTTTTCATAGACTTGCATGAAAGGTTTCCAGAGACATTTATTGTGGCGGAGGAAAACGGCGAAATCGTAGGTTACGTAATGTGCCGCATTGAAACAGGCCTATCAAATTTTGGTTTCGGCGGCTTCATAAAAAAGGGCCACATTGTTTCAATAGCCGTTATGCCCCAGCACAGAGGAAAAGGCATAGGACAAGCCCTAGTAACAAAAGCCATGGAGGGCATGCGCCTATACAATGCTAAACAATGTTTTCTAGAAGTTAGAGTAACCAACACATCCGCAATAAGCCTATACAAAAAACTTGGATTTAAAATAACCAGAACAATACACGGGTACTATTCAGACGGCGAAGACGCTTACGTAATGAGCAGAGAACTATAAGCCCAGCTTCTCGTAGATTCGGCTTCGGCTCTCCTCAGCTTTTTGGGCAATTTCCATGAAAAGGTTGCGCCCATGGGAATCTATAGCAACCGTTAAGGGACCAAAATCTTCAACTTCCAAAATCCACATGGCTTCAGGAACACCCAAATCAAGCCACTCCACACCCTTAACAGCCTTTATGGCTTTCGCAGCTAAAATTGCCGCGCCGCCTGTAAAAGCGCTATAAACGGCTCCATACTTTGCCATGGCGCTGGTTGTTCTTTCACCCATTCCGCCTTTACCGATAACAACTCTAAACTTGAAGGTTTCAATGAATTCGGCTTCAAAAAGCTCCATGCGGGTGCTCGTTGTCGGGCCAGCGGCTAAAACTACCCATTTACCACCTTCATTTTTGACCAGAGGGCCGCAGTGAAAAACAGCTAATCCTTCAAGGTTTATGGGTAAAGGCTTCCCTTCCTTAGCATATTTTAATGCTCTTTTGTGAGCTTGATCCCTCACTGTAACCACAGTCCCAGTTATGTAAATTATATCGTTAACCTTTAACTTGCGAATCTCCTCCTCAGATATGGGAGTTTTAAGATGATAGGTAGCCATGTTTAGGTTCACCCTTCTGTTTTATGGATTAAATATTCAACTGTTCCATCCGCGTAAATCCTTGCAGATGCTTTTCTAGCCGCCCAACAGTTGAAGGCAACAGCCACTGGAAAGGAGGCGGTATGCCTAAAAGCGTAGTCCACATGAACCCTTAAAGCAGTGGTTTTTCCGCCTAACCCCATGGGCCCTATGCCAGTCATGTTAACCGCCTCCAAAAGTTCCTTCTCAAGCTTGTCCAATTCAGGATTTGGATTAGGCTCATTTAAAGGTCTGAGAAGAGCTTTTTTAGCAAGTTTCATAGCGACGTCTGCTCCGCCGCCGAAGGCAACACCTAAAATTATAGGGGGACAAGGCTGAGCACCCGCCTTAACTACAGCGTCGACAACAAATTTTTTCAGCGCTTTAAACCCTTCACCGGGCAAGAGCACGCCAAATGCGGAAACGTTTTCTGAGCCTCCTCCTTTAGGCATAACTGTCAATTCAAGGCTGTCGCCTGCGGCAATCTCCCATTCCATATAGGGCATAAACCTTCCAGTGTTATCTCCACTGTTTTTGTTGTTTATCGGGTCAACAGCATTAGGTCTCAAAGGAATTTCTCTGGTCGCTCTTCGCGTCGCCTTTACAAGGGCATCTTCCACCATACCGAGACCTTTCACGTCAGCTCCAGCTTTAACGTAAAAACTTATTATACCTGTATCTTGACACATAGGAACCTTATGCTTTTCAGCAAGCTCCACATTTTCAAGAATAGCGCCCAATTGAATTTTGCCAGCCTCACTTGCTTCCTCCATATACGCCTTCCTTAACGCTTCTTTCACTTCATTAGGCAGATATATCACAGCTTGCTTCAAGAGGTTGAAGGCAACCCTCTCCACAACAGTTGCTTTCAAGACTCTCCCCAACACAGATTTAACGGCTTGTCTTTTGTCGCCGCAGAGCTTAAACGTTTTCCAAAAACAAGGATATGGAAAATAAAAATTTAGCGGAAAAACCATCAGCGTTGTTCACTTTAACTGATCTCTCCAGATTTTGAACACTCAAATTCCTCGCTTGCTTTAAATACTGCCTAGGTTAACTGTTTCGTGGGATGCTCATGTCCGGGGAAGAGGAAGGCTTAAAAAAGCAGAGGTATGAGTCTTTAGAGGACCTTCCGGGAATCGGGCCGGCTACCGCCCAGAAACTTAAGGAGTTAGGTTTTCACACAGTTGAGTCTTTGGCTATGGCCACGGTTCGCGAGTTGGAGCCCGCGGGTATAAGCGAGAAAAAGGCACTAGCCATAATTAGCGCCGCCCGCTCTTCAATCGGCATATCCTTCATAAGGGCTGATGAACTTCTCAAAATGCGCCAGAACGTTTTACGCTTAACCACTGGAAGCAAAGCCTTAGATAAACTTCTGGACGGCGGCTTAGAAACCCAAACAATCACAGAGTTTTACGGCGAATACGGAAGCGGCAAAAGCCAAATATGCCACCAGTTATGCGTAAACGTGCAGTTGCCCCCTGAAAGAGGCGGACTTAACGGCGCCGCCCTATACATAGACACGGAAAACACTTTCAGAACAGAACGCATCGTGCAGATGGCTAGGCACTTGGGGCTCGACCCTGAAAACGTCGTTAAAAACATTATTTACGCTGAAGCTTACACTTCAGACCATCAAATGTTCCTCCTGGAAAACGCTGACGAAGTAGTTAAGCAGAATAACGTTAAACTTATTGTAGTTGACTCCTTAACAGCCCATTTCAGAAGCGAATACATTGGACGTGAGATGCTTGCTTCAAGGCAACAGAAACTTAACAAGCATATGCATAGGCTTATCCGCATAGCCAGAGCCTTCAACGCCGTGGCAGTCGTAACAAACCAGGTTATGGCCAAGCCAGACATGTTCTTCGGAGACGCCATAAGCCCCATCGGCGGACACATAGTTGGACACACAAGCCACACGCGTCTTTATTTGAGAAGAGCCGCCCATGGCACGGTGCGAATTGCCCGACTAGTTTCCAGCCCCTACCTTCCAGAAGGAGAAGAAATATTTAAAATAACCGAAAATGGAATAGAGGACATTTCTGAAGAAGAGAAAACCAAGTCAAGTGGGCGTTGAAATGCCTATACCCTCAGCTTTGGTCACTCGTTTCGCCCAGCTCCTTGTTAACAAACAGTTTGCTGAGGCAGAACGAGAACTGGAAAGGCTTAAGCAGAAAATGCACAAAACAGAGTGGAACAGAGGCTATTTTAGGGCTTTATATGGAATGCTGCTTATACGAAGGGCTAATAACAGCGACTCCTATTCTTTCTTTACGAAATTGGATTTAAATGATAAGGAAGCCCTGCAAGCCTATAGGAAGGAGTTTCTGAACCATGTTAAAAATAGGCTTCACGGAGATTTTGACCGCGGATTCTTCTCAGCATGGGCTGATTTTACACGGGTGTTAAGCAAAATAAACATTGTAAACGCAGAATCCAAAGGCGGCTTTTCCGAAGAGGAGAATAAGACTCCGGAGAAAGATAAAAGTCAAGCAACTATGGAGGAATTTTTGGAAGATTAAACTTTTCTTTTAAAAAGTTGCAATTATCGTGTATAGTAATATCCAGAAAACCAGCCAAGAGAGGAAATATATGCCTATTCCAGTGGTTAGAATTTTCTGCGATTTCTCCACCTTCAGCAGAAGCCTTGGCTTAATCAGGTAGTAGGATATCATGTAAACTATTATTGCGAAGGCAAGGCCGTTCATGAAAATGTTAATATTGAAAATATCCGTGCGAACAGTGTTTGTTGCTAGGCCGTAGCCTATACATACGAGGGCGGCCACTATGCCTAAAACAAACCTCGACCAGTATAGAGCTTCTAGGGGTTTCATGACCTTTAACGCCTTCTAAAGGTTCTATTCTCTTTAAATTTAAAGCTGCCTATTTATAACTTAACCCCTCATAAATTAAAATTGATAAAGGGATTCAAACTTGCAAAAGAAAGAGTTCACAAGTTTTGACGTTGCTGCAACTGTTCGCGAATTAAGAGAAGCCGTTGTAAATTCTAGGGTTATCAATGTTTACCAGTTAAACGGGAAAACCTTACTGCTTAAACTGCGTGGACGCGGCGAAGCTGCTTTTACGTTGGTTTTAGAGGCTGGGAGACGCCTTCACATAACCTCTTATGCTTTGGAGAAACCATTAGTTCCCCCGGCTTTCTGCATGGCTTTAAGGAAAAATCTTAGGGGCAGCTGGCTAACTGGTGTCGAGCAATATGAGTTTGAACGCGTTGTAGTTTTCCATTTTAAAAGCAATATAAGCGTTTTCCGGCTTGTTCTAGAACTTTTTGGAGAAGGCAACCTAATCCTCGTGGACGGCGAAAACAAGATTCTACAAGCTCTGCATTATAAGCGCATGCGCGACAGAAACATTCTCAGAGGCGAAATCTTTTGTTTCGCGCCTCCAAGCGGGCAGAATCCGCTTAAAATCAGCAAACAAGCCTTTCTTGAAGGTTTGAAAAGTTTTATGGATATTGAGGTTGTTAGGGCTCTCGCACGGTTCTTAGGCATTGGCGGAGTTTACGCTGAAGAAGTTTTGTTGAGGCTTGGAATAGATAAAACTACACAATGCAATAGCTTAAACATCCATCAAACTGAAGCCATCTACAACTGTTTGCAAGAACTAATCTTTCAAGTTTTTAATGGAAAACTTGAGCCGAACATAGTTTTAGATGAGAATGGCGAGTTCGTTGATGTTACCCCCTTAAGACTTAAGCGTTATGAAGGGCTGAAAGCGCAGGCGTATACCAGCTTCAATGAAGCGTTAGACGAGTTTTACGCCAGAATCACCGTTTTAGAGGAAGTTGAAGTTGGGGAAAAAGTGGACGCGCTTAAGCGAGAAGTAGAACGTCTTGGAAGGGTGATGGCTGAACAAGAGAAAGCTCTAAAAGAAGCAGAACAAAGCGCAGAAAAATATAGGCAAATCGGCGACACAATTTACATGCATTCGGGGGAACTTCAAACTTTATTGGACAAGTTTTCAGAAGACAGAAAAACTGGAAAGGAATGGAGTGAGATACTCTCTGAGATTTCAGCTGGGAAACGCCAAGGTTTGAAGCCCCACATTTTTTTTGAATCTTTTGATGAGCAGAAGCGAATAGTTAACGTCTGTGTTGAAGGCTTACGCTTTGGCTTAGACTTACAAAAAGACTTGTTTACGAACGCTGCGAAATTTTATGAGAGGGCTAAGCTGGCTAAGCGTAAATTAGAAGGCGCCAAAACAGCCTTAGAAGAGACACAGAAAAAATTTGAAGAAGCTGAAGCCAAACTTAGAGAAGCAGAAGCTCTAGAGCATGCTAAGCCAGCTAAAGCCTTAGAAGAGTTCGCCAAGCGCAAGATCAAAAGTAAAAAGTGGTTTGAAAAGTTCAGATGGTTCACATCCTCTGACGGTTTTCTCATAGTTGCCGGTAAAGACGCCACAAGCAACGAAGTTATCATCAAAAAGTATACAGCGCCAAACGACATAGTTTTCCATGCAGACATTGTAGGTGCGCCTTTTGTTGCTGTTAAAACAGAGGGAAAACAACCAAGCGAACAGTGTTTACGGGAAGCCGCAGAGTTTGCAGCCGCCTTTTCCAGAAGCTGGCGCGAAGGCTTCGCTTCCACCGATGTCTACTGGGTTATGCCTGAACAGCTAAGCAAAGCTGGAGGATCTGGAGAGTATGTTCCACACGGGGCTTTCGCGGTAAGTGGTAAGCGTAATTGGATGCGAAGCACACCTCTAAGAACAGCCATAGGCGTTTTGGTTGAAGAGGAAACTGGCGAAATAGCTTTTATAGGCGGGGCCGTTGACGCGGTTAAAGCAAAAACAAAAGCCTACGTCATCATAGTGCCTGGAGACGCAGGTGGAAGAGAGCTGTTCAAAAATATTCTGAAAGGGCTTGCCGAGAAAACGCCAAAAGAGCACCGAGAAAAAGTTCTTAAGACTTCAATTGAGAAAATTAGAGAGCTTGTTCCTTACGGCAAGGGCAAGGTGCTAATGGAATAGCCCGCAAGCAATTTTATAAATCAAGTCGTTTATTTTTTTAGAAATCACCTAATATTTATAAATATTA
>JBNASL010000056.1:0-8273 GCA_049717905.1 Candidatus Bathyarchaeales archaeon | reverse complement strand
ACAATCAAATAATTCGTCGAGGCAACGTTTTAAGCATGAGTAGAAGGAGGAAGCTATAAGCCTGCAGTTTTATGTAACCATTTATGATCTTTTACGGCATGTAATTTTTTGAACGGTGAAAGTATGCCTTTAGATGGAAACTCTTCCGCTGTTGGCTTCTCATTCAAACCCGCATAGGTGTAATGTCCAAGCTCGCCGGATGCTTTGGCCCTTAAGCTTTCAATGATCTTTATCACTTCTTTGATTGCTGCATTCTTGTCATTTATGCCTACCACTTTGAGGCCTTCAGGAGCAAGTGCAACGTATACTGGTGGGAGCCCAAAATTCAACTCCTTTTTAATGAAGGCGGTTATCGCCGGATATTTTGCGCCGTCACGGAATTTGAAGGAAACCTCTTCACCTGAAGCTTCTGAGCAGCCGACAGGTTCTATGGGTAATGTGGCGCTGGCTAATCCTGAGAGGATTTCGCTGCGGAGTTTAACCTTTTCAGCGGATAGACCTTCCAGCTGCTCTTTTAGGGATTTAACCTTTTCTTCAAGCTCTTGAGACTTATCTTCGTATGGAACACCTGTGAGCTCGCTGAATCTTCTTTCAAGCTCGCGTTTCTGTCTAAAATCAGCAAGCTCCCGTTCAGTGTCGGAAAGTTTACCCTTGCACTCTTCAATAAGCTTCTCAACTTCCATAAGATTAAAGGCAAGTTGTTCAAGATGCCCAAGAGAGGTTGCAGTCGCCTTACGCTGCTCTTCTACTAACGTTACTTTCAAGACTTCTTCGCTCATTTTAAGCACCTTAATTGGGAGTCAAGAGAAGACTGCCCTATAACTGTTGTTAACATGCTGCTATATGCCGGATAATTATGGAGGTAATCTGTTCTAGGTGGGCAATTGTAAACAGCTTGAAATCTTTCCTTACGTTTTCCAAGCATAATTAATGGGTTTATGGCAAAAACCAATTTAAGTTTTGGATGTCAATTCATGGAAAGAGGAGTTTAACGTGATAAAATTTGAAAAAGTTGTTAAACGGACTAGAATTTTGAGTCCTTTGAAGAATTTTGAAGAGGATACTGTAACTTTTGAGTATAGAACAGATGCGTTGATAGGTCACAACACCACCGTCATAAAGGGAATGTTAAATTATGCGAGCAAATTCTTAACTTCAGACTGGGAACTTGTTAATGCTATTGCTGAGAAAACAAGAGCCACATGCCCCTTTTGCCAGAAAGTGTGAAAACAAAAACACCCATGTTTCCTGAAGGACGCATATTCTTCGGCGACACTGTCGTTATTCCAAACTTGCTGGGACATGCAGAGCAAAGCGTTTTAGCAATTCTGTCGAAAGAACACTATTTGAGACTTAGAGGTTTTACGCCTGAACTATTTTTCGGCAACTTTAAAGGTGGAATCGAATACCTTAAGCGCCTAAGCCAAAAGGCGCCTTTAACGCGTTTTCCAGTTTTCATAATCAACTATTTAACGCCTGCAGGCCCCTCCATTTTTCACCCTCACCTGCAAGTTTTAGCCAGAGACAGATCCTTTTACTTGGTGAAACTCCCATACCTCCTTTGGGACGGTGAAGCCATTGAAGAGCCGGAAAAATTCGCGGAAAAACTCAAAGCCTTTTTGAAAGAGAACTAAATGCTTTAGAATCCATTAATTGTGCTGTTCCAAAAGTAAACTTTAGCATATTTCTCTTCAAAATTGAATTTAGGGTCATCGTAGATTATGTCCAGCTTTAAGCCGTATTTCTCGATAAGTTTGTTCACGTTGTTCCAGATCTGCAGGGCTTTACTGTCTGGAGGCCATAAGCCCCATATCTTGTCCTCTGGGTTTCTCATACCCCAACCATAATCTTTAGGAAGCACAAACACCGCTTCGGCTTTTACTTTCCAAAGCATTTTTCGCGAAGCGTGAATTAGATTCCAAAATTTTTTCATGGCGTTGAAATGTTCCTCTGTAAGTATGCCATACTCGTTAATTTTTGGATAGTTGAAAATTATTAGGTATTTTGCTCCTGCCCTGTAGGCGGTAATCATATCTTCCAGCAAGCGTGTACCATTTTCTAAATAAGGCGGATTTTCATATGTCCATGTGATTATGACTCCCCAATCTTTGCCTTGCATGTTTGCTGCGCCTCTACCTAGGGCTATGTGTTGAGTTCTACTGTGGTTCCATCCGAACTCAACAAAGACGCAATCGTACCCCGCCAAATAGTCAAACCAGTAAAGCGCATAATCAGAAGTAAACATTAGAATTCCCCTTCTCTTCAAGTCTTTTGTGCTGTTAATTGAGGATATGGTGTTTATGAAGAGGTTTGCTGCTTCGCTGTAGTTTGAAGCGTTTTTGAAGATCTTTACCATGTCCTCGTTCCACCCGCCTGTGTCAATTTGTTTTCCGCCTGGTTCATCGAAGAGATAGGCGCCTAGGAATTTGTCTCCCCACCGTGCTTTTGCCGTGTCTAGCCATGTTTGGTGCCATGGATATATTATGCGGGAGACGAAGCTGAAGAAAACGATGAATTTGAGGTTTGCTTCAGCGGCGTAATCGCAGACTTCGTTTAAAGCGGTTTCGTTTGTGCTTATGTCCCAAGAGTTTATGAGGAAAAGGTTTGTGTAGCCTTTCACCTTGTCTATGAGGATTTTTGCCTCTCTTGTTGTGTTGAGGCCGAAGGAAACCCCAAAAAAGAAGTTTTCATCACAGGGGCTATCGTCTGCCACATAGTTGATATAAACTAATGGTAAGCCTATGGCAGAGACGCCTAGCAAAGCAATAAGCAAAAATAAATAGGCTTTCTTCATACGATCTCATAAACATGCTATTCATTGAACTAAATATATTTTTTGAAACGGAAAACAAAATTTAGACAATCCCTTTAAGGGCGCATCGAGGCGTTACATTTTTATTCAACGGCTAAATATTGGGTTTGGGATGCCAAAATGCTTTCTGAAATGCCCATAAAAATGGAAAAAGTTACCAAAGAAAATTTGGACATGGAGATTTTGAGGGCAGCGATAATTGCAGAGTTAGACGCCATAAACCTTTATGAACAATTCGCCTCAACAACCGAAAACAAGAAGCTAAAGAAGGTTCTGCTTGAAGTTGCCAGAGAAGAAAAAACCCATGTTGGCGAGTTTCAGGCTTTGCTTCTAAAAATGGACAGTGAACAAGTCGAGGAAATGGAGAAAGGCAGAAAAGAAGTTGAAGAGCTAAAATAGCTCCATTAAATATGCCCCCTAACAAATATTCTGTATTTTATGTGTTTAAACCGTGTTAAATTTCACTCTTAAATCCACTGCGGTAGGTTCAGTGAAAGTGCTGGAGGATTAGGTTTGTAATATAGTTTAAAACTGTCAGGATGATGTTAAGAATTCGTTATTTTATAGCTTGACCATACCTTTTCTTTTGGCCCAAAACCACAATCCCATATAAAGCAGCAGATAGACTGTAATTCCAATTCCAAAAATTGTTGGGTTGATTCTTGTGTTGAAGACATTTTCAATTAGTATGAGCATCCCCACTATGACAAATGGTGCAGCTAGGAACCCCGATGCGAACAAGAGAAATGGCACTAACATCGCTCGCACTTGCATCGGTTTCTTTGAGATAAAGACACCTACAAACACCCCTAGCAATATTAAGCTGATTGACGAAATCCATTGTATGAAAATATCTGCTTCATTACCTAAAATATTGAACAATCTAAGAAAAAGCAAGAGCAAAGATATAAGAAAGACGCATGTGCACATCCATAACATTTTTGTTAAAGTCATATTTCCCAAGAAATACCATATTCTCGGATAGTTTAAACTTTTTGTATAGCATCTTGTCGTGAAGGTCGACAGTTTTAAACCCAAAATAAGCAAAAGTGCAGGGGGTGGGATTTGAACCCACGAACGCCTACGCGACAGGCTCCTGAAGCCTGCGCCTTTGACCAGGCTCGGCAACCCCTGCCCCGTTTTGGATTTTGTTCGGGAAAGGTTTAAGAGTTACTGTTCGCCTATTAGCCTTTTTGAGGTGGGGTTGGTTGCCTACGCATGGTTCGCTTTCGAAAGCTGGTAAGGTTAGGTCTCAGACTCCTAAGATTCAGCCTACTCCTAAGAAGAGCGCTGTTCCCAGGTTTAGGAATAAGCGTAACTATGAGAAACGGGTTGTTTTGCAGCGCAAGCCCGGGCAGAACTGGGTTTAGGCGCTTAACACTTTAGTTTTGTTTATTTGCCTGTTCAGCGTCTAGGTTTTTGTGGTTGCAACAGATTGGACATGGAAGAGGCTGTCCGAGAGATTATTGAAGGTTTGATGCGTTTTCCTTCGCTTAGCCGAGAGGATGTCAACCGCATTAAGATGCGGGTTGCAGCCAAACATAAGCTTGCGAAGATTCCTTCAAACCCCGAGATAATTGCCGCCTTAAAGCCTGAGGAAAGGCGTAAGCTTCTGCCTGTTCTACGCCGAAAAGCAACGCGGACTGTTTCAGGCGTTACGGTGGTCGCTGTCATGACCATGCCTTATCCTTGCCCACAGCAGGAGTCATGCGCCTATTGCCCTGGCGGTCCGCCCTTTGGGGTTCCGCAAAGCTATACAGGTTTTGAGCCTGCTGCCATGCGCGGACTGCAGAACGCCTTCGACCCATATAGGCAGGTTAAAAGCCGCATTGAACAGTTAGGGGCTATTGGGCACAAAGTTGACAAGGTGGAACTAATCATTATGGGCGGAACTTTTCCAGCCACGCCCGAAGCCTATCAACAATGGTTTGTTAAGCGCTGCCTAGACGCGTTAAGCGGCTTTGATTCCGCCAGCCTTGAAGAGGCAAAGCGAAAAGCGGAGACGAGTCCTATACGAAATGTTGGCATCACTGTGGAGACACGGCCTGACTGGGCTAAGGAGAGGCATGCGGACAAAATGCTGGATATGGGGGTTACACGCGTCGAGCTGGGTGTCCAAAACCCCGACGACGAGATTTACCGCCTTGTGGGTAGAAAACATACTGCTCAGGATGTGGTTGAGGCTACGCGAGTATTGAAGGACGCTGGGTTAAAAATTGTTTACCACATGATGCCCGGGCTGCCCGGCTCAAGCATTGAGAAGGATTTGGAAGCCTTCAAAGAAGTTTTCTCTAATCCAGCCTTTAAGCCGGACATGATTAAGATTTACCCATGCCTAGTTTTGAAGGGCACAAAAGCATACGAGTGGTATATACGGGGAGAGTACAAGCCCTACACGAACGAAGAGGCTGCAAGTCTAATCGTTGAAGTTAAGAAAATGATTCCGCCTTGGGTTCGCATAATGCGTGTTCAACGCGATATTCCAGCTCCGCTTATTGTGGCAGGTGTAAAACGGAGTAACCTACGCCAACTGGTTCAGCAGAAACTGAAGGAGCAAGGCTTGAGGTGCCGGTGCATAAGATGCCGAGAAGTAGGCCACCGTCTGTTGGCTGACGGCGTGAAGCCAAACCCAGAAAACGTGAAAATCTTGACAACTCGTTATGAGGCTTCTGGAGGCGAGGAACTCTTCATCTCAGCAGAAGACAAGGAAAACGACGTGCTCATAGGCTATTTACGTCTGCGTATTCCTTCGGAAAAGGCGCACAGACCAGAAATAAAAGCCCACCCAAGCAGCATAATCCGCGAACTCCACGTTTACGGCCCACTAGTGCCCGTAGGCAAACACATATCCAAAGCATGGCAACACAAAGGCTACGGCGCAGTCTTATTAAGCGAAGCGGAACGCATAACAAGCCAAGAATACGGTTTCAAAAAAATCCTTGTTATAAGCGCGTTAGGAACAAAACAATACTATATGCGGTTTGGATACCGACACGACGGACCATACCTGTCAAAAACATTAGATGAAATTTGATAAGCAGCCTTTTCTTTAACCATAAATTTGTTTTTTGCATGTTACCTTATACTCTGCCCCTTGCGGCATGGTGCAGCCTTCTAAGCCATCCATAGTGTTAAATGCAATGGATAACAACATTTTATCATGCGAGAAAAGAAATCAGCTTATTTGAGAATTGGTTCAACGTTTTCTAAGGCTTATGCTGTAAAGGCGCGTTTTAGAGTGTTAAGAAATGAATAAGGCTTTAATTGTTTATGGAACCCGATATGGAGCTGCAGCAGATACAGCTGAAGGTATCGCCCAAATTCTACGCATGGAAGGATTTCATGTAAAAGTTGTCAACGCCAAAGAGGAAAAAATAAGGGACATAGCTGATTACCAGCTTGTCATAGTGGGCAGTGGAATCCAAATCCACAAGTGGACAGGAGAGGCTGAAAAATTCTTGAAAGATTTTAAAAAAGAATTAAGGGATAAGAAGCTAGCTTTATTTGTTTGTTGCGGAAGCGCACAGCCCTTAGCCGAAAAGGAAGAGGAAAAAACCAAGGCAATCCAGGAAGCAAGAAGAAGATACCTTGAGGAAAACGCCGCCAAATACGGTTTAAAACCCGCAGCCCTAGGACTCTTCGGAGGAGTTTACAACTTCAATAAAATGCCTTGGTGGTCAAGAAAGGTTATGCAACCATTAAAAACTCAGCTGGAAGCAGCAGGATTTAAAGAAACAAAACCTGGAATATACGACACGAGAGACTTGCAAGTTATCCAAAATTGGACAAAAGAACTAGTCAGAACATAGTCGTTTCTGAAGGAAAACGCTGATTGTTAGGTGTAAAATTCCTTCAAAAGTTAGGTGACTCTATTTATAGCTGTCTTGGACGCGAAACAATATTAAACGCTTGGAACACCAATATTAAGAGGTTTTAGGAAAAGAAACGCTGGAGAACCGTGGCATGAGCAAAAATGAGGAGCTTTCGGGATACAGGGGCTCAGCCCTTGAAACTCTTAAAAATATTGGAGCGGAAATAGGTGACTTAATTCGCATAACAAAGGGCGCTCAAAAACATGAGGGCATCCTTATTCCGCGTTCCGAGTACGGCGATGACAAGCATATTGTTATCAAGCTGCGAAGCGGCTACAATATTGGTGTGCAAATAACTCCTGAAACATGCGTAGAGAAAATTGGTAAGGGCGAGAAGCCGGCTTTTGTGGCTCCGCCTTTGCCGGAACAGAATCCAGCTTTGCCAAAAGTTGCTATTATTAGTACTGGCGGCACTATTGCAAGTCGTGTGGATTATAGGACTGGGGCTGTTCGTCCGGCTTTGTCGGCAAGCGACTTATACAGCGTAGTTCCTGAGTTAGGCAATATTGCCCGCATTGATGCCCAAATACTGTTCAGTCTCTACAGTGAAAACATTACGCCGGCCCATTGGACGGAGATGGCTAAGGCTGTAGCCGCCCAAATCGCGAACGGTGTTGACGGCGTAGTCATAGCCCATGGAACTGATACTATGGGGTATTCAGCTGCAGCCCTAAGTTTCGCACTGCAAAATCTTCCAGTACCCGTAATTTTTGTTGGTTCGCAGCGTTCCGCTGACCGTCCCAGTTCAGATGCAGCCACAAACCTTACGGGCGCTGTTTTGGCTGCTGCAAAGGCTCCTTTCGCCGAAGTCGCCGTAGCCATGCATGAAACAGTTTCAGACACTGCCATAGCCATTCACCGAGGCACCCGCGTGCGCAAGTGCCACACAAGCCGCCGGGACGCTTTCAAATCCGTAAACATTCAGCCCATAGCAAAAGTGGAAAACAATAGCCTAACAATGCTTATTGAGGATTACTCTAAACGTGACCCAGCGAAAAAGCTTGCCTTAAAGCCGGAATTCAGCGATAAAGTAGCCCTCGTAAAGTTTTATCCAGGCCTTAACCCAGCCGTAATTGATTGGTATGTTGGAAATGGTTATAAGGCAATGGTGCTTGAAGGAACGGGCTTAGGCCATGTGGGAAACAGCTGTTTCAAAGCCATAAAGAATGCTATGGAAAAAGGCGTATTGGTAGCTATGGCTTCTCAGTGCATTTGGGGACGCGTGAACATGAACGTATATGACACGGGCCGCGACTTGCAAGCTTTGGGCGTGATTCCGCTTGAGGATATGTTGGCTGAAACCGCCCTTGTAAAGTTCATGTGGATTTTTGGCCAAACAAGCGACATCGAAGAAGCAAAACGCCTTCTAAAAACAAATATAGCTGGAGAAATTTCGCAGCGCACCCCATACGGAGAGGCAAGCTTCCAATAAGAAGGAGGCAAAAGGCGATGGAAATGGATTATGAGAAAATCGGATTAAAAGTCGGGTTGGAAATTCACCAGCAGCTAGACACTTCCACGAAGCTTTTCTGCGCTTGCAAACCTGAACTCTTCAAAGAAGAACCAGAAATCACCTTTTTGAGGCGTTT
>JBNASL010000055.1:0-8534 GCA_049717905.1 Candidatus Bathyarchaeales archaeon | reverse complement strand
GCAATATTTAAATATTGCTATATTCTTCCTCTTCCAGCTAAGGTGAAAACATGAAAGAAGTTAAAGTTGAAGTAATAGGTCCTGAACCGCCGTGCATGCGGTGTCAAGCAGTCAAAAGAGTTGCAGAGCGTGCTGCTGAGAAACTTAAGCAGTCCGGGATAATGGTAAACATTGAAAGGGCTAACATAATGTCAAAGGAAATTGTGCAGAAATACGGCGTTTTAGTTTCTCCAGCCCTAGCCATAAATAACACGGTTAAAGTCATGGGGCGAGTTCCAAGCCCGGACGAAGTGGAGAAACTGATTAGAGAAGCAGTTAAATAGAAGGCTAAAAACTCATGGAAGAAAAAACTAAGAGGGCCATTCGGGCTGGCATAATCCTAGCATTCATTCTAATCGTTATAGGCCTCTTAATCTACAGCCGCATAATGGCATATTCGCTTGCGCCGCAGTCAAAACCTGTAGATTTACGCGGGCTCCCAATATGGCAGATTCCCATAACCTATCTCATCGACTATTTTAGCCATGGAACCGTTTGCCTACTCTTCGCGTTTACAGTTGCCGGCCTAATCTACGAGT
Organism: Candidatus Bathyarchaeales archaeon; assembly: GCA_049717905.1. GTDB lineage: Archaea > Thermoproteota > Bathyarchaeia > Bathyarchaeales > Bathycorpusculaceae > WUQU01. The sequence goes on along the minus strand of JBNASL010000055.1, from coordinate 7,956 downwards.
TTGTACCAAAAGAAGCCATCACAAAATACATGGGAAGCGGAAGAGTTGCAGGATACGGGCTTGCCCTTGCCATGGCGCCTTTCCTAACGGTTTGTTCATGCACAATGGTTCCCCTCTTCGGCGGAGTATTATATGCTGGTGCAGGAATCGGCCCAGCAATAGCATTTCTTCTAATGGCGCCAGCAGCAAACATTCTAACAATTCTGCTTACTGGCGAGATGATTTCTTGGGAAATCGCAGGAGTCCGCATCATAGCGTCAGCAACAGTGGCTCTGGCCGCAGGCATAATAATTTCAAAAACACCGTGGGGCAAAGCCGTCGAAAAAGAACATCAAATAGCCAACGCATCTTCAGCCTCAGCCAAAGTAGAGATTGTTAAACCTCCCTTAGATGAGAGACTTTGGGCGTCGCTGAAGTTTGCGGGATACTTGGCAAAACAGATTCTTCCATTTTTCATACTGGGCTTGATTGCAGTAAGCTACGTAGAAGCATTCCTGCCAGAAGACATTGTTGGAACTTACCTAACAGGAGTCACTGGAATACTGATTGCATCAGTGCTTGGTGGACCGCTCTACACGCCTACACTTGTTGAAGTTGTCTTAGGAAAGGCAATGTGGGATCTAGGAATGTCAAAAGGCGCACTGCTCAGCTGGCTTATGGGGCAACCCTATGACGTAGCCAACGCCTTAGCCGTTTCAAGAATAGCAAAATGGAAGGTTGTAGTCACTTACATGTTTATAGCTTGGGCTGGCAGCGTAGCCTTCGGACTGCTATATGGCGCGTTAAGTGGGTCGCTGTAGCCATGACAACGAAGGATTTGGAAAATAAACAGCCATGCGCGTGCACCCAAACGGCAACAGATCTCCTGAAGACAGTTTCGCCAATAAAAGAGGGCATGCTCCAAGAAGTGAAATGTAAAGGCTGCGGCAAAACTTTCCTAACAAACTTTGACACGGAATACTGCTACGACTGCAGAAAAAAACAGCAATAAGGTGAAAAGCCATTATGGCTAAAGCTTGCACGCCATGGTACCCCACAATTTTCCCAGAAAAATGTGATGGCTGTGCTTCTTATGGCAAGCCCCGCTGCGTTGAGTACTGCTCAAACGGCGTATTCGCCTTCAAAGATGGAAAAGCCATAGTGGCTAATCCCCATAAATGCGTTAATGGATGCACTGCATGCGAACCCGTATGCCACAAAAAAGCCATAAGCTTCCCAAAACCAAACTTCGCTTTAACGCCTATAAGGTCTGGAGATAAAGGCTTGCTAAGAAAGACCACTTGCGCAAGGTGTGGCAAAGTCTTCTGGACCAACAGGGATATAGACATATGCTTTGAATGCGAAAGCAAAGTTTAACAGTTCATTTTGGTAACAGCATCTCAAAATCATAACTATTTCAGTTTGTAGCCCCATTTTTTGTTCATTTCTTCAAGCTTCGCCGAAAGTCTTTTAGCTTTTCCCTCAGCCTCAGCCAGCAAAACGTCCAGCTCCCGCTTCTTCGCAAGGTTTGTCAATTTTTCAATTTCTGTCGGTAGCCTCTCGATGGCTGCAACCAACTTTTTGCTTGCAGCCTCATCTCCAGTTACAAGCTCTAAGGCTTCTTCTGGGCAGAATTCGACGCATTTGGGCTCTCCATTGCATAAGTCACACACTAAAACAGAGTTCTTGTCTGGGTGTACTGCGATGCCGCCGTAGGGACATGCCTGTACGCACCATCCGCAGCCGTCACATCTTGCTTCGTTGATCAATATTATGCCGTTCTCTTCAGACTGGGTTAAGGCTTCGCGGGGACAAGCTCTCACGCATGGTGCATCCTCGCAGAACCTGCATGTCATGGCGATGTTAAAGGCGGGAGTTAGGCGGATAACCCTTATCCTCGACCTTAAAGGGTTCCAGAGAACCTCGTTTTTCTCTAAAGCGCAAACGTACTCGCATAGGCTGCAGCCTGTGCACTTGCTAGGGTCGACAGCTACAAACTTTCTTGAATTAAGCTTAGCCATAGACTTCCTCTTCACGCTTACACCATGATTTAAGTATTCTCAATGTAAAAGGGGTTTTTATAATTTCCTTTCTCAAAAGCTGGAAATTATCGTCTAGATGTTAGAGCACAACCTTAACCCTTCCTTTCAATACTATTCTGTCCGCCGTAAACTCTGAAGAATAAGCGCAAACCTCAACTCCGCGTTCCGCAGCGTGCCGTAATGCCTTTCCGAAGGCTGCATCCATTTCATCGTTAGGCTTAAACGCATATGCATCTGTTCTCTGAATCATCAAGAGGATGCAGGCGCGGTATCCCTCGTTTTTGGCTTTAACTAGCTCCAACACGTGCCTAGTGCCTCTCTTAGTGGGCGCGTCTGGAAACATGGCAACTCTATCCTTTACAAGAGTGCATGACTTAACTTCTAAAAGGCAAGGCGCGTCATTATTACTCAATAAAAAGTCAAACCGCGTATGCCCATAGCGATATTCAGGCTTAACTTTGGTATATTCTGCGAATTCTGGCAAATCCCTATTCTTTAAGGCTTCAAAGACAAGCCTGTTAGGAAGGCGGGAGTCAACTGAAACAATTTGGTTGCCATGGTAAACACCAATCAAGTCATACCAAGTTTTTCTCTTGCACCTTTCAACCTCTTTCAAAACTACCTCAGCATTCAAAACCAGTAGCTCCTCCAATCTTCCAGGGTTAGGCAAGAAACAAACCACAGCCTTATCGCCAACTTGAACCAAAACAGAGAAACGTGTAACCCTCGCCTTAAAAATTCCCTTTAAAAGCTTTCCATCAAACTTAACAAAACTAGCCAATAATTATCCCATTTAAGCGAATTTTAAGTTTACCGCCCATTAATTCAAAACCAACCGTCACATTAAAGAGGAAAGCATAAACTATCCGCGTCTAATAGACTGGGTATGCCCCACATGTTCGGCAGAAATTGGATTTATCTGGAACGTTGGAGTTGCATTGTGGGCATATTTTGCCATTTAGATCTTCTGGGTGTGGTACGCCTATTTCTTCTCGGTAAATTTCATAGTAGAAGAGTTGTTCTTTGTCGCGTATTGTCACCTTATCCATTTCGAGATATTTCTTCTTTTTTTCTTCAAACTCTGAGTCGTCGATTTTCATGTTGAAGAAGTTTGGCAGAGTTGTTGTTCCAGAACCCACCTCTATTGGGTCTTTTCTTCTCCAAGCAATCTCAGCGGGTAAAAAGTTCTCGAAGGCTTTGCGCATTATCCACTTGCCCCACATTTTCCCATTTTCTTCACGAATTTTATATTTGGAGCTTAGTTTTATGGCGTAGTCTTTGAAGTCTAAGTCAAGGTATGGTGTTTTAACTTCCACGCCAACGGCTTTTCCTATGGACACAGATGAGAAAACCATTGTATCCCAAATCTTCTGCAACTCTAACTCCAACTTTTTTCCTTTCCATTTAAAGAGCCATGGATATCCCGCCATAAGCTCGTCGAGGGCGTCGCCTGTCATGACGCTTTTAACTCCGTTGTCTTTAGCAAGCTTCAATCCAATGTATATGGTTGAGCTGTTTCGAACTTCCATGGGATCAAAAACTTTCAAGGTTTTGATGACGAAACGGGCAGCTTCGTAAAATTCTTCCTCGGTGAAAAAGTGCATGTAATGCGACAGATTTAATCTTTCTGCCATAAGCCTAGCGTGTTCAATGTCTGGCGCTGGTGCCCTTTGAAAAGCACATGTGAACGCCTTTTGGCGAACATGTTTTGAAGCCACGAGTGCCAAGATACTTGTGTCGAGTCCGCCTGAGAGGAGTATCCCTTCAGTTAGGTTTTTCTCAACGGCTTTTTCAACAAGCATCCTAACTTCAGCACATATTCCCTCAATTTTTTCATTCATTTCTTCACTTCCAATCGGGCTTTAGGTCTTAAGGAGGCTTCCTCTATCTTCATGTAGAATGTTCCATTGCGTCTTTCGATGTTGTACTTGGAGATTTCTATGGTTTCCTTAAAAATGGGTGCATCTGTTATTAGGGTGTGGTATTCTCCGTTTTCTCCGCAAAGATCCATTCCATAACGGTTTCGTAAGGCTTCGAGTTCTTTAAGAGATTCCCAGCTTAATTGGCGTCCAAGCCAATTCTCGTCGAACCATGGCGTTTTTACACATGAAAAAACTGCTTTACATCCTTGTGAAATAAGTTCTTGCAAGATTTGACGACGATCGACGCCCCAAAGAGGCTTAATCAATTTCATGTTTAATTCTTTGCAAACATTGTCCATCCAGTTTCCGTGAAAAGCATCTAAAGGCGCAATGTCGCCCGTTACTATTCCTTCTATTTTTTCGCTTTGAACTAAGCTTGATATGGCTTTTTTGTAGCTTTCAAAGTAGGGCTCCCTCGTTTCAGCCTTAAAATGTTTTGTTTTAAGGGCTTTGGATTGAAGTTCGATAATGCACATGGGATGGGCAAGAGATGGGTTTTCCCAGAGGAATGTAATAATGCCGCAGATTTCGTGGCCTTGGGCTAAGGCTTTCTGATAGGCTAGGTAGGAGTCTTTACCGCCGCTCCATGAAACTGCAACCCGCAAAGCGAAACCTCCATTGTTTGCCAACAGCATTTAATAGCTGCAAACTAGATACTAAAAATTATATATAAGTTTTTTTGGTTACGGCTAAAATTTTCAGTTAAAACAAATTTTATTAAAAGTTTATTCATGAAAAGGCGCGTAAACCGCAAGATTTTCAAGCGCGCAATACTAAGAAGTTTTCACGGGTTGGATACTGTTATTGAATAACATGTCAACAGTCTCCTCAACGGTCAAGTTTAACGTTAGCTCTGCTATGTCTTTACTACAGTCTATTATTCGGCGCGCGTTGTCTGAAATGAGTCTTAAGATGGATGAAAGGTTTGGATCCATTTTCTTGCTCATTAACATGATTAACAACTCATTCTCCAGTTTAATAAGGGATTCTGCCTCAGTAATTATCTTGTCCGCTTGGATATAGTCTTGTTTGAAAAGCGTTTTAATGGATTCTTCAAACACTTGATGGGCTGAGGATGTGAACTTGCTGATTTGGGAGTATGCCTCTTCATCAAACTTTTCTTTTAAGAAAATTACGTGTTCATGAATCAATTTCTCGAAGGCTTCTAAATTATCTACGACTTTTATTATGTTTTCAGCGATGTCCTTTATGTTTTGAGCGATCATTCGGTATAAAAGGAATTCTTTTGGAGATTTAAATCCCATTTCTTTGTATAAATTTCTTTGTATACCATATTTTAGTTGGCGGATGACATATAAGTTTAAACGGTTCGCATCAAGGCACATGTCTCTTATGTTTTTAAACATTTCATCGCTCATATTCTCTAGCGATGATATAATGCTTTTACTCGCCAGGAGGACCATTGTGGCCATTCTCTTAATAGCACTTTCAATCGGAAAAGAGGGATGGTTTACGAGGATTTGAATGGTGATCTCGTTGGATGTTGCATCTATAATCTCAGCGCCTAAGAGAACATTTTTGACAAGTTCTGTTATTGCTGGCGCATGCTTCGAGAATTCTTCTTCGTTTTTAATGCGCACTTTTATAATGTCTGCACCGATGAGATACAAGGCTTTTATTTTGCGGCACACTGATTGAGTATCTTCTTTTGGTTTTATGTTAACCCAATACTCCTTCAGCTTAGGCTTTTTAACTCCTTCGCTTTTTTCTAAAATTTTTCTAGGAACAAGAGTAAGCAAGGAATTATCTTGTAGTTTGAAGGCAATCTCACTTCCTTTTTCTAATTCTATGCTCTCCACCCACTCTTTCGGCAAACATATGATATATGAACCCCTTCCAGTACATTGTATCTTCCTATATCCAAGATCTTTTTCCATTATAATAGGTTCTCCCAACGTTATTTAACTTATCTCTATATTTCACAGACTTCTATATAAATGATTTTCAAAAAAGTTATATAGAAAAAGACTTTTACCCTAGTCGGCTTTGAAGGTGAAAGCGGTGGTAAGATTCTGCAGAGACTGTGCCAACTTCGAGGATAGGCGAGACATTGACGGCGTGGCATTATGCACTCAACTCTATGGACCCTTCACATGCTGCGAGGAATTTGAGCTTAAAGATAAAAGTCTAAGTGAAAACAGGATATATACCAAGTTCTGCGCTGAATGTGTTAATTTCCAAGAGATAGATGGAATACCACTATGCGCCAAAGGGCATAATCCTGGAATTGCATGTGAATCATTCGTTGAAAGATTTGAAAAACTAAGAGCAATAAAACAGAATAATCAAGCGAAAACAGCTATACTCATCTACACAATTATAAATAATAAAACCAACCCTGAAATTCCCGATTTCCTGATTCAAATCTGCCGCAAAATCAAATGGTAGAATGCGAAACACAAGCTCATATTTCTATCTAAAGTTTTAGGTGGAAAATGCCATGGAGATGAGAAGACAAGTGAATAATCCATATGGCGATGATAAAGTCTCGGATGCTTGCGCCCTTTTCGGAATGCTGAACGTTAAAGGATTGAAGTTTTCTTTTAAAGATCCTGTACGTGCCATATCTAAAATGCGGGAGAGGGAAAACGGGTTAGGCGGCGGTTTTGCGGTTTACGGTATATACCCAAACTACCCTGATCTATACGCCTTCCACATAATGTATCTGGACCATCATGTTAAAAGGGATGTAGAAAAGCTTCTCGAAGAAAAATTTCAAGTCTGCTTCAGCGAAGAACTTCCCACCAAGGAGGCTAATGTTTGTAATTTTCCTTTAACTTGGAGATACTTTGTTATGCCTAATGAATCAAGGCTAAAGGAAAAAGAGCAAACTGAAGACGATTATGTAGTGGAGTGGGTGATGAAAATAAACGCCGCCAAAAACGGCAGAGCCCTAATTTTTTCCAGTGGCAGAAATATGGGCGTATTCAAGGGCGTAGGCTTCCCTGAAGATATTGCAGAATATTTCTGTCTAGATGAATATGAAGGTTATATGTGGATTTGCCATGGGAGATTTCCAACAAATACTCCTGGGTGGTGGGGTGGTGCCCATCCTTTCAACCTGCTAGACTGGTCTGTAGCACATAACGGTGAACTCTCTTCATACGGAGTTAATCGCCGATTCCTAGAAAACTACGGGTATACTTGCACTATGCAAACTGATACTGAAGTTCTCACTTATGCCTTTGACCTCCTAGTAAGAAGACATAAAATTCCCATGGAACTTGTTCCCAAAATTTTGACTCCTCCCTTTTGGGGCGAAATAGACCACATGCCACAAAGGCACTTGCTTACCGCTTTAAGGCAAACTTACAGCGGACTATTAATGACTGGTCCTTTTTCAGTGATAGTCGCCCGCCAAGGAGAAATGACAGGATTGGCAGACCGCATAAAATTAAGACCCCTAACAGCAGCCCTAAGAGGAGACTTTTTCTATCTCTCATCAGAGGAATCTGCAATACGTGCGGTGTCGCCGAAGCTTGACAAAGTCTGGAATCCTGCTGGAGGAGAGATTGTTGTAGGTAGAGTTGAAGCGCCTATCTTGGAAGTCCCGTTAATAGCAAGTCAAGCAAGGAAAACCTTATGAAAACTTACATTTTGCCCGAATACATCGTTGAAAGAGATAACGCCAGATGTAATAAATGTAAAATCTGTATTGAACAGTGTACCTACCGTGTTCACTACTACAACGCTAAAGAGGATGTCATCTGCAGCAGAGACGAAAACTGTGTAAATTGTCAACGTTGCGTTGTTTTCTGCCCTAAAGGGGCCATAGCGATTAAGAGAAACCCGAATTCCTATCGTGAAAACTATCACTGGACAAATGAAGCCATATTTGCTATTAAGAGACAAGCCGAAACGGGCAGCGTTATACTGACAGGCATGGGATGTGATAAGCCAAACCTAACTTATTGGGATAAGCTTCTGTTGAACGCAAGCCAAGTAACCAACCCGTCAATTGACCCGTTAAGGGAACCTATTGAAATTCGAAC
>JBNASL010000054.1:0-8723 GCA_049717905.1 Candidatus Bathyarchaeales archaeon | reverse complement strand
CTTCCTACTTGGTGGCTTCTTCAAACGTTACTTTCAGGGTTATTCCGGAAAAGATTGGAGAGCGCAGCGGCGGAGGAACCTTATATATATTGAATTGCAGCGACGCCAACGGATGGTGGATTACAGGCTATACGGCCTACAGCCTTGCAGAAGACCTATACAGGCTTCTCTCACCCTACTTCGCAAAAACAGTAGTGGTTCAAAACACAACCCAGCTTGGGAAAATACTAAATGGCACATCCCTTCAAGGCGAAACAGTTCAAAACGCTGTAATTATAAACACTTTTGGAGAAGCTGTACCAATACCTTCAGGATACTATGCAACCATAGGCTACCGTTCTAGCGATAGGTCATACGCAAACTATACTTACACTCTTGGCCTAAAAGTTAATCAATATAACTGGACTTGGGTTAGCATAGTAGGATATCCATTCTATTATGTTACCAATACCAAGCTTTTCAAAGATATCCATAATACTTGGGGAATATATGGCATGCGAATAATAGGAACGGATGGTACTGGCGGAGGACCGTCTGGTCTAAACGCGTTTTTAAAAGGTTTAGACCGCCAACCGTATTCTTATGACTCTAATTCAATAACTGGATCCCCGGGAGTTGTTTACCTTTCCGAAGAAGCAAAATATTACTGTAACTATTATGGGATATATCCTTCGCTGTATCAAACTTCAACTAGAGCCTTGCCAGATTCAATATTGTCCACGTATCATTTGCCTAACTCTTTAGTCACATATGTATTTAATAAAAAGGGAAGTTGGATACCTGGAGCAATTTATAAACACATTGCCGCTGGTGATAATAAAATTACAGGGTCACTTTTTTCTTTGGGTTTGGCAAGAACCACGGATATTAGGCTAACAGCCCTTGGTTTGCTTTTAAATTATAAGCCGAGGCTTTATCGTTCTGAGTTTAATGCTACGGGCACTTCTAGGCTTGTGGTTTTGCAGCTTGGACAAGTGGGAGGAACCTAAAGATGGATAAGAGGGGCCAGTTCTCGATTATCGCGGCTTTGCTTGTTGCAGTTATACTTATAGCCACAGTTATCGCTACCTATTCTACTATACGTAACCTTCCTATGGAAGAGCAGCCTCAAGTTTTAAGCGCCATAGACGAAACAAACCTCGCATTAAAACAGATTCTCGGTTTCACGGTGGGCTATTATGGCTCCATATTACAGGTCACTGGCGACAGAGAGTACGCATACAATTTATCACGTAAGTACTTGATGAGCGGGTTTGAATACATTGCAAGAACGCATCCTGAACGGGCTGTGTCCTTTAGCCTAAAAAATATGGAGTTACAAGCCTATTGGTTCACAAGTCAAAGCTACAGCAAAGGAAACATCACCGTGCAATACGACCTAACTGGTCTCGGAATATATGGAATAAACTACACAACTTCATGTAAACTAAGTGTAAACATACTTGGAACCGAAGGAAACAAAGCACATATCCGCGTGACAATAGACGAGAATGATAAACCGCTTATAAACCTTGGAAAGGGCAATTTCAAATTTTACCTTTACAGATGTACAAACTCAACATGGGCGGTGACCAATCCAACCACAGAGCCTGCAGCGTTTTCCGACGGCACATACATAATTGACATTCCTCCTGGAGTAGACCCCTACTCTTATGTGGTGCAAGTGGAAGACCAGAGAGGCATAGTGGCAGTGGCTTCATCCTTCAGTCGTTACACGCTTACTTTAACATGGAACTCTACAATTTATTCTTCAATCGGGGGAATAAGCAGGGCAATAAATGAGACGCTTATTAATCATGAATCTTTTGAGACGTCAGGCTGGCCATCCGGATGGACTGCAACTGGAAGGTGGGCTAGAGAAAACGACCGAGCTTACAATGGAGCATGGTCAGCCGATTTTGACGGCTCAAACCAAGGAAGCACCTCAGGCTATTTAACGACTCCTAACCTCAACTGTTATGGTGCTAATGCTATTTATGTGGAGTTCTGGTATAGAGATGAAGGATGTGATTCTGGCGATTTCCTTCTTCAATATTATGATGGTGCTACATGGAGCACAGCGGTTGACTTGGGCGCAAACTTGACAGAAAATCAGTGGCTTCGCTATCGGCAGGTAATTACAGACAGCCGATATTTCAAGCCTAACTTTGGAGTTCGCTGGTATGCTAACCTTGGAAGGGATGAGCATGCATATGTTGATTACGTAACCGTCACAGCAACAAAGATAATTTTAATAAGCGATGAAGATTTTTCACCCATCACTGTTGAAGTACTGCAAAATGGCACAATACGCTGGTTAGGAGAACATCTACAGCTTACAACACAAGCTAAGCCTATCCCGCCTATTCCTGTTAAAGCACTACGTGTAAACCAAACCATAAACGATGTAAATCGTGAAGTCCCCTTCCAAGTAGAAGACTGGGCTTCCGATTACCGCGTCCCATTAGGCTTAACAAATAACGCAAGCATTTTCAGCAGCAGAAACATGCTAGTTTTCCTCGTAAACCCGAAAGTTTCGAAAGTTACAATATGGTGGGACGGAAGCGACACAGCAAAACAAACATCATATGCCTATAAAAACATATACTTCACTGGAGATGACGTAAGCAATCCAGATAGTGGGGTACTAACAAACGGGCTTTTACGCTTAACTGTTCTAAGAGCAAGCGAGTATGGTGTTAACGCTTTTAGAATAACATCCCAAATTATAGGATCAAGCACTACAAAGACTGCAAGATTTATGAGAATTAACGCCAAGAACGCTACATATGGATCAGGCACATCTTACGTGATTCACCATGGAATAGTAAGGGATATTGTCCAACAAGAAGCAGAATTCAGCGGCGGAATTACTTCATGTCCAAACTTTTATACTCACATAGTTATAACGCTGCCTGCGAACGCAACCTACTATACTTACCAGTTAAGATTGATGTTTATGGAATCGCAACAAAGTAGAACCGTTACAGAGATATGCCCAATAAAGATAACAACTTCAACGGGTTCGCCGCAAACAGAAAACGGGTTATCAAGCGGCCTCCCAATAGTCCAGAACGGCACTGGAACATTCTACAACTCTTCTTCAGTCTGGCAACATCATTGGAGTCAAATTATTTCAGGAGCGGACGGCGCAGGAATAATGTTTACTGATTCCGCTAATAAAATGCTATACGCTTTTGACAACAATACAGCTAAGACTGGGGCTCTCAAAGTAGACACCCAAACAATTGAACTACTTCCAGTTACACGCTATTCAGTATCATTCAATTATTCAAAAGACGTTACTTGGTATGGCGCTGTGGTTACTTTTGATGAAACAACATTTCCAATATACGTGAAAGACGGAAATAAAGTGACGGGTTTGTGGATGCTTGTTGAGTATCCGCCTATAGTGACTGTGACGACGGAAAGTAGCCCTTAAAGCCTATAGTTTATTCCAAATGTGAATTTCAAGTTCATATAAGTTAAATAAGCAATCGCCAGATTTCCTAAACAGCAGAAAAGGTGAAAACTATGCATGCTAAAAACATGGTGAAATCCAGAAAAGCCATATCTCCCATACTTGCCACGCTTCTACTTATTGTGATTGCCGTGGCAGCCATAGTTGTAACCTACGCTTGGATAATGACGTATATGAGCAGCGCAGGACAACAAGCAGGCGTAATGCTCACCAAAGACAACGTAGAATGGCCCAGCGGCAAAATAATAATTTATGTTAGGAACACTGGAACATCCGACGCAGTAATAAGCGCCGTTTACGTGGGCACCTCAGCAGCAAACCTCACAAAAGTTAATGCAACCTATGATCCATCAAGTTCAGTTCTTGCTGATGGAGGCGTCACCACAATAACGATCAGTTATAACTGGCAAAGCGATACAAGGTACTATTTCAAAGTGGTGCCTAACACTGGAGCCCCCCTAGAGTTCAACGAAAAATCACCGTAAAACTTTAAAATTGCACACCTATTGATGCTTCGTAAAACTATCCATTTTTCAATTTTAACCAGCAATAAAAATAAAAGGCTAGAAGGTTTAAACTCAAATCTAAACGGTGCAAAAATGCAGCTAACATCATTAATCCACACCCTAAAGATTCTCCTATCCCTAACCTTTCTAATTTACGCCTCCTGGAGCGACTACAAAACCCGAGAAGTAAGCAACCTCGTCTGGGTTTTCTACGCCCCACCCGCTTTTGCCTTAACCTTTACAGAACTTTTTCTCGCAGATTTTTCCATGCTAACCTTTTATGGCTTATGTTTTAGCTTAACAACCGCCTTCGCCATAATACTATTCTATGCCGGAGGCTTCGGAGGCGCAGACGCAAAGGCTTTAATGTGCCTAGCGCTGGCTTTACCCTTCTATCCCCAAGAACCGCTTACACCTTTATCAGGCGAAGTTTCTCCAATAATGCAGCTTTTTTTCCCATTAACCATTTTCAGCAACTCCGTCCTGCTCGCAGCCCTAACAGCCATTTACATGCTCTTCCACAACCTTATATGGCGCCGAAAAACAGGCAAGAAACTCTTTGAAGGAGAACAGAAAAGCGAATCCATAGGCAAGAAAATTCTGGTACTAATAACAGGCTATAAGATTCCAGTTAAAAGGTTAAAGGAGAAGTGGCACCTCTACCCCATGGAAGACTTGGAAAAAAGGGAAAATAGAACTGCAAGAAAGCTTGTGGCAATTCCAAAGGATGAGGGAAGAGACGCAATAGTTGAAAGGCTTGCCGATGCTGTTGAAACCGGAGAAATCCAAGACATGGTTTGGGCAACCCCTGGACTGCCAATGCTCATATTCATGACAATAGGGCTCATCATCGCCTTATTTTTCGGCGACATGATATGGGTTTTAGTCCGCTTTTTACTAGAATGAAAGCTAAAAGACAAACTTTCATAGGAAAGCGTTAATTCGGCTTTCTAAGAGATATTTTCAGCTAGGCAGGTGCACGCATTGCTAGATGCCTATTTAGAAGAGGCGCGGAGTTTTCTGAAAAGCAGATGTGAAGAAGCTACAGTGGTGGTTATGCCTGATTTCTTCCTCGACAGATTTGTAAGTCTAGACTGTGATGTAGAGTCTTTTTCAGAAACGGTTGCAAATGTGGTGAAGAGGAAGGGTGGTAGCATAGATGGAATAGCCCAAACAGAATTTAGAGGCGGAAACGCCATAAACACCGCCTCAGCCCTAGCCAATTTAGGCGTGAAAGTCGCTCCAATAATTTGCACAGATAAACTTGGGCTGCGCCTAATCAGCTTTTACCTTAAAATGCCAAGCATCAACTTCTCCCACATTAAGGTCTTTGATAAAATGTCTATTACCACGGCTCTTGAGTTCGAGATAAAAAGTGGAAGGGCAAACGTCATGCTTAGGGATTTAGGCTCCTTAGCAGACTTTGGGCCTCAACATTTAAACGCCGAAGACTTTGAAGTTGTTGAAGAAGCCGACTATGTATGCATATTCAACTGGGCTGGAACACGAAACTTCGGAACAGCATTGGCTGAAACTGTTTTCCGCCATGTAAAAACAATGGGCAGAGGCAAAACTTACTTTGACACGGCTGACCCAACCCCTAACAAGAAAAAAGTTCAAGATTTAATGAAAAAAGTTATGCAAAACAGCCTCGTGGACATTTTAAGCCTAAACGAGAATGAGGCAATATTTTACGCTTCACAACTAAGCGACAAAATAAAAAGGCTTAAGGGAAAATTAAATTTTGAAGATTTGACCAAGGAATCTGTCAGAGTTTTAGCCTCGCATATGCCTGCAAGAATAGACTTGCACACAACAAGTTTTTCAGCAACCTTCACAAAAAATGGCAAAACCATTGTTCCAGCTTTTCAAGTTCCTGTTTTAAGAGCAACCGGGGCTGGTGACGCGTGGAATGCTGGAAACATTTTGGGAAACATTTACGGCATGTCTGACGAGGGTAGGCTTACATTAGCCAACGCTGTGGCAGCCTACTACATTTCAAATCCGAAAGGAAAACATCCAACCAAAAAAGAGCTAATTAGATTCTGCAACAAGCTAAAGGGAAAGTGGATAACCAAAACAGATAAAAATTAGGCTATTAAAAGATGCATCAAGTTTGGAGAGGGGATTGTGCCGTCGGAAATCTTCGACGTAGAAAAATTCGTTGAAATCAGCGAACGGGCAGAATACTGTGCAGTTAAGCGCTTGAAAGACGCTGTAAAGCTGAAGCTTCGCACTTCAAAGAGACTTTACACCTTAAAAGTTGACCCGTCAAAGGCTGAAGAAGTTATAAAGAAGCTTCGCTGCGAAATCCGCGAAATTTAATGGCTTATTCTGCTTCCATAACAACTTTCGCTAAACGAACAGAGTCTTCAAGACTTTTCATCAAAGTATTTGTTACAGTAACTTTTATTCCAAGATTTTCTATGCGACTTTTATGTTGTCTATCAACTTCGTCAATTATGAAGTGGCTTAGAAGACTTCCGTAAAATTTGGCCACTCCATATGCAGAAGCTTCAAAACCCATGCTAGCCATAACTCTGTCAGCGGGACCCTTAAGCGCTTTTCCACCGACAATTGGGCTGACACCTATTATGGGCGCATTTACAGCTGCCAGTTCCTTTTTGATGGCTGAAATTGAAAGTATGGGCGCTATGCTCAAAATAGGGTTGCTAGGACATATGACAACACGTTCAGCTTCCCTTAAGGCTTCAATGACGCCTGGCGCTGGCTTAGCCTTTTCCGCCTCTCCAAAAAACACTTTAGTCACATGGTTTGCGGTTCCCCTTTTTACAAAATATTCTTGAAAATCTAGGAGCAGCTGATCTGACTGAACCTTTGTTCGCACGGGGTCATCGCTCATTGGTATGAGGTTCGCCTCTACACCAAGCATTTTGCATAGTCGGGCTGTGGCTTGAGATAGGGTCATGCCATCCTTTAACATTTTAGTTCGGGCAATGTGTATGGCTAAGTCTCGGTCTCCAAGTTTAAACCATGTTTCAAACCCAAGCCTTCCAAGCATGTCTAGGCAGTGGAAGGTGTCGCTTGAAATACCCCAACCCTTTGCCTCGTCAACTATTCCAGCTAAAGTGTACATTATTATGTCTAGGTCTGGGCTTATGTGAAGCCCGTAAAGCTCGGTGTCGTCGCCGACGTTGCCGATTATAAAAAGGTGTTTTTGAGGAACAACTTTCACAAGGCCTCTTAAAAGTTTAGCCGCGCCAACACCGCCTGCAAGAGCCACAACTTTTCCCATAAATGTCCCATTTAAACATTAATTTTAACCTTCATAAAGCTGCTCCTTTTAGCGTCGGCTTTTAAAATTAGGAGCGTCTAAAAATTATGGGAATGGTGTTAGAGTTGAACGTTGCGGAGTTGATAAAATCTAGAAGAAGTGTTAGGAAGTTTAAACCAGTCAAAATTCCGCGTGAAGTTGTTGAAAAGATTTTGGATTTGGCGCGGTGGGCTCCGTCGGCGCATAATTCTCAGCCTTGGCGTTGTGTTGTAATCGACGATGAAAAGGTTAAGGAAAAACTTGCCAAAGAAATGGGGGAGATGTGGCTTTCAGACATGCTTAGAGACGGCGTCTCGAAAGATAAGGCTGAAGAGATTGTGCGACTTGAAAGTTGGGACAGAATTACAAAGAGTTCGGCCATTATTATAGTGTGCTTAACCATGGAGGACATGCACAAGTATCCAGATGAGAGAAGGCGAAGGGCTGAGTATCTAATGGGGGTTCAAAGTGTCGCAGCTTATATTCAAACCCTACTGCTTTTAACCCATTATTATGGGCTTGGAGCATGCTGGGTTTGTGCGCCTCTGTTCTGCAAAAACGTTGTGCGGAGAGTTTTAGGTTTGCCTAGGAAAATTGAGCCTCAAGCAATGATTGTTATGGGATATGCTGATGAGAAACCACCGCCTCCATCGAGAAAGGAATTAACTGAGATTTGCATGTTCAATTTTTGGTCTAAAACTTAAAAATAGCGAGGATTTTAGGCGCTCGGTGATTTGCGTTTTTTAGCTGAAAGCTTTAGAAGGAGGTTAAGCGCTGGCTCATCCTTTTCCACCGGTCTTGTCTCTAAAACTCCTGCTTTTTCAGCTGCCTCAAATATTTCTTCACCTTCTTTTGTGCGTACGATCACAAAGGTCCAGCCGTCCAGTCCCAAGCCGCCCACAGAGATGTCTGCCAGTTCAGAGCTGAAATCATCGCAGAAACTGCAGCTTTTTCTCACATATTGCTTCACTTCTGCGAGAGGGATTGCTTTAACGTCGGATTTCGTCGTGACAAGCATTTTCCCTTTAATGTTCATTTTCACTATGTCATTGAGGTTGACTCCCAATTTTTCGTGAATGTATTTTTCTATGAGTCCTTCGTAGCTGAAGCTTTCAGAGCACATTAAGCCTATCAAAAGTTTTAAAGGCGCAGTGTACTTTTTGAGACCGACCATTTGCATTTTTCTGATGGCGCGTATTTGGCATGGAGTTCCAACAAAGGCTATGCTTGACCTTTTTTGTTTTATTCCCTCAGCTAAGGCCAGTATGTTTGGTGAGTAGGAATACCTTGTTCCAGCGCTTTCCATAATCTCTGCGGGGGTTGTGGCTAGCTTTGGAACTGGATATAAGGGTTTATCTTTACTTACTCCAGAAACTATTGCGCTGTCGATAATTCCCTTTTCTAAGGCGAAAAGGAGAAGCGCTGTCGCAACGCCGCCGTCTTGAGAAACGCTACGCACTTTTGCATCTTTAGCTCTCGCCAC
>JBNASL010000053.1:0-8988 GCA_049717905.1 Candidatus Bathyarchaeales archaeon | reverse complement strand
ACCAACCAGAACCAGGAAAAATAAGAAAAACTATGAATGAAGCTATTCTAATGAGCCTTGATATAGAAAGGTGATGCAATGTTTTGTATGTGAGGAGGCAAGTTTAAAGCTAAAACTTATAAGCCTGTATTACATATTGTATTACGGTGAGAATGAGCGTCATAACCATTAGGGTTGCGAAGGAAATTAAGGAGAAGCTGGAAAAATATAACGTTAACATTAGTGAGACAGTGAGAAAATTGCTTGACAAATATCTCGTTGAATTGGAACTGAGGGATCTTGGGGAGAGATTGGAGCGGTTAAGAGAGCGCCTAAGCAACAAAATGGATCCAAAATTGATAGCGATGCTTGTACGCGAGGATAGGGAAGCGCATTGAAGTATTTATTAGATGCCTCAGCCCTATTGCCGCTTATCACTAGACGTGGCAAACAACTAATAATCGAAGCCTCCCGTCAAGATCTGCTTACCACAGACCTAGCCATATATGAAGCTTGCAACAGCCTCTGGAAGCTTTCCACATTATTAAAAACAATATCAATAGAAGACGCCATGGACACAGCCAACACAATAAAAGACCTAACCATAAGAGGCGTAATTAAAACAATAAAATATACAAAACTAGACTTTTCCAATACGCTCGCAATAGCCAACAAAGAAGGATTAACATTCTATGACGCCTCATACATCACAACTGCTGGAAAAGCAGAAGCCACCCTAGTAACGGAAGACGAAAAATTGAAGAAAGCAGCAAGCAAATTCATAAACACAATAACCTATTCAGACCTTGAAGATAAACTCGCCCAAAGCTAAAAGTTGCACTTTTCGGTTAACTTTTAAAAATTCGGATAGGATTTTTCCTATCCAAGCTAGACTACGGGCCCTAAGTATTAAGTCTTTAACTTGTTGAAGAGCATTACGCTTTTGCAGTGTTTCACGTAATTCAAGACTAGCTTCTATTAATTTCTTGCCTTCTAATTTGTCTCGCGACTTAGCAGATTTGTTCTGCTTGCTGTTGACGATGCTGGTGCAACTGAAAAAGGCAAATGCAAAATTTTAAATGTGAGAAACATGGGTTAAGAATTATTTATGGGTTTAATGCCAAGTAATACGTCTTCTGAGCCTAAATGCTCTCACCGTGAGGTTGAGCTTTTGGGCGAGCAGAAGGGCGAAAGGGGAGTGAACAGATACTATAAATGTTTGAAGTGTGGCAGCGTCCTAGTATTATCAGAGGATGGAGTTTTATACGAAGTGCCTAAGGAGGGAAAAAGCAAACATAGAAACTGTTAGTTTTTATCTTAAAGCAAGAAACGTTCCGCAGGCATCTTTTACAAAATCAACCATTTTCTTCAAAGCTACTAAGGTATTTTTTAACCGAAGGAAATCTATCTAAATTTTTATGAGGAATAAACATGGCATCAGCAAATTCTGTACGAAAATCATGGTCGCATGCAAGCTCGATATAGCGAACTCTATTTGACAAAGTTTCAGCGGTTTTCCTCGCTTCCTTTGAGATTAAGGCCATTTTTGCGCCTGTTAACGCTGTGTTGCCCACAAATTTTATTTTCTCTGTAGGGACATCGGGCACTAAGCCTATTAACTTTGCATTTCCTGGATTAATGTAGCTTCCAAAGGAGCCGGCAATAAAAACTTGATTAAGAGCATTAACATCAACATGTTTCCTTTTCATCAAAATCCAGCAGCCAGCGAATATTGCAGCCTTAGCCAACTGTATCTCATCGATGTCTTTTTGTGTGACGGTTATATCTCTGCCAGTTCCACTTTCGCCCTTCCATACAACAACGAACTCGGAATCACCACCACCCATCCTTAAACGGGGGGTTTTAACATGAGCGTTAAATCTTCCGCGTTTATTTATGATTCCGTGTTTAAACATTTCAGCTACAATGTCAATCATTGCGGATCCGCATAATCCCGTTGGCGCTGCATCATCCACTGTTTCATATTCAACTTTGTAGTTTGAATCTGGACGGATGGATATTTTTTCAATAGCGCCTGTAACAGCTTTCATTCCATTTTTTATGTGTGCGCCTTCAAAAGCCGGCCCTGAAGCACATGAGCATGATAAAATGTCTTGTGAGTTGCCTAAGAAAACCTCAGTGTTTGTTCCGATGTCCAGAAGCAAGGAAAGCTCTTTTGATTTGTATATTCCGCTGGATAAAACATCCGCAACAGCATCTGCGCCGACAAAGCCCGCTATAACTGGTAAAATGTGAATGTTTCCTTCTGGACAAATTTTGATATTTAATTCTTTGGCTTTAATATCTAGAGGCTTTCGCAAGGATGGTGTAAATGGCGATACTGCAACGTATTTCGGCGTAATTCCCAAGAAAAAGTGGTGCATCACAGTATTCCCAACAATTGTTGCCTCATAAACATTATTAGGGTTGACGCTTGCTTGGGCACATGCGTAATTTATTACATCATTTACTCCTTTCAATATAAGTTTCTGTAAAATTTTTAGCTTTTTTCCATTATTTGCTGCAAAGGCTATCCTTGAAACCACATCCTCGCCGTATAGGATTTGAGGATTTTCAATGAAACTCACGCCAACTGTTCTGCCAGTTGCTAAGTCTACAAGGCAGCCAACAATCTTTGACGTACCGATATCTACAGCTAAACCAAAAGCTTCATTGGAAGTATCACCTTCTTCAACAGCAATAATTTTGCGCTCATTCCAGAGAGTAACAGTAATTTTCCAATTTGCGCGGCGGAGGATGCTTGGCAATTTCTTTAAAACTTCGTAATCGATTTTCAGCTTATCAAGGCCAAATTTATCTTTTAGGAAGGCAAGAACCCTTTCGAGGTCTGGCTTAGCATCAAACAGTGTAGGCCTAATCAAAGTTATGTAAAACTTTTTAACGAGCGAGCTTAACGGCACATGTGATTCAAGACCGAAAACTTGGATTTTACGCGCTCCAACTCTGCTTTCTTCAGGAATCATCACGAGTACATCATTTTTAAGAACAGCACAGCAAGCTAACCTGTAGCCTGAACTAATTTCCGCTAAGGATAAGTGTTTCTTCTCAGTTTCTCTTATTTCGGTTACAGTGTTTTTATCTGCGACGATGACTCTGCATTTTCCACATAAGCCCCTTCCACCGCATTCAGATCTGATTATGACACCCGATTTGCGCGCCGCCTCAAATATGCTAGTTCCAGAGTCTATCCTTACTTTACGTCCCTCAGGCTCAAATACAACTGTTATGAACTTTCCCATTAGTGTTTCATTTAGAAGTTGACTTTGAAATTAAAATAACTTTTGTGAAAAACAAGGCATATTTTAGCAGAAGTCATGCATAGCAAGCTTTTTATTAATTACAAAAATATTAGTCACAAGGGAAAGTTTATGGAAAGAAAAAGCTCTGAAGATTTTGTTAATGTTTTAGCCGACTTGAAGGAACAAGAAGCAGTAAAAATGGTGGAGGAGAGACTAAACGCTGGTGAAGACCCATTCAACATATTGGACGATGTTCGCCGCGCCATGGAAATTGTGGGCAACCGCTTCGCCAACAACGAGTATTTCATATCTGACCTGCTATACGCTGGCGAGATACTTAGGACGATAAGTGATATAGTTAAGCCTAAACTGGCCAAGGCAGCAGAGGCAAAACGTCTTGGCAAAGTTATAATCGGAAGCGTTGCCGGAGACATACATGACATCGGCAAAAACATTGTAGTCTTCATGCTTGATGCTAACGGTTTTGAAGTTTATGACTTAGGTGTGGATGTCTCTGCAGAGAGGTTTGTTGAAAAAATAAAAGAAACAGGAGCCACAATTGTCGGTTTAAGCGGATTCTTAACATTGGCTTTTGACTCCATGAAACAGACAGTGGAAGCCATAAAGAATGCGGGCTTAAGGGATAAGGTGAAGATCATGATTGGCGGCGGTCAGATAACCGAGGAAATAAGGAAATACACTGGCGCTGACGCATACGGCAAAGATGCTATGGCAGCGGTAGCTCTAGCCAAAAAATGGGTAGGAGCCGAATAAAATTATCAAAATAAGAAGAGGTGGTAAAATGGAAATAAAAATAGGAAACTCAACAGTGGATGAAAAACAAGAAGAAATGTTTAAGCGGTGGCTTTCGCCGCAAGGCATAGAATTTGCCAGTCCAGAAGCTGAAAGAGCATACAAAGAGAGAGTAACTAGGATAAAAGATGCTATTCAATTAAAGAAAACGCCAGACAGAGTGCCAGTGTTCCCCATAGTCGGGTTTTTCCCGGCATACTATGTAGGATTAACACCTTATGACGTGATGTACGACTATGAAAAACTCGTCATGGCATTCAAAAAATACGTTTTAGATTTCGAACCAGATGCACACGGCGGCGCAATTGGACCCGGCCCTGGAAAGTTTTTTGACATTCTAGACTACAAGTTGTATGCTTGGCCTGGCCACGGAGTATCACCCCAACACTCGTACCAGTGTATTGAAGGAGAATATATGAAGGCAGACGAATACGATGCTTTAATCCAAGATCCAACTAACTTCTTCTTGACAGTCTATTTTCCGCGTATATTTGGTGCCTTAGAGCCTTTCAAGAAACTCTCGCCTTTCACTAATGTGCTAGAAATGTATGGAGGTTTTACACCTGTCAACTTTGTACCGTTCGGACTGCCCGATGTCCAAGCTGCAGTAAAAGCTATTCTTGAAGCAGGAAGCGAAGCCTTAAAGTGGATAGGATTCGTAGTAAAATGGACTATTGAAATAACTGCTGCAGGGTTTCCCAACTTCTTCGGCGGAGGAACCAAAGCGCCTTTTGACACCCTTGGTGACACTTTAAGAGGAACCAAGGGAATAATGCTGGACATGTATCGGCAACATGATAAGGTTCTACAAGCCCTAGAGGTGATAACACCACTAATGGTTAAGATGGGTGCATCTGCAGCGAAAATGAATGGAAACCCAATGGTGTTCATACCCCTCCATAAAGGCGCCGACGGTTTCATCTCTAACAAACAATTTGAGACTTTCTATTGGCCTACTCTCAAGAAGGTCATCATGGGCTTGATTAATGAAGGGTGTGTGCCGTTTCTCTGGGCTGAGGGAGGCTATGGCTCGCGTTTAGAAATAATAAAAGATCTGCCTAAGGGCAAAACTTTATGGGGGTTCGACCAGACGGATATGGCAAAAGTCAAGGAAATCCTCGGCGATGTCGCCTGTATCGGCGGCAACGTGCCCAGCACACTGTTGAGCGTAGGCACACCTCAAGAAGTGAAAGACTACGTTAAGAAACTCATAGAAGTCGCCGGCGAAGGCGGCGGTTTTATTGTGATGAACGGGGCAGTCATAGATGAGGCCAAACCCGAAAACGTCAGAGCAATGATCGACGCCACAAAAGAGTATGGCGTTTACAAATAACCAGAAAGAAACTAAAACCGATTCGCAATAAAAATGGGCTTGAACACTCTTATACACAACTCTTTTTCTAAATATATCTGCAAAACACGTCTGGAAAAATGAAAATCAGGTAAGGAGAATAAAACTTAGAATATTTTGTAAAGGGGATGATTTTTCGTTTTTATGGTTATTCCCAGTCTCCTTGACACGTAAGCTATGAGGGCATCAGTCATTGCACATGAGATAAATGCGGCTTCAGAAAGCTCTATGGGACCGTATAAAACGAAGTTGGCTCCCATAATTTGAGTCAGTATCCCAGAACCGCCGGAACAAACTTCATAGGAATAAGCCCCAAACTCCCCCTTTTTCACCTTCTTCCAAGTGGTTACTGCGTTAGCAGGGCCGCAGCCAGCCGGCAACCCAAACTCGTTCTTAACTAGGTAGATAGCTTTAGCGGATATACCTATGCTAGGCATGTCTAAGACAGCAGTGTCTACAAGAACATTTTTTATACTGGCTTCCTCCGCTGCTTGCAACAATCCTTTTTGTCCAGATTCACCTTTTAAAGCGTCTAATCTGCCTTCCGCCCAAGGTTTTTTAGGATTAAAAGCCATCAGAACCGCGTTTTTCACATTACAGCCTTTCAACAATTCGATTTCTTCATTTGTTACGTGAAAATCTATCGAGTTATAGATAGCCCTTTCTGCAAGCCCTATTTCAACGGCATGTTTTATTGCTGGCAGCCTAATTTTTGGGGCTACACCATCAACGAAAAAAGGATTATCTGTTAAATTGCTTATGAAATCGATGTATTTTATAAGCGCTTCAGGGGTGTCGCCAACAACATCGAGGATGAAAGGGTTTCCCGTCTTTTCCGAAAGCTCTTCCACTTTATTGATTAACGCTTCTGCTTGTTCTTTATCGAAATCGCCTTTTGCAGGATCTTTAACTATTTTATGCCCGCTATAGAAGATGCTTCCGACAAGAACCGTTGGATATTCGCCTGGCTGACCTCCAACATTCACGCCGTCTATTTCGAAAACCTTCTGCTCTTTTTCAAATTTAAACAACTAACCAGCCTCCAAACTACTTGCACTTAAGGGCTCTTCGCAATATTTTCCCCGATGATGTTTTGGGCAGTTCCTCCACGAACTCTACCTTTTTAGGCGCTTTATACTTGGCTAACCTCTCTTGACAGTACTTAATTAGCTCTTCCTCCTTTACTTTGCCTTTGTGATCGCTTCTTAAAACAACATAGGCTTTAGGAACCTCTCCATGATATTCGTCGGGTATGCCCACAACAGCAACTTCCAAAACGGCTGGATGGGAGCATAATATATCCTCAACCTCGCGAGGCCAAACTTGGAAGCCGCTGACTTTTATCACATCTTTAAGACGGTCGACAAAATAGAAAAACCCGTTTTCATCCATGTACCCCAAGTCTCCAGTGCATAACCAGCCCTTTGAGAATACCTTGGCCGTTTCCTCAGGTTTGTTCCAGTAGCCCTTCATTATTTGAGAACCTTTCGCTCTAAGTTCACCCACCGTGCCCGGTGGGACTTCAGCATCTTTTTCATAATCGAAAACCGCAACTTCAGTGTCTATTTCAGGTATGCCTATCATTCCCTGTTTGTACTCTTTAATTTCCAGAGGCGTAAGAGTTAAACCAGGACTTGCCTCGGTTAAACCCCATCCAATGGATATACTTGCTCCTGTAAGCTCCTTAAACTTGAACCATACATCAGTTGGCAATGGTGCTGCAGCAGATTTCCATATACGAACTGATCGCAAGTCATACTTCTTGATGTCTGGACAGTTAATCAAGGCAATGTAAGCGGTGGGCACCCCTGGAAAAACTGTAACTTGATACTTCTCAATGGCATCGAGAACCTTAGTCAAGTTGAAACGTTCAAAAAGGACGATGGTTGAGGCTGCTGCCAGATAAGTACCCATGCACCGATTTAAGCCGTGAATATGGAAGAGGGGAGTGAAAAGCAGAAGCACTTCTTTGCCTCTTCTTAATTTGTAGAAGGCTATTTCGTGGATTTGGTCAACCACGCAATTAAAATGCGTCAGCATGCATCCTTTAGGTAGACCTGTGGTGCCGCCTGTATAACATAAAAATGCCAAATCTTCTTTTGGGTTTATGGAAACATCCTTTGGAGCAGGCTCGTGGCTTTGAAGAAGATGCAGCATTGAAACATATTCACTAATTTCATGTTTCGGAGCCCAATAGACATCTTCTAAGTATTTGTGATCTTGCTCAAATGTCACAATAACCTGTTCTATAGGAGTCTCTTTAACAGCTCTAAGAGAGATGAGAAGAAGTTTTTCATGGGTAATTAACAACTTTGACCCCGAATCGATAAGCTGATGCTTTAACTCCATGTCCTTGTAGGCTGCACTGCATGGAACTACTATGGCTCCGGCTTTGAGAGCTCCGTACGTGGCTATAATAAACTGAGGGCAATTAAGTAAGTAAATGGCTACACGGTCACCCTTTTTTACGCCAAGGCTTTGAAGTGCCGACGCGAATCTTTTTACATGTTCTTCAAGCTTTCCATAGGTTATTGCAGCTTCTTCAAAAATTATGGCTGGCTTATTCGGATACTCGCTGGACGATTTTTCTAAAACTTGAGGAACGGTTATCTCAGGGTAGTTAATGGTTATTGGAACATCTTTAGGCCAAAACTTAAACCATGGTTTTTCACAATAAGTCATATTACCACACAAAAAATACCGTATAAAATGCTTATATTTAAGGTTGATATTCACTACTCAAAATTTTAATTTAACTGTACTAACTACGGGTCAACAGGGTGAAAACTTTTCCTCGGTATTTATAGTTTAACTTTATTTCTTAAACTTTCTACCGGTTTCATTCTACCTAACGGCATTCTCTCAGCAGACCTAAAAAGCATGAATGCCCAACAGTTAAGTTATAAGTAATGGGCAATGGGCAGGTATACCTTTTAATGTATTGTGCGCTAAATTTATATGCCGTTGCAACTATGAAGTTTAGCGACTATAAAAGGGGACTATTTGTGAAATTAATTGAAGGCGTCGACGTAACAAAGCGCTTTGGGGGGCTCACTGCTTTAAACAATGTGGATTTTTATGTAGATGAAGGCGAAATAGTTGGTCTAATAGGTCCTAATGGAGCTGGAAAAACCACGCTTTTTAACGTAATATCAGGCACATTTCCGCCCACATCTGGAGTGATAAAGTTTGAAGATAAGAAGATAACTGGACTTAGACCCAATAAAATTTGTAGATTGGGAATAGCTAGAACTTTTCAAATACCCAAGCCGTTTCCCAACATGAGTGTATACGAGAATGTTTTGGCGGCCGCATGTTTTGGATGTGCTAAAGATAAAACGTTTTCTGATATTAAGCGAGAGCTTAACCAAATACTGGAAAAATTTGGTTTAGCTGAAAAGAACATGATGCCAGCTTCAAGTTTACCTATATTTGGGCAGAGAATGCTTGAGATTGCAAGAGCGCTTTCTACGAAGCCTAAACTCCTATTATTAGACGAGGTGATGGCCGGTTTAAACCCCACAGAAACTGTACAGATGCTTAAAATCATTAGGAAATTGCGTAATGATGATGGGGTCACAATTT
>JBNASL010000052.1:0-9008 GCA_049717905.1 Candidatus Bathyarchaeales archaeon | reverse complement strand
GACTACTTAATAACGTCCAAGATTGTGAAGCCGCTTGTCGGCCTTCTCAACATTTTAATAAAAGCAAGAGAAGCCGAAATCTACGAAGAAAAGGAGAAAATCGTAGAAATCTTCTCAAAAACCATTTGATTTAGATCGGTGAATTAGCTTCTAGAAAATATGTTTCATTTTAATGCCTGCTCAATAAGATGCCATGCATCGAGAAACTGGGTATAGTTCGTTAGTTCATTATCAATACCAACGGTTACCCTTTCATCCCAAACATTTAGGCCTTCAAAGTGGAAGCAGAAAGAGTACACGCCTCTCACTCCGGGATCTTTAACTTTCATTCTTTTCTCCAGTTCTACGCTTGGAACAATGAGGAATTTGTTTTCGAAACGGCTTATCTTGTGTTCTCCAACAAGTGGTAGGTAGGTGAGGAAAATGTAAAAATCAACTTTGCCTCTATTTTTAAGGAATTTTGTTCTCTTGATTTGATGCCAACTGTGCCCGACATGACCGCTTTTCCATCTACGGCCTATGTAATAACGAGATTCTTTAACCTGTATTCCCACGTGCTTATAGCCCTTGACGACAAGCAGATCTAAGCCAACATCACGCACTGGGAAATACACTTCGCACTTCAGCCTCTCCATAATTTCTTCTGCAACTATGCATTCTCCAGGCTCCAAGGACCAAATGTTTCGAACAGGCACCTTCCCACCACTAAAGGCAGTATTAAAGCAGTATAGCTAATCCTACCAGAATTAGAAGCCCACCCAAGACTATTAATGCTAACGGAATGAAGTAAGGCATTATAATCATTGCCAACAAAAGTAGAAAACCGCCGACAACCAAGACCGGTATCAAAAGAAGCCCTATTAAAACGCCAATAAACAACCAGAAAAGCCTTGAAAGAATCATCCTTTCTCCGCCTCTCCAGTTTTAGGCTCTTTCTCCTTCAGGTACTCCCGCAGAGCCGCCTCAACAACCTGCGTTAATTTCAAGCCCTTCTTCGCAGCGTAAACTTTAACATCCCTCCACAACTCATCCGCCAACTTAATGGTTGTCTTAACAGTCTTAACGGTTTTCTCAACAACCTTTTCAGCCATTTTTCCACCTCTACAGAAAAACAGAAAGACAGCCATATAAACCTTCGCCCCCCAAAACCTAAAACCGGACTATTTTCGGTTACACGTTACTAACAGAAAATCGCAAGACTATTTTTGTAAAAGTCGGGAAACACCATCATATTAATGCTACAGTTCACCTTTACATGGAGTGACATGTCAAGCAAACTTAGAGTTTATCCTAAGAACACACATATAGAAGATTTTTCCGTAAATTTTAAGCCAACTTTTTGGAAAATTTATTGACCAGATAGAGGAAATGAAAGTGAAAGCAGTGCCCATTGTAGTTTTGATATTACCGTTACTTACTGCTTTGACATTTAGCATTCAATTCGCATTAATTCAAAGCTGGGTTGTTTATTTTGACCATGTGCCCGCGCTAGCATGCGCACTTAAAATTTGGAGTATTGAAGGGTTTGGCTCGTATGGCAACTCTGGCACACCAGTTAGCGGAAGAATCTCTGAAAATACTACTTGGACGTCGACTTATAGTCCATATATAATTATTGGAAACGTCACCGTAGAATTGGATGTTGTCTTAACTGTTGAGGCTGGTGTTGTCGTAAAATTTACTGAGGGTTCTTGGCTAATTGTAGATGGGGCGTTACGTGTTCTGGGCGATGATACTAATCCAGTTTTATTTACGAGTAACGCCACCACCGCGAATAAAGGAAGTTGGGGAGGTATACTTTTCAGGGAGAGAAGTATACGAACATTATGCCAGGTTAGTGGGGCAATAATTGAATATGCAAATTGGGGTTTTTCTGTCAAATCCGCTTCTATTAAAATCTGCAGTAGCATATTTCGTTCTAACAATGTCGGCGTTAAAGCATATGGAGACAATTGTGAGGTTGAGATCGATAACTCAGTATTCATAAATAATACATATGGCTTCTTAGGCGCCGAGCCATGGCCAGCGCCGCAAAGTAACGAGGTTTTTAAAATAAGAAATTCGTTTTTCTCGAAGAACGAAGAACTTGCCATTAGACTAAACTTTATTGGTGGTTCAGCGGAGGTTTTAAATAATACCATAGTGAATAACGGAAGAGGCGTTTATATTCCAGAGATCGGTAATGGTCACGTTGATATCATAAATAATAATGTGTCCTCGAATATGCAGAGTGGGATTGCGGTTTATATGCACCCTATAGGTTCACTTAAAATATTTAATAACACTGTCGTTAACAATGGAGGAAATGGAATAACATTAACTTGGGGATGGAACTGGGGCATATCTGCTGAAATTTCTGAAAATGTTGTCATTAATAATTTGGGAACTGGAATGTTTATTCAGGGCAGCGACCCGTTTTATTCTCTTGTTTTTGTTAACAATACCGTAGTTGCTAATCACGCATGCGGCATAATATGTGGCAATATACAAAAATTGCATTATTCAAAGGTATTCTCGAATGTGCCATATGATATTAAAGTTACAACTATGAATGATGTAAATGCCACTTATAACTGGTGGGGAACGACAAATGAAACATTGATTCGTGATTTAATTTATGATTATTATGATGACATTGATTTGGGAAGAGTATTTTATGAGCCGTTCTTAAGACCGCCCATTGTCAATTTCACCTATGCTCCATACTTACCATACGTTTTGTCAGCGATTACCTTTAACGCATCGTTAAGTAAAGCTTTTTATGGTTCAATCGTTAAATACAATTGGGACTTTGGCGATGGCGACATCAAAGTTGTAACATTACCCATTATAGCCCATGTTTATGAAACTGCTGGAATTTATAACGTCACATTGACAATAACAGATGAATTTGAATTAACAAATAGCACTTCAACCATCATCGCAGTTTTAGAGGATAATATCCCTCCAGTCACCATGGATGATTATGACGGTTTATGGCACAATACCGATTTCACGATAAGGTTGATGGCTGTAGACTATGAGAGCGGGGTTGCGGAAACCTATTATCGCATTAATAATGGCCCGATCAAGGCTGTCAGCGTTGACGGACACCCACTCATTACAACTGAAGGCGCAAACAACACGCTGGAGTATTGGAGTGTTGACAATGCTGGAAACGAGGAACTTCCCCACAAGATCCTGACTGGTATAAAGCTTGATAAAACTAAACCTTCATCCTCAATTAGTTTTGACGGGACGGTTGGCGATAACAACTGGTTTATTTCAAATGTCACGGTAACATTAACAGCGGATGATGTCCTCTCAGGAGTTGACTCAATCTTTTACAGCTTTGATAATGTTAAATGGGAAAAGTATGTTGAACCATTCACCATAAGCAATGAAGGAGTTGTTACCGTTTACTTCAAATCAGTGGACAAGGCTGGCAACCTAGAATCCGTAAAAATGGAAACGATAAAAATTGACAAAACTCCTCCAACAGGCTCCATTGCGATAAATAATAATGCTCCCTACACTAACTCAACCTTGGTGACGTTATCCTTAACAGCCATAGATGCTACGTCCGGTATATCTAAAGTCAGATTCAGCAACGATGGCATATGGGATACGGAACCTTGGGAAGATTGTACGCCCACTAAAGCTTGGATAATACCCGAGGGGGACGGCGTAAAAACAGTTTATGTTCAGTTCATGGACAATGCAGGGCTCATTTCAACAACATATTCGGACATAATTATCTTGGATACAACTCCCCCCTTAATCGTAGCTGTAAACCGTCAACCAGATGGTGATGTTGAACCAAGCCAAACGGTGAAAATTTTTGTGAATGTCACCGATTCATTAAGCGGCGTAGGAAATGTGATACTTTCATACAACATAAACAATAGCTCAACATGGACCTACATAACTATGACACTTAATGTTACGTCTGGACTTTATGAAGGGATCATTCTAGGACAACAAGCAGACACCCTCGTAAAATATAAAATAATTGCATACGACAATGCCGGAAACCATGTAGTAGAAGACAACGATGGACAATATTACGTTTATACGGTTGTTCCCGAATTTCCATCATTAATAATTTTGCTGGCGCTGATGGCTTTCTTAGCATATTTTTTAAACGTTGCAAAGAAAAAATTGGGTCGAGGAAAAATTTGAAGTGGATTGAAGTAAACATAGGTGTGAAAGAGAATAATAAGCACAAAATTTTGCTTGAGTTTGTCGCTCCTTTGATAGAGAAAATGAAAACAAAAAGCAAGTCATGGCATTTTCT
This sequence comes from Candidatus Bathyarchaeales archaeon, assembly GCA_049717905.1. GTDB lineage: Archaea > Thermoproteota > Bathyarchaeia > Bathyarchaeales > Bathycorpusculaceae > WUQU01. Next base: position 4,732 of record JBNASL010000052.1, on the reverse strand, counting down.
TTGGGAAGGAAAGCCTTGGCCTAAAGATAAGGGAACTGGAATAACGCTGAGATTAAGGTTTTTCGGCGAAAATGGCCTTATAGAACAGATAAAACAAGAAATCGAAAGAAAACTTACTATATTAGAAGAAGAGAAGCCTGAACTTTATCTTGGTCATTGCTTCGGAAGGCATGGAGAGTGCGGCAAAGATTATGAAGGGGAAGCAGACGACTGGGGAACTGAAGCATGGGAACATGGCATAAAATTTCTGAATTTAGGATCCGAGGTAGCCTTAGCCTTGATTAAAAACCAAGAGAAACTTGAAAAAAGCGAAGAGTATAAACAACCAATAGATTTTTATGCTGACAGATACATTCATTGTTTCTTAAACAACATTTTTGATCCTTTTAAAGAAATAAGCTTCTACCTAAATCAGGCCATTCAAAGAATTTCATACCACCGCATTGGAAGGTTGGTAAAACAGGAGGAGCTTGAAAATCTTATCATCCAAATCGAAGATCTCATTTTCGAGGCGTTGAAGATTTCAAAGTAGCTAATGTGTTCTTTTAATGTCTCTTAAGAGAATATGATGTGGTGGTTTTCGTTTTTAGATATGCTTGATTTCTTCTGTTAAGTTGAAAGCTTTTTGAGCTGCTTCTTCTAAGATGGTTTCGTTTGGTGGTGCTGGTCCGAAATACCAGAATGGTGGTCCGTTTACGACGTCTATGCTTGTGCAGTTAAGTATGCTCCAATAGGCTTGTGCAACTTTCTGTCCAATGTCATGGATGGCTTTCATCATTCTTGTCTGTTCTGTAGAGTTCAGCCATGACAAGTCTGTGCTGGGATCCCTAATAGTGTCTATTAAGTAGAGAATTTTTCCCAATTGGACTTGATGCGCTGAATCCAAATCGCTCAACTCTAACAATGAAGTAGTTGCATAACATAATTCTGCATTAAGCCAACTTTGAGTTGTGAAATCCATATTCTTTTGAAATTTGGCGGGTAGAAGATAAGCAACCCTTTCAAGATGGACCATCAGACGTTGCGACTCCCTTAGCATCGACGCCCAAAGCTTATGAGTATTAATTCTCTCAACACTCCAAACAACTCCAACAACCACAACCAAAACCAAAACTAATAAAACTATAATTTGCTTCAAACTTATACAAAACACTCTACCCAATTATAAATCCCCCTTCTACACAACACATCGACATCTTAAACCTTTAAAAATTTCGTTGCGAATGTTCCATTAGTCATCGATAAACGAAACGGGCAAAAATTTAAAATTGTTATTGTGTCGCTGTTCGCTGTAAAGCATTTTAATTATTCCACCATTTCATGCTTTCTTTATATTGCCTTACATCTTCCTCTTTTGCTGGCTTCCTAAATATGAAAAGGTGTTCGTAGTAAAGTAGGTAGAAATCCATATAGTATTTTTTATTTTTGTCTATGTTTACCCAGCATTCATCTGCCACTTTTGTTAGTCCCCCCCATTTTTCCCTTGTTGTTTTGGTTTTCCATTGATATTTTATTACATCTTCTCTGAGGATGAAACCAGCTTCCAGAAAGGCTTGCATTGTTCTGAAGGCAATTGGAACATTGTGCCTCCGCCTTCTCGTATCTCCTACCAGTATTGCGCAGAACCTTCCCGGTTTTAATACTCTATAGCTTTCTCTTGCTATTTCTCTCATTCCATTTATGTATTCATCGACGCTATGTATCGTTGATAGGTCTCCCAGTATTTTCTCCTTTTTGTTGTAGCGTATGATGCTTGCATATGGTGGGTGTGTAGCTATAAGGTCAATAGATTCATCCTCAATTAAATTGAGATTTCTTGCGTCTCCCACGTATGTTTTTATTTTAGCCTTAGGAAAATTAGGGTCAAGCGGGTTATATTCAAAGTTTAGCCTGTCAAGTGTGAGCATAATGCAATTGAGGTTTATGTCGACTCCGATGGCGTTTCTTCCGAGGAGCTTGCATTCTATAAGGGTGGTTCCTGACCCACACATTTGGTCTAAAACTGTTTCACCAGGTTTTGAATATCTAAGTATTATGTTTCTTGCCATTTGAGGTGGCCAATTTCCTCTGAAATTTCCTTGATGCGTCGCCCACGTTCCTCTTTCTGGAAAAGACCAAACATTTGTGGTTTCAAGCTCGAAGTTTTTGGGTTGATATTCCTCAATTTTTTTAGGCTTTCCAATTTTAATCTTTACATTTTCTATTGTAACTTCGTTATGAGTTTTTACGAATTCTTCGTAGTCTTTATAGGTTATTTCTTTCATGCTCATGTATTTTTCAGACATTCTTAACACCTTTGCTGTTTTTCCGTATCCAATCACGAATCGCTTCTTCAACGGCCTTTTTCAAAAATCCTTTTCTAGCTCCGAATTTTTCCACAGCCACCCTTCTGAATTCTCTTTCCAAGTTGTCATCTATTTCAAGGTTTATTTTCCCCATCCTAATCAGTATAGATATCTTCCTTTCTACATTTAAAGTATTCTTGGCGATACTTAAACAAAAAGATGATGATTCTTCATGGAAAAGCAATGAATATGCTTGACGGAGACGGGGAAATAGATAAAATAATTCTCTGTGCCGTTCGTAATAAGCTGCGCCTTCCAAAATATGCCAAACGACTCATTTAAGTTCATATAAGCCTCTATCAACACGTTCTATTAGGCCAGCTTTTGTTAGTTCTATAACTGCGCTTCTTATGGTATTATAATTTATATTCGTTGAAGCTTTAATATCTTTAAGCGAGATTCTTTTTGCTTTTTTAATTATTTCAAAAATTTCTCTCCTCTTTTCCCCACGAATCTTTTTGTTCATAAACATCCTCATTTGAACATTTTCTTTGCGTCGATATAATATTTTCTTTCATCAATCTGTCATTTTTAGCTTTGCTTTTTGGAATCCAACCATGACTAATGACCTTTAAAGGGCATATTTTCTTTATACAAAGCTTTAAGAAGCAAAAATCCAGTTTTAATTAGGTTATCCCTATGGTTAAATATGAGATACTTAACTTTGAAAGCGCAGAGGATTTCCTGAATTATTTTTTTGAGACACTACTCGAAACCAATTGGACATATGATTATTTTGTAGATTGGAAAAAAGTTAAAGACAATGTGAGAAGATACGTGAAGGAAATCTCTTTGCTAAACGCTTTAACCAAAATAAACGTCAAAGAGAGAGAAACAGAACTACGAGATATATTCATAAAATATCCCGAAACGATTAAGGTTATACCTCTGATAATCGCAATAAGAGAAGAAAGTATACCGATCTTAGAAGTCGGCGAAAAGGCACTCTACAAAGTTTTTGATTTTTCCCGACGCAGCGTAAAGGAAGATGAAGCAAGCGATCTCGTAAGATTCTGCAAAAACGTTGGCTTGATGGAACTTTTCTCAGAAATTAACGATTTATACGCATATTTGCTGGGTGTCGAAGTTGGATTAGATTCAAATGCAAGAAAAAATAGGAGTGGCGAAATATTTCAAAACCTTGTTCGACTATTACTTGAAAGAAAATTAAGTGAAATACAAGATATCGAAATAAGGAGCGAAGACCCCAATGTTAAAACGATGAGAAGCAAGAAAGCTGACTTTGTCATTTATAAAAATGGCAACCCAAGAATAGTCATCGAATGCAATTTTTATAGCGGAACAGGAAGTAAGCCCATAGAAACGGCAAATGCTTACATAGACTTTCAAAGAAAGATACGCGAAACAGGGCTCCATTTCATTTGGATAACAGATGGTAGAGGATGGAAAGAAATGAAAAACACAATAATTCAAAGTTCAAAAGAAATTGATTTTCTAATGAATTATACTATTGCTAGCGAGAAACTTGTCAAGTTAATCCCAACTCTTCTATGAAGTTTACAATTCGAAGCAAAGAGTACGTATTGCACTCAGCATTTTCCATAGTTGCTGGTAATAGTTTCAAAAATTTTGTCATAAATGTGTGGACTATGAACTTTTATGATTAGCTAAAGATGAATTTACCGTTTATCCCTATTTATAGAAAACTTTTGAAAAGATCTTCGACTTTACTCTTAAAGTCATGGTAATTGAAATCAAGAAATCCTTCTGCAGCTGGTTTATTGAGGTTCAAGTTGGTGCGCGTTATAATGGTCATGAATTTTGGCCATGTAGGAAATGGGGCAGCGTAATAATCTGCACCTCTTAAGCAATCGTGGTAATAGAAATCGCGTTCGACTTTAAGAAAGGTTCGAAAGGTTTTGGGTAGAAAAATATCTTGCAATTCTTGTAATAGCTCCAAAATTGATTTGCCATGCCTTATTCTTCCTCCTCTTCTAGCCCGTAAAAGTCTTAGATGCTCCATGCTTAAGCGTCTTTTCCGCTCCCTATCAGTTTCACTCGCGCGCGCGCTGACTGAAGGAAAAAGGTGTTGCATTTTTCACTTGTCAATGTTTCTTGATTAGGATTTTTTGTGAGGGTAGCACGCTTACGAACTGCCACCCTTCTGCCAAGTATTTCTCAAGCTCTTTTTCGTTGATTATCCTTTGCGGGTTATGCTTTCCATCTCTAAGCTTTTTCAGCTCCTTTTCGTAAAGCTCCAGCTCCTCGTCCTTGCTTAGCTCCCTTCCAAGCAATCTTTCCTTTGCAACCTTAACATCCAACAAATCTATTCCAAGGAGGCTTTTTGCCATGCTTTTCAACGCCTCTATTTTTGCTTCCTTAATTATGCTTGACTGTTCTAGTGGTTGTGTTGCCGTGCTGAGGAA
>JBNASL010000051.1:0-9227 GCA_049717905.1 Candidatus Bathyarchaeales archaeon | reverse complement strand
GATGTGAATGGTTGGGCAAACTTCACAGGTGTCAGCGGACCCGTAACCGTTAAGGTTAAATATTACGGCTTCTGGGTTAACGGAACCTTCAGCATTGAGGTTTCAGCTGACACAACAATAGAGGTGAAGTGCAAACTTTACGATGCATCTGTGAAGGTTGTTGAAACGCAGCATTCAGCATATCTCGTAGGCGCCAATGTAACCGTATTTAACTCCACAAGCACCCCGTCAAATAAGATAGCAACGGGTATAACTGGAAACAATGGCATAGCAAGGTTAAACAACCTTCCAAACGGCACCTTAACATTTACACAGTATGCAGGGGTCTCTTACACCCTTGTTATTGGAAATGAAACGCGCCAAGTTTCCAGCGAAGATTTAACGTTAACACTTACTGCGAACAAAAACAGCATAACCGTAAACACTCAACATTCTCTCATGGTAGTGTATAATTCTTAAATGGGAAACCTATTTATCTGTAAACTTAGTATTACCTTATGGTGGGAATTTGAGTAAGTATACCACAGTTTCCACAAAAATTCCTAAAGAAGTCAAAGAAAAAATGAAAGAACTGAAAATCAAACCTTCAAAACTGTTAAGAAAAGCTATAGAAGACGAAATTAGAAGAAGGGAAGCTGAGAAACTTAAAGAAGATATAGAAAAGCTAAAGCCTGTTCTTGATAAAGTAAGCATGGAAGAAATAGTGGAAAGCATAAGAGAGGATAGAATGCATAGATGATGTACCTCTTTGACTCCTCATCCATATTAAAGACTATAAAAGAAAACAAAATCGAAGTCCTAATTGGAAACTGCACGCTGGAATTAGCCAGATACGAGCTTGGCAACATATTATGGAAAAACTTCGCTCTACAAGCAAAAGCCACAGAACAGGAAATCAAAAATCTTGCAAAAATAATCAAACAAGTTCTAAACATGATGGAAATTGCACAAATAACCTGCAACGAACAAGAAATACTGCAAACCGCGGCAAAACTGAAAATAACTTTTTACGATGCATCCTACGCATATTCAGCAAAAACGAAAGGGTTAACACTCATAACTGAAGATTCTAAACTGCTTGGAAAAATCACCCCTTATGTTAAGGCTTTAAAACTAGATGCTGTAACATAAAATGAAAATATTCTGCGGTATTTTAAAAGCTGTTAATTTTGCGTTTTAGGGTTTTTATGTATGTGGCTAAGCCTTCTATGTCTTTGACTTCTCTCCAGACAAGCTGCAATAGTTGGCTCCAAAAATCTATGTTTGGGCGTGTTCCAGTTTTTTCTAGGCGTTGTTTTAGTCGGCGGGTCAGTTCTCTTCCCCTTCTGTCAAAGTCTAATAGCAGGATTACTTCACGAACTTCACTGTTTTCCACGATTGAAATTAGGTCTATGAGGGTTTTTCCGCCTGTTTTCGCTTGCATTATTTGGCCGTCTATTCCCAAAGCCTTTAGGGCTTCAGCGTCCTTTTTACCTTCAACGATTATCGGAGTCCCCCTTGCGTTTTCCTCTGCTAGGCTTTCTAAAACAAGCCTTATTTTCTCTTCTTTTTCTTGTAAACGGGCTAACAAGGCTTTTACCTTGATATCTGCGCTTCTTCCACAGTTTTTAAACATTCACGCGCTTCTTTATCCTTTTCAAAGTATTCTCTGATGGGCTGTAGGATTTTGGCCAGTTCTTTTGCCACGGCGTTTTTTAAGTCTTGTGGATGAAGTTTGCCGCTTCTGTAGGCTTCTTCAAGCGCAGCATAGCCTTCGAAGGTTATGGTTCCGCCGAACTTTGATGGGCGCTCCACAGTGAAAGCCTCGTTTTCGTGAAAAATTATGTATTTCACTATTTCCAGTATTGGGTTCATTTCCGTCTGTTTTTCGGGGCACCACGCCTTTTTGAGTTTGGCTTTTATCTGTTCTTCAGTGTCATGGATGAATATGGCTGTCCAAGGCTTAGACTTGCTCATTTTGCTGGCTATCACCTGCTCCAGCTTATCCTTTGTTTCAAGTTTTGCGGGTTCCGCTATCCCCATAAGCAGGTGGTGGTGCACCGCCACGGGTTTTTTCCAACCCATTTTTGGAAAGATTTCTCTGGCTAGCACATGGGCTTTTCTCTGGTCCATTCCGCCGTGGGGTATGTCCGCGCCTATGGCTTTTATGTCTACGGCTTGCATGGGCGCATAAAAATACTGGGACAAGTCGAGTTTCTCGTTTTCGCTTCTACCCATTATTGTTAGGCAGCGTAGGGTTCGGCTAAGAGTCATATGCTTTGAAAATCTTAACAGGTTTCGCCAGTACTCATCGTTGTTGTGGTAAAGTTCCGAGCCGACGACAATTTTTGCGCCTGGACAGAAAAACCGGAAAGCCTTCTCATAGTATTTAGTAGCCATCAAAATTTTGTTCCAGTCTCCGCCGAACTTGTTGTTTATGAAGCTGTGCCAATCCGCCAAATAAACTTGACAGTCTATTCCAGCCTTTAGGAAATCGTTTATTTTAAAACCCGCCATCACAAGGTTTCCAAGATGCAGCAAACCAGAAATCTCAAAGCCTATGTAATGCCCCGGATGCTCGTTGGTTTCCAGAAGCTCCCGTAACTCACTTTCAACTAGAATTTCTTCTGTTGGCGGCTTTTTGATTAATTCGATTTTTGTTTCTATGTCCACGCTTATCAGCCGGAAACGTTTAGCGCTTTGGCTCTTTAAGTTCTGTGTTGAAGTGGGAATTAAAAGTTGTCTCGCGGGCGCCTTGTTTCCCACGATACCTATCACTTAACTTCACCGTGGAGCCATACGCTCCCCTCGGTTAAGCTCTCTCCGGCGTGGGAGTTTTCTGCGCCCGCGCCCGCCGTGTCCCATGCTTGGGTAAACCCGCCGTCAAAGGCTTTTCGCCTCTGTTGGGTCCGTCGGCATGGATTTTCCGGCGGGATTGCAGAAGGCTCAAGGGGAGGGTCATTGCCAATTCATAGTTTTAGTAAACAGTAAGTTAAATGTTGTTGTTTTCGCAGATTTGCGACCGACACCGATTCCTTCCCAAACTTGCGAAAACAGCTGATAATGGGCTTATTTGCTAGGCTTTCTCCTCATCAGTGTTTCCAGGTCTATTTCGAAGGCTGTTGTTAGATTTTCCAGTTCAAAGTTGTTTAGGACTTCTGGGTGGATTTCGCCTAAAACGCCTACCCGCTTGTTTTTGGTGTATATGGCAGCGGTTCTCCCATCCAGAAAGCTTGGATGCTTCGCCTCTTTTATCTGCCAGCTTTCCACACCCATATTAGCCAAGAAGGCTTCGCAGAAGGATTTCATTTCTGTGAAGTTTGCTGTTGAATGTGAGGAAACAGCAGCCACATGCAGTCTTCTTTCACACATGGTTTCCAGGCGCGGGTTGATTTTGGCAACGTCTGAAACTTCGAAAAACCTTTGGGGGAAGCTCTCATGCTTGTTTTCCGCCAGGTTCTTCATCAACCCAGGCAGAAGCATTTGCCTCATAACAGTGTATTCCAGCGAAACCGGATTCGCAATTTTCACGGGATTTTCGGGCTTAACCCGCATAAACTCGTAGTGAACCCGCTCATTAGTCAAAGTAAAATTCATAACCTCAATAAAGCCCAAGCCAACCATTATTTGCCGCGTTTTATCTGCAACCACGCAGACTGGGTGTTTCTCGCCGACGGTAACCGCCTTCGGAATGGTTGGCTTAAGCCTATAATAGCCGTAGCCTATGGCAACCTCCTCTACAAGGTCCACCTCATGCAATATGTCAATTCTGTAGGGCGGTATGGCAACTTCTAAAACGCCTTCACCAGTCTTTTCCGCGCCTAATCGACATTTCTTCAAGCATTTTACAGCCTCTTCATCTGAAAGCTTTATTCCCAAAAGCCTATTGGCATAATCAACCCTAAGCCTCATTTTCTCAGGTTCAAAACTAGGCGAAACCACTGTGTGGTCGGGATATTTCACATAAACTTTTTCTATCGTAGCTCCCATGTCAGCCAAGGCCGTAGCCAAAACATTAAGGCTTTTTTCCACAGCATCATAACTTGGACCAGTTACATCCAAAAACAAGTTTCGAGTTTCAACGCTTACACGGGTTAATTCTCCATTTATGATAGGCGGCATAGACAGCACGTTTCCATCCCTATCCACCAAAAGCGGGTATAGATGCGCCCAATTCACCAAATGCCTATAGTCCACGCCTTTCTCATGTTTTTCCAAAATCTCCTTAGGCGTCATAGCTTCTGTTTTTCCCAAAGGAACAAACTTGACGCTTTCAGGTTCAACAGCCGTGTACTTGAAAGGCGGCTTAACCACATCAAGATTGTGAATGCCTATAGACGCTTTTTTCCTGTCGCGGCCTATGCCCCAATGGAGATCCTCTTGCATATCCATCAACTCAACCACAGCATCCTCGTCAAGCCTTATGTTGCGCACTATAGCCGCAAGCATGTAAGGCCTAACATCCGCCACCGCCTCGTCGATTATCAGCGTCGCCGTCGGTTCTTCCGCCTCATACTTTGGCAGTCCAGTCTCCCATTCCATAAAACCTTTTAGAGCTCTTGCCATGCCTGCGTAACTGCAGAAGTCTATGCGGTTCGGGTTGTACTCCACCTTCAAATAGTCTGTGCCTTTCTCTTCAATGTCAAAGCCTATCCAAGGCAGCCACTTGGCTAAATCTTCAACGCTCAGCGGCTTTCCAACAAACCGCGAAAAGCGTTCAGCGTAAAGCGTTATCACTGGCATAGCGGCGTCCTCCTAAGCCAACCCAAATTGTTACCATAAAGCATTCGTATGTCGTCCAAGCCCAACTCAATCATGGCTAAACGCTCCAGGCCTCCGCCCCAAGCTAGCACCGGATACTTAATACCCATAGGCGCCAGGACTTCAGGCCTAAACATGCCCATGCCGCAAAGTTCCATCCAACGCTTAAGCTTGGGATGGTAAACCATGGCTTGAGCTGAAGGCTCAGTATAGGGGAAATAGCAAGGCCAAAACTCTATCTTCTCTAATCCGAACTTTGTGTAGAAGGTTTTCAGAGTTCCCATCAAATCCCGCAAGGTTACCCGTTTATCCACAACTATGCCTTCAATCTGATGGAACTCCGCAATGTTCTTGTATGTTACCTGTTCGTTTCTGTAAACCCTGTCCACGGAGAAAACCTTTATAGGCGGCTTCTTATGTGTAGCCAAATACTTTATGGTTTCAGCCGTGGTATGCGTCCTCAAAACAAGTTTTTTGGCTTCCTCACGGCTCCACTGGTAACCCCAACCCTTAGACCCCGTAATCCAACCATTTTCATGGGTTCTAGCCACACATTCCACAATTTCTTCCTTTGGAAGCCTTCCAAGCCTTGGATTAGCCAAATAAAAAGTATCCATCATTTCACGGGCAGGATGATCTTGAGGCTGAAATAAAGCGTCAAAATTCCAGAAAGCGGTCTCCACAACTGGACCGCGGATTTCTGTGAAACCCATCTCCAAGAAAATTTCACGGGCGCGTTTAATAATCTGCTGCAACGGATGAGCTTTTCCCATGGGAGCGCTGGGACCTGGAGCTGTCACATCAAACCTTGTGAGCTTCACGGTTTTCCAACGCTTCGTCATTATAAGTTCAGGCGTAAGCTGGGTGACCTCCCCAAAAATCTCAAGTCCTTTCTTAACCGTTTCCCAACCCTTCGCGGTAAGCTCCAACTCGCGGTAGGCTTTCTCCTCAAGCTCCACAAGCTTACGCTTTTTCAGAACATTTATAGTCTCTTTAAGTTCCTGGCTTAATTGTTCAGCGACGACGGATCCCCTTTCGGAAATTAAGCTTAAAAGTCTCTCATCATCCCCAAGAGGGGGCTCAGCTTTAAACCTTGAAATGCATTTTTGACCCTTAATCGCACCCCATCCTTTCTTTTTCAACCATCCCAAGGCTATGGGCACAAGATTAGCCTCAAGCTTAGCTTCGCGGGCTGCTTCCTCAACCTCTGCCTCGCCGCCTAACTTTATGAGCGAACGCGTTAAGCGCCGTTCAGGCACTCCAACCTTAGCATAGTGTTCTCCTTCCTTGGTTAAGGATACGAGGGTGTACTTCTGTGCATAAAGTGAAACAAAATTCTCAGTTGATAGGGTTAATGCTGCCCGCATAATAGCTGCGTCTGCTAAACCGCTTTTTTCAGCTATTTTCTCAACTGAAGCCTTGCCGCCTAACTCCTGCAAAGCCAGCAAAGTTTTCCTTTCATTAATTCGTAAACTAGCCAATTTTCCACATCCCTAACCATTTTCCGCCTTGTTCCATCAACTTTGTAATGTTTACATAAAACATTTGAAGTGCTTTTAAGCTATATCCTCGACTGCTGAAAAATTTGCTGCCTTTTATGGAAATTGGCAGGGCATCCCTTCACCGCATTAAAGTTTTCACAAGAGTTATTTAGGAGTTACGTAGAGCTTTGTCTAGGTGTACGCTTGGAGTTTGAAGGAAAGGACATAATATCTATTCGGGATCTTTCCCGTGAAGAAATTGATTACATATTAGAAATCGCTGATGCCATGGAACCCCTGGCCCTTAAAGGTTCAGACATGCTTAGAGGGAAAATCCTTGCAACATTGTTTTTTGAGCCTAGCACGCGTACCCGTCTAAGTTTTGAGGCAGCCATGCACAAGCTTGGCGGCTCAACCATAGGTTTTGCAGAAGCGGATATGGCCTCTGTGAGAAAGGGCGAAAACTTGGCGGATACTGTTCGCACCGTTGAGAATTACGCAGACGTAATAGCCCTAAGACACCCTCTGGAAGGCGCTGCGAGGCTTGCCGCTGAGTTTGCAGAAGTGCCTGTGATTAACGGCGGAAGCGGCGCCGAGGAACATCCAACTCAAGCCTTGCTAGATTTGTATACCATTACGAGGGAGAAGGGCAAGATTGACGGTTTAAAAATAGCCCTTGTGGGAGACTTGAGATATGGCAGAACAGTGCATTCGCTTGCATATGCCCTTTCAAATTATAATGTTGAGCTTTACCTGGTTTCGCCTGAATCTTTGAAGATGCGGTGGGAAGTTCTTGAAACAATTAAAGAAAAAATCCCAGTGACAGAAGAGACAAGCCTTGAAAAAATAGTTCCGCTTGTGGATGTTTTGTATGTTACGAGGATACAGAAGGAACGCTTTCCAGACCCGGCTGAATATATGAAAGTGAAGGGCTCCTACAGAATAGGTTTGGAAACTTTGCACAGAGCCAAAAAAGACTTGATAGTTTTGCATCCGCTTCCCCGCGCTGACGAAATATCTTCTGAAGTGGATGAAACTCCTCATGCGCGTTATTTTCAACAAGTCTGGAACGGCATGGTGACGCGAATGGCGCTTTTAGCGTTGATATTGGGCGCGGTAAAATAGGCCGCTAAGCCATGATTATGGATATCTCTTGAAAGTTGTTAGAGTAGTTGCAGCACCACAGGATGGACATTTGTGCAGCAAGCCAAACCAGCTTCTTTTGCAGTTAAGGCAGTAGGTTAAGTTGCGGTTGTAAGTGAAAAAATCCACTTCATAGTTTTCAACTAACTTCCTAGATAGGGATAAAAGCTCGCTGGACTCATGTGGGGTGTCGCCAAGCTCCACAACCGTAAGGCTTCCCCCATTAAGTAGCCCGTTTATCTCTTTTTCAACCATCAAAGCCTTTGAAAACTTTTCACCATCTTGGATGATTATTTTGCTGAAAGTTGAGTAGTAGGGGTTTTCTCGCGTTCCCAGAAAACGAACTTTTGAGACGCCGTATCTCTCAATGTCCATTTTCGCCAGCCTCTCAGAGGCTTCAATGAATGGCAAGGCTGATGGAAGCAGACGCTTTTCACTCCTCTTGTCAGCCTTAAAGGCAAAATCTGAAACATATTTTGCGGTTTCAAGGGCTAACTTGAAAGCATTTCCATCTTCATAGATGCTTTTTCCATGAAAGGCTTCTGCTGCCTCCTCTAATCCAGCCAAGTTTATTAAGCGTGCAGAGCCTTCAAGCCTTAGATACTGGTCCCCATCGACACTATGCATTAGAAAGGATAACAAGCCCTTACTATGGTTTTTAAGTACTCTATATTTTATTTCTAGAGCATGCGCAGACATCTCAAGCCTATCCCTTAGGAGTTCAAAGAATTTTTCCTCTTCCTTTTCGCATTCGTAAACAATTCTGGGCAAGTTAACGGTGACGCATCCTAAAATGCTTGCACGGAGAGTATCAATTTCCCAGTCGCCCTTTAAATCTGCTTTTAACTTGCAGCCTGAAACTGAGAAAGCCGAGTTTTTTCCATTTTTTTCCGAGAGGCTAGCGAAATAGATTGTGCCTTTTTCCGATGCTAAACGGTGGGCTTCCTGAAGCATCGCTGTTGCTTTCTCATTCGTAAAGATTTCTGGGCGCATTTTAACAATGAACTTCGGACTTAAAAGCGGTTTATACATGCTTTCTTCAGCTAAAACCTCAAGCATAAGCGAAGCCAAAAGTTGGCTTTCTTCAAAAAAATCGCCGTATTTGCCCAGTTGCTCTCCGGAAACTCCAAAAGCTGGTTTTTCAGCAACAAAGTCTGGAATGGTAAGCTCCAAGTTCAGAGAAACATTTGCATATTGACTTAAATTAAAAATGAAAAGCCTTAAGGCTTCTTTAACCCTAGCATTTTCCACGCCTTTTACAAAGGGAGCGAGAAAAACGTTAAAGTATTCAAGCGCTTGTGCATCACTAAGCTCTCTTGCAGAGTGCATAACAACATTAAAGATTAGGGTTAAAGCAGCTTCCAAACTTTTAGGAGGGGGAAAAGAGGGTTGAAGGATGTTTACCTTTTCAAGTTTTAAGCCGTTTTTGAAGAAGAATCTTAAGTCGTGCACTACTTCGTCTGGTTTCAGAATCCATTGGCTTAAATTGTGAATGTGTAGTGCGCCGGATAAATAGGCATCTGCAACATCCCTTGGAAACACATTTAAAAGAGTGTACTCCTCAAAAACGTTTTTCCCAGCCTCTTCACATAGGAAGGACGCTCCTTTAAGGGTTGCTGCACTTTTCGCCAAAAGAGACGAGACATCGTGAACTGGAAGCCCTAAACGCGTAAGCTTATGGCGGTATTCCTCCAGCCCCTTCTCGATGAGAATCGCATTCACAACCTCCCTTATCAATGGGGCAGTTAAATACTTCGTCTTCGCCTTGACCAGGCGTCTTTCCGCTTCCTTGGCAATTTTCTGGGCTAATTCAATGGATAAGCCAGCCTCTTTTATGAGGGAATCTGCAATTTTGTTGACGTC
>JBNASL010000050.1:0-9314 GCA_049717905.1 Candidatus Bathyarchaeales archaeon | reverse complement strand
GATGACAGCCAAGCCGCTGGAGCTAATATTGGAACTAATGGCACCTACGTAAGCTTCAACAGCATGGGCGGCTGGCCGAACGCAACCAGAGTTTATCAAGCTGCCGTCGGAATAAAAAATTTCGACACAGCAGACCATAATATTAATTTGGCATTTGCTTCTTGGAGCGGTGACACCGACCAAATAGAATCAATAACCGTAATAGTTCGCGATTCTGTTGGCGGAACACAAAAAGGATCTACCATATACGTTGGCGTTCAAGGTTCATCTACAGGCGAAATAACTATTCCAGCTGGGGCAACATGGGTTGTTGAGTGGAACATTAAATGGAAGGCTGGAGCCTTGTCAACAAACACTGTAAGCGTAACATTGCAGCTACTGGTGGAGGGCGAGTAAAACTCACCTCTTTTATCTGGGAGAACAATGAATAGGAACCGTTTACGTGGCCTAACTTTCCTCTTCGTTTTATTGCTCGTAGTTCTAACTCTAAACGTTCATGTTTATGGCGGTGTGCAAAACAACTTTTATTGTTTTACAAATTTTGTTTTGGCAGAGCCCCCAAAGGTTATACTTCAGCAAGGTATTGTGGGGAACAGCACAATTTACATGAACAATACAAGTGCAAAAGTTGAAGTTGAAGCCGTAGAAAGAGGGTGGAAGGTTCAGTCAGGAACAGGGGTTATTAGTTCAGGGAGCTCTTTTACGTTAAAAGATATTGAGCCAGTTAACCTTTCTAAGTCGTTCCTACTTGTAAGTTTTGGGGGAGGAGTGGCTTCAGCACAACCAGAAGAGCAAGTTCTCGTGAGTGGAAGATTTGCATCACCATCCCAGTTGCGCTTTGAAAGAGTTGGCACAACAAACCCTGCGAATTTCGCATGGTATGTGATTGAGGCTTTAGGAAACCAGATAAACGTTCAGTCCGGAACAACACAATTCGCGTCAACAGAGACGCAAAAAGATGTGCCGATGAATGATGTTGGAAATGTTAGTCAATGCGTTGTTTTTCTCTCAAGAAGGTCGACGGGGACTGATAGAACCCAATATAACAAGGCTTTTGTTACAGGGGAATTAACAAGCACAACAAATTTAAGGTTGAGAAGGGAAGGAACCGGAACAACCGTTACCGTTGAATGGTTTGTTGTAAGATTCAATGATGAAACATTTATACAAACTGGCGAAACCACAGTTAGCTCGTCAAACCCAACAGTTCAAACTATAGCCCATGTGGATCTCTCGAGAACTTGGCTTTACATGACATGGAGAGCAACAGCAAATGGGCTTGCCCAAGTATCAGTAAGAGGATGGATAGAAAGCCCAACGGAGATCAGATTCTTTAGAAGAACCACCACGGGAACATGTTATGTGCGATGGTTCGTCATCCAAATGCCGGCTGGAACGAGAGTTCAAAGGGGATTCCATAACTCAACAGTTACTACCGAATACATAAAAGACATACAGATTTCACCAATCAACATGGGAAGAGCCTTCTCATTCACAACATGTGACTCCACTGGAACAGGAAACTATTTCCCAAGACCATTCTGGATTGAAACAATAACCAGTTCAACAAACCTACGCTTGCAGAGATGGTATACTGGGCAGGAATCAGACCATAATTGGCAGGTTATAGAACTGCCTGAAGCCTATGAATACGTTCTAAAGATAGTTAACGAATCTCCAGACCCATGGAAAATAAGGATGGAAGCCTACAACCAAACAAACATCCAACGCCTAACCAACTGCACCATATACTTCTACAACGAAACAGCAGCATCAAGACAAATATACATCCTCAATGGAGAATACAGCCAACAAATCGGACAATGGTTCGACCTCACAGATACAAGCACAATTTACATCGCTATAAAAATATCCGCCAACGATACAGGAAAATCCCACATTTACACATATCTAAAAGTTCTGATTCCAAACACGTCAACATACAACCTTATGATAATATCCTTCGAAATATCCTAAAATGATTAAAAAAGAACTGATTCTACTTGATCTCAACAACCCTGACATTTTCAACCTTGTAACACCAAGGAATAATCAAATCACCTCTACGAAGCGCATTCCGTATATCTAATTCAATGTCCTTAGACTTCACATTCACGGATTCAGGAATTAAAACAACCTCGACGATTGCCTTCTTAACCATTTCAACAACACCTTTTACAAACGTTGGATATAGAAAATTTATAGTTTATCTACAATTCAGATTCAGAGTCCGATCAATACACAGTATTAGAGCAAAGCTTACAATTTTTAACTTAAAATATTTAAAAATGCATTTGATAGCTAGTTTTCTGCTTTCTGTTAACAGCGGCAAATGGAAATCTGCAGTTGTATTTAATTTTTAAAAGTTCGCTTAAACCGAACGAGGCTGCTATGTGAAAGATGATGGACAAGTAAAAAGAACAAAGCTTCACAATTTTATTTTTGAAAAGCCTTCTGTTAGGAGGCATTAACAGAAAACGCTTTCCACCGCGATTGAAAGTGTTCCATTAGACAAATTCTTAGGCACATAAAATAATAATAGAAATTAGCTTCTCGGGATTACCCAAAACCAAGCCCTGCTTGGAGCAGGAAGCTCACTTTTAAAAACGCGGCACCAAGCGTTTAAAGTTTCATCCTTCCATTCAAGCCCGGCTTCCACAGAGTGATAGGGACCAGAACTTCTGGGCTCGGCTTCCGGAACTATTTCTGGAAAGTTTTCAAGAATCCTTTTAGCCCTTTCAACAGTGTGACGAGAAGCTGCTTGCAAGGCGTCCTCTGCCATTTTAGCCAGTTCGCTATTTTGTTCACCTTTTTTAAGCCACTTAAGCCAACCAGATAAGTTAATAGCGTTTTCAGCCTCTTTCTCTATTTCATCCTTCTCTTGCTCCATCCAAACAATTTTTGGAGCAATATTGTAAAGCGTTTCTCGGACTTTTCCTGGAAGCTCCCCCACTCTTGAAGCTACCTCTTTAACCGTTGGCTCTCTTAGAAAAAAGAACTCACGTCTAAGTTCCTCAACAGCCTCCCTAACTTTCCGCTCTAAAACCGACTCAAAACCAGAAAGCACATACAAAACTAAAGGAGGCTTTTTAGACTGGTCCATGATACGCCTAATTTTACCTTCCTTCTCTAACTTTTGCAATTTCAAAGAAAGTGTAGCCTTCGACATTTTACCAGAGCTAACAAGAAGACGAACAAGGTCTCTCCAACGCTTCTCCCCATCCTTAAGAACATCCAAAATAATTTGCTCCCTGTCAAGCATGGTCTAAACCTTATCCAAACTTAGTTCATTTTAAGCATCTCTTAAAGATTTTCCAAACGTGAAAAGAAAATGAAAGCAAACTACAAAGAAAAAATTTACGACTTCCTTAGCAAAACCCAAAAACCCACAGACATAGAAAAAATACGTAAAGAATGCAAAATTGGAAATTGGAACACCGCCCTAAAACACTGCCTTGAATTACTCATAGAAGGAAAAATCAAGGGACAGAAAACTTCCAAGAGCTGGGTTTTCTGGAAGACGGAAGGTGAATGAAATGCAACTTCAAAGATTAGCTGTAGGTAAAGGAAAAACCTCAAGACCCAGCGAAGCTGAAGAATGGACAAAAGAATACTATGAAATCGAAGCTCTCATAGAAGACCCAGCAGAACTTGAGATAGCGAAAGCCAACCTAACAGGCCTCATCGACGGATGGCTTTCCAAACCAAAACCTATAACGACGGAAACTCAAAAACCACAAGACATAGAGGCAATATTTCCGGAAAACTTGCGGCAACTACTCTCCTTCGAGGAAAAAGAAGGATTCTGCATCATAAAGCCCCGCCAGTTCTTAGGCTCAGAAAACTTTGCAAAAATCGCAGACATAGTCAAAGCCAAAGGCGGCGAATACATCTCATCAGGCAAAAACTCCCACTTCAGAATACCAATAAAAACAACCTAAACATGGAGGAAAGCGTGGATGCTGAGCCAACCTTCAGTTTCTTCCCAAGGGCAGAGCCACAACCCCTCAGCATCCATGCCCTCAAACAGCACCCCGCAAAATAAAAGCCTTCCAGTAAAACGCGAATTCGACGAATTAGGATTCATTAAAAGACTACTCTGCCCATATTGCGGCAGCGAAAGCCTCAAACCCAGCCACGTAGATGACGTTGGAACAGAATTTTTCAAATGCGAAAAATGTGGAAGATACTGCACCAAACCGAAAAATAAAGAAAGACAAGAACTTGAAGAAGCCTTATCCAAGCCATTAGAAAAAGAGCCTGTAGAGTTTCCAGAAAAATATTTTGACAATGGAAAGTTTGTCCCAAAACTCTTAGCAGAAGAGCTTATGCAAGAATACCGCTTCATAACAATGAAAGACACAGACATGGTTTACGTTTTCAATGACGGCTTCTACCAGCCCTACGGCGAAATCCCAATCAAACAACAATGCAAAGTGAGGCTGAGCAAAGAATACCGCAAAAACAGAGCAGAAGAGGTCATCGACTATGTCAAAGTTTCAACATACATTAACAGAAAAGAGGAGCCGCCAAACCTCATCCCATTAGCAAACGGCGTCCTCGACCTAAATACCATGGAGTTAAAGCCCTACAATCCAGACCACATGTTCTTTAACAAAATCCCCGTAAAATACGACCCAAACGCCGACTGCCCCAACATAAAACGATTTCTAAACGAGGTAACAGCAACAAAAGAAGATGTAGACATCCTCCTCGAAGTAATAGGCTTCTGCCTATACCGTGAATACATAATCGCCAAAGCCCTAATGCTTGTAGGCGGAGGCTCCAACGGAAAAAGCACATTCCTAAACCTTCTAAAGGCTTTTCTCGGGAAAGAAAATGTAAGTGGACGGAGCCTGCAAGAGCTTGAAGAAAACCGCTTCGCAAAAGCAGACTTACATCACAAACTTGCCAACATATACGCTGACCTTCCAGATAAGGCCTTGTGGCGGACTGGAACCTTCAAAATGCTTACTGGAAGAGACTTGATAACCGCCGAACGCAAGTTCCAACACAGCTTCACCTTTGAAAATTACGCTAAGCTACTTTTTTCAGCTAACAAGGTGCCAGAAGCCTACGACGACTCAGACGCCTTCTTCCGCAGATGGCTAATCGTGGTTTTCCCAAACCAGTTTGTTGGTGAAAAGGCAGACCCATACATATTGCAGAAGCTCACAACACCAGAAGAGCTTAGCGGGCTGCTAAACCTTGTCCTCCCAGCATTAAAAAGGCTATTAGAAAAAGGACAGTTCAGCTACAGCAAAACAACAGAGGAAATCCGCGAAGACTACATAAGAAAAAGCAGCCCAATAGCCGCCTTCGTCATGGACTGCTTAGAAGTAGACTCAGACGCCTTCATTGTTAAAAAAGACCTTTACAACACGTTCACAGAATACTGCAGACAAAGAAGCCTCCCAGCAGTAACCCAAGACACCTTCTTCAAAAACTTACCTAAACACGTCAACGTCATAGACTACAGACCTAAAATTCAAAATGAACGATTCCATGCTTTAAAAGGAATAAGATACGGGTTACCCACGTCCACCCTGTCCAACATGTCCACGCTTTTCTACACCTTAATTGAAAGAAAAGCTGAGCTTGAAAGCCTCGGCTACCACATCGAGGAACTAAACGACGGCTTCATTAAAGTAACTAAAGCCTTGGACACCACAGACACACTGGACACAAATAGTTTAGCTGAAAAATTAGAATGCCTCAAAACATGGCTTTTGGAAAACAAAGATGAAGATGGGCTTATTGACTGCTCACTTTTAGCCTCAAAAATCAGAGAACTCGGTCTCGAAGTCCAGCCCACAATTCAGCTTCTTAAAAACGAGTATTGGCTCAGAGACGCACCAGTAATCGGAAAATTCGGAGTGAAGTGACAACACATGGCTGAGGCTGAGGAAACAACCGAATCCGCCGAAATTCCTCAGCCTAAAAACTGTCCATTATGCGGCTCAACAAAAATTTGCAAAGATGGAATACGCTACCTGACAGATGGCTCTAACATTCAACGCTTTTTATGTAAAATCTGCGGCTACCGATTCAGCGAAACCCGCCTAAACAACCCTGAACAATATCAACAAGTTCATAAAATTCATACGAAGTCATTAAATTGCCCAAAAACCCTATCTTATAACCGTCAAGGAAGCAATGAAGCCCCAAGCAGAGCGTCCACCGTCCACGGCGGGCTGGTGAAAGCCTTGACCGAAGTGGAAACCCGCCAAGAGATGCCCCAGCGGGAGGGCGCATCGCAGCTAACCTCACATAAAATCGTTGACTTCATCTGGTATATGAAAAGAAACGGCTACGCTGAAGCCACCATCCAAGGCAGAGTCAGACTCATAAAAAGGCTTGCAAAACTTGGAGCCAACCTATACGACCCAGAAAGCGTTAAACACGTAATAGCCAAACAGCCATGGTCAGCTGGAAGAAAAGACCTGGCATGCGAAGCTTACACAACATTTCTGGCTATGCACGGCGGAACATGGCAACGCCCAACATACAAAAGAGTGGAAAAAGAACCCTTCATACCTCAACCTTCTGAAGTTAAGCAGCTAATCGCCGGATGCAGCCCAAGAATGGCATGCTTCCTACAGCTATTGCTTGAAACAGCCATGCGACCCGGAGAAGCCTGGCAACTCACATGGGCAGACTACGACAAAGCCACAAGAACCATAAGAGTAACACCAGAAAAAGGCTCAAAATCAAGAACCTACAAAATCTCAAAAGAATTGGCTGAAATGCTTGACAACCTCCCCAGAAAATACGGCAACAGAATATTCTCCAGACCAGAAATGCCAATAGACCACCACAACCGCAACTTCGCCATACAAAGAAAACGCATAGCCCAAAAACTCAAAAACCCAAGGCTACTGCAAATAAGCTTCAAAACCCTCCGCCACTTTAAAGCCACAATGGAAGCATGGCGAACCAGAGACCCCTTCCACGTCCAAGACTTCCTCCGCCACAAAAACATCAAAAACACCATGCGATACATCCACCTCGCCCAAGTGCTCTTCAAAAACGAGCAAGAATACATAACAAAAGTAGCCCACAACGTTAAAGAAGCCTGCGCACTCATAGAAGCCGGCTTCGAATATGTCACAGGCGAATATGATGACGGAGGCAAAATCTTCAGAAAACCCAAAGACCCGGTGGCTTATGAAGGATAAGCCGTTTCGGAATGAACCCCCCTCAAATTTCAACATAGTGATGCGGGGGGTGGGATTTGAACCCACGAACCCCTACGGGACAAGGTCCTAAGCCTTGCGCCTTTGACCAGGCTTGGCGACCCCCGCTTTTCTCTAAGTCATCATTTGCATGAAAACCTTAATAATAAATTATTTATCTGTTTTTAGCCGTTTATTGTGCGAAACTCTTTAAAAAATAGTTGTGTAAATAATGCTGGAGATGCGCCTCGGTGGCCTAGCCTGGTGGGGCATCGCCTTGGTAAGGCGGTGGTCGCGGGTTCAAATCCCGCCCGAGGCTTTAAACCAAAATTATAAAAGCGCTTTATTCCCTAATGCCATTATTAATGAAGGCTATGAAACAGCGTTTAGACATACATAATTTTGATGAAAAATTGCATGATACTGAGCTCATTAGGAAGTTTGAGCAATGCTGTTTTCGTGCCATTTTCCAGAAAAACCCATGAAAAGGGCTTCTTTTCCCGTATTTCCCCTAAAGAATAAGCCTTAAGCGACCCTTACTTTTAAAGAACAGTCCACTGCAAAACTCGGCCCATTTCCCCCTTTTGAAAGAACTCAGCTGATGAAAAGATGATCTTTCGCAATGTTCTGTCTTTATGAAAGGCGTTTTCTGATTAGTGTTTAGGCTGGCAGACCTGGTTACTAACTGGTCTTCGCGACCGGCGTTCTGACTGGGTCGTGCTTGAGCTGCTAGGGATTTGGGCTTTGCGCCCGAATGAGTGTTTGCAGCCCAGAGCCAGCTAAAGAATAAAAATGAAAAGAGGTGAGTGGAATGAGGTATGTGGGTGTGGATTTAGGCAAAAGGAAGTGTAGGGCTGCGGTTGTTGATAGGGAGGGCGTTTTGGTTGATGAGTTCAGCTTCAGCAATGACTTTGAAGGCATAAAACGGTTTGTTTCCAGGCTTTCAGAGGGCGACTCTGTGGTCATGGAATCCACTGGAAACCTTTGGCTTAACCTCTACGAGGCTGTGGAGGCTAATGGCGTTAGGGCGGTTTTGGCTAATCCTTTAAAGATGAAGGTTATAGCTTCAGCGAAGATTAAGAACGATAAGGTTGATGCTAAGGTTTTAGCCTTTCTTTTGCGTGGTGGGCTTGTGGCTGAATGTTATGTTCCGCCTAAAGACATTAGGGAGCTTAGGGCTTTGGTTCGGCATAGGGTTCAGCTTGTTAGGAATGTTGGCATGGTGAAGAACCGTGTTCACAGTTTGCTTGACAAGTATGGCTTTAAACATGGCTTTTGTGATGTTTTTGGTAAGGCTGGGTTGGAGTGGCTTAGGCGCTTGGAGCTTAAGCCTTTAGATAGGCTTCTGTTGGACAGCTTCATTGAGCAGATTGAATGCCTTCAAAGGCTACTAGGGAATGTTGACGCTGAGATTGACAGGAGGACTTCATTAGATGAGGATGTTAGGCTGCTGCTGAGCTTGACTGGTGTTGGCGTATATTCGGCTTTGCTTATTAAGAGCGAGATAGGCGACATCAAGCGGTTTCCAAACTACAAGAAGCTTATAAGCTGGGCTGGTTTGGCTCCTTCGCTTTACCAGTCTGGAAGTGTTGAGCGTCGTGGGCATATTACCAAGCAAGGTTCAAAGCTTTTGAGGTGGGTTATGGTTGAGTGTGCTAGGGTTGCTGTGGTGCCTGATGCTAGGCTTGGCGAGTTTTATGAGCGTGTGGGGCGTAGGCGTGGTGAGCAGAAAGCCTTGGTTGCTGTTGCATGTAAGATGTTGAAGATCATATGGTTCATGTTGATGCGTAGGGAGCCTTACAGTTCTAGGAATGAACGTTTATACGGCGATAAGCTTAATAGGCTTTCTGGGTATTAGCCTAGTTGATGGCTTTGGGTTCAGCATAGACGGAAACGCCTTTCATGAGTGTTAGTAACGTCTAAACGAAAACTTCAAAAATGCTCTTTTCAATTTTCTTTTAGCAAAGACTGATGGAAAACTCAATTTATTTCAAGTTCATGGTTGGGTTTTGATTATGTTTTAAGAATCTCTTATTATTTTGGTCCTTGTGATTAAAGCAAGTCCCACTGTCTTTGTAGCTAATTTCTGAAGTTTTCGGAAGGCTCCATTGAAGAACATCCTAATATTTATAAATATTA
>JBNASL010000049.1:0-9325 GCA_049717905.1 Candidatus Bathyarchaeales archaeon | reverse complement strand
CGATTTTTTCTATGCTTCCCCGCAACGCATGGGCGCAGTCAACCAAAATTGAGGTGGCGCGGGTTGTGTTCTCCCAAAGTTCTTTTGGAATTTTGGCTCCTTCAAGCATTTTAATGCATCTTGCCGCGTCTTTGACGTGGTCTGCGAGGGTGTCAAGTCTTTTTACAAGGTGCATCAGGTCTTCGCGGTATTCTGCAAATAGGGCTACACCCCTTGAGAGTTCTTTGAAAACTTCTGTGCGAAGCATGTCCACCTCTTTTTCAACTTTGAAAAGGTTTTCGATATTTTGCATTGCTTCTTTCTTATTGTTTTCCAACATTTTCTGCATAGCCTGATTAAGTAAGGTTACGGTGTCGAGGGCCTTTGTTATTTGTTCCTGAGCCAAGTCTAGGGCCTTAGTTCTTCGCCGCCTTTCAAACCACGCATAACTCTTCTTCTCCAAATTCCCATCTCCAATTATAGGTTTGAAAAGATGCTTAATAACACTTCGCAAAAGAAAAAGTTAGTGACCATCCCTCTCTTCAGCTACCCAACTAGCTTTCACTACACCTTTGCTATTTATCCTAAACTCCTTTTTGAATATTGGAACCTCCTTCTTATATCTTTCAACAGCCTCTCTTAAAACTGGAAAAACATTTTCCCTATGAGAGCCCGCCACTAGAACATATACTAAGTCTTCGCCAACAGAAAACTCGCCTAGAAGGTGGTGAATTTGAACATCCACAATTCCCTCTCTTTTCTTTAGGTCTTGGCATATATTTGAAAGCACATCGTTTGCCTTCTCTTCATAAGCCTCTATCTCCAATTTTTGCACTTTTTCCCCGCTTGAAGTCTCACCGCGCACCACACCTATGAACATGACTATAGCTCCCGCTTTTTTGAAATCATCCTTATTTTTAACCTTCTCGATTAGACTGTCAAGGCTGAAGGATTCTTTAACGTGAACATACATGTTTGACATTTTTATCCCACGTAAATTGGAGTGTATTTGGCTTAATATTTACTTTGATTCCGGTGGCTTAAAGCCGAAACGTATTTCCTCAAGTCTCCAAGGGCAGCTGATGGAACCGGCATGTCCTTCATGGTGAGTAGGCCAGAAGGCGCTTTAAGCACTTTAGGAATAGCATTTGTAACAATTGCCACAGTGCCTATGTCTCCATGTATGCATGGCTGGATTTTCTGTTTAAAGGTTGGAACACCTTGAATGGTTATTGCGTCATATTCTTCTTTTGCACCTATGTAGGCTTGAAAATCTAAGAAGATGACTTCTCTACCGTCCATGAAACCTCTGGCAATCTGTCTTAAGCCCGCCACTTTTCCAGCTTCAACCTTTATGGAACTGCTTTCCACAGTTTCTTTGGTTATTACTGGCTTGACTGCTTCGGCTTTTATCCGATCAAGTTTCCATAAGAGAGCATCAGCAATCATTGCAATAGACTGCCCAAGTCCCACATGTCCGGTGATTTGTTTACTCTCGATTTTTTGTCTGAATTCTTCAACAGTTAAACCTGCACCTATCTTCTTTTGGAAGGGCAAGCGTCTTTCTGCAGCGTTCATAACTCTAACTGCTTCAATTTTCTCTATTTTTTGGCACACTGCTGTCAGAGTTATTACAAGGGTGTCCATTAAAAAGCCGGGGTTTATGCCTGTTCCCAAAACTGTTACACCATGTTTTTTAGCAAGGGCGTCCAGCTTTTCGGCGAGTTTTGGCTCTGAATAATAGGGATATGATAGTTCTTCACATGTGGATATCACGTTTACATCGTGTTCCACGATGGAAGCTATTTGGGGATAGGTTTCTCTAAGGTATGATGTTGTTGTGTGAATAGCCACATCTACATCAACATTTGAAAGTGCTGAGGCAACATCTTTAGAAACAATTATTCCTAATTTCTTGTTCAAGCCTAGAAGTACACCCAAGTCTTTTCCAACTTTATCTTCAGCTATATCAATTGCACTTACTATTTTCACGCCTTTCTTTTCCAGAAGACACTTGGCTATTAATTCGCCGACAGCGCCGACTCCGTATAGAACAACCTTAACCTCTTCCATAAAGCTTCACCATTTATGGTTTGTTGTTTGCTCACTTTATAGGGAGAAGTATTTTAGCATAAGCAATTTGTCGTATTTTTAAAATGAACAGAGATTTGACAAAATATTTGGGAAAACTGTTATTAACTTACTTTTTGCATCTATGGCTGAACTAGCTGAGATATTTGCATTAGAAGCTTTGATTTTCTAACACCTACATGACGTAGAGGAACTATTTTTTTCGCTTCATTGTAAATGTCTGAGGCTATTTTGCCCAGAACCATCTCTTGGACAAACTGGTCCATAGTTAAGTTTGCACTTTTTTCTTCAATTATTTTTGCCATAACTTTACGTATTGCATGCTCCTGCGAAGTTTCAATTCGTGAAAGGGTAAAAGCACACACAGCTACCCTAAACTTGTAGCCGTCCTTTGTTAAAACGTTGAATATCCCATCCACTTTCGTCGTCCTTCGCCGCACGAGACTTCTCAAGTGGTCTCGGGAATATTCATGTCCCTTAAACATGGTGTAGGCTGTTTTACCGTCTAAACGAGTTATTTGGAAATATAATTTCAAATATTGGTGAGTGAAGTCGCCTGTAATATCGTACAGCGTGGCCTCGATTACTCTGCCTACAAGCTTTTCAGGCTCATCAGCAGGAATTGCACCTAACTCAGCGTTTCCGAAGTAGGATGGAGCCAAAACTGTGTACCATGCCTTGCTGCGCCATTTGTCCCTTACCTTTTTTGTAGACACTCGCACCCTCCATTTCAACAGCGGAGAAAATTGCATAATAGAATATTAAGCTTTACCTTTTGGTTCCATTTTTTCTATACCGCCCATATATTTTATTAAAACCTCCGGAATTATCACTGAGCCGTCTTCTTGCTGGTAGTTTTCAAGGATTGCAACCATTGTTCTTCCAGTAGCTAATGCCGTGGAGTTTAAGGTGTGCACAAAACCCTTTGGCGGTTCGCCTTCTTTATCTCTGTACCTTATGTTCAGTCTCCGCGCTTGATAGTCTGTGCAGTTGCTGCATGAAACTATTTCTCTATATGCCCTTTGAACAGGCATCCAAACTTCAATATCATATTTTTTGGCGGCAACTGTTCCGATTTCGCCAGTGCAGATGTTTACGACACGGTAGGGTAAACCGAGTTTCTGGACAAGTTCCTCAGCGTTTTTTATCAGTTCTTCATGGAAGTTCCAAGAGTCTTCTGGTTTGCAGAAGATAAACTGTTCAATTTTGTTAAATTGATGGGTGCGAAAAATTCCTCTGGTGTCTTTGCCGTGGGCTCCTGCTTCTTTTCTGAAATTGGTGCTTATTCCAACAAGCTTTATGGGCAAATCTTCTGCCTTTAAAACTTCATCCATAAACATCGCTGCCATTGGATGCTCCGACGTGGCGATTAGGTATAAGTCTTCATCTTCAATTTTGTAGAGGTTGTCTTCAAAGTCGCTTAGCGCTATGACGCCTTCGTAGGGTTTGCGCCTCATAAGAAAGGGTGGTTCTATGGGCGTATAGCCCTTTTTAACCATCTCTTCCAGTGCAAAGTTCAGTAAAGCCATATCTAACAGAACGCCTTCACCTTTTAAGTAGAAGAATCTGGCGCCAGCGATTTTTCCAGCCCTTTCAATATCCATTATGTCTAGGCTTAATCCCAAATCTATGTGGTCTTTTACTGGAAAACTGAATTCGGGTATTGTACCCCATGTCCTCACTGTTACATTGTCAAGCTCGTCTTTGCCTATTGGAACTGACTCGTGCAATAGATTTGGAAGACTCATTAGGTATTGGCGCGTTTTTTCTTCATATTCGTTTACTTGCCCTTCTAGCTCAGTTATTTTTCTGTCTATTGTTTTTGCCTTTGAAACAATTGCAGAGATGTCTCCACCCTTCTTTTTTGCTGCTGCAATCTCGGTAGTTATGCGGTTCCTTTCGCGGCGAAGCCCATTTAGCTCTGTTAGTTTTTGCCGCCACACTTTGTCGCATTCTAACAGTGCATCAAGCATTTCCAAATATTCTGGATTGCCTCTTCGTTCAAAGTTCCTTCTAACAAGCTCTGGATTTTCGCGGATCAATTTTATGTCCAGCATCTTTATCACATATGCCTTGTGCTTTCGTTTCTTCTATAGTCTTTAACAGCTCAAACTCAACTATTTAATCTTATCAAAAACATAAAGCTTCCACTAGGTTTTCTTTAACGTTTTCAAAGTTTTTTCCGCTATCGAAATGGAAAAGAGCAAATCGTCAATTGTAGCTATAAATGTTGGAAGCCCCTTTCGGCATTTTATAAAAGTTAAAACTGCATTTTCCCTCCAAAGCGTTTTAACGAGCAAACCAGGCGGCACTTTAAAATTGTCAGGTGAAACGGCCTCTGCTACAGCCTTCGCACTTTCAGAATCATCATACTGAATAACAATTTCAGCCTCCAGTTTTTTCACCAGCCAACTGTTTTCCAACAAGTTCATTGACAAGTTTTAGGAACACGCCAATGTTTTCCTTGGGAACTTGGGCTCCAGCAGCCACGTTGTGTCCTCCGCCTTTTCCAAGGCATTTTTCAGCGGCAACTTGCATAATCTCTCCAAGGTTGAGCCCTCTGTTGGCTAATAGGTCTGTGGTTCTGGCGGAAACTTTCACTATTCCCTCTTCTTTCACATCCGCGTATGCGATTAACGGTTTTTCAGGGTTTGGAAGACTTGTTGAAAGGATAGAGGAGACGGCTCCGATTATTTTGTCATCTATGAAATCTTCGCCGTAAACAACATAGATGTTTCCCAGTTCCTTCATTCGCTCAGGCTTTTCCATAACCCATCCAAGATACTTGTTGATGGTTCTTCGGTAATTTTCAAGAACTCTATTTGCTTCTTCTAGGGCTGAGCCTCTGTCGCCCATGCAAACCGCTATGCCTAGGCTTGGTTTACTCATACGTCCCGTTGCATTAAGCAAAACTGCAAATTCTCTTCCGTCCCTTAGGGGAGTCCATGGTTCTTCACGGTTCAAAGTGTAAACGTGTCCGATGAGATTTGATATTTCATAGTGTAATCCTTTTGACAGCAAATAATCCGCAAGGGCTGAGCAAAGCCTCTTTTTCTCATCTTCCGAAAGATCCCTTAAAGCTCGCCATTTATCTGCATATTTTGGTTTAATGTCGAGGCTCACAAGAAAGGCTAAACTTTTGTCTTCTGCACCGCTTATTTCGGGGATAAATGGATTTGTCGTAGATGCTAATGCCTTATGGATTGGGCGAGTCTCTCTACCAAAGAAAATCAAATCTTTTTCAACCGTTAACAAACCAACATTTTTTGCGTCTTCAACTATTTTTTCATTCAGCCCACCAAGCATTCGCTGGTCATACTTGTCCTGCAAATCTCCTAAAGCCCCAACAACCGCTATTGGAGCCAAATCCACATTAGCCTTGTCCATGGCTTTAGCTACAAAATACGCCACACCCGAGCCGCTAACATCCCGCGCCCCATCTATACCATGGAAATGAGGGTTAACGCATAGAAAGCCCTCAGTTAATTCTCCGCCCACTTGATGGTGATCTAAAGCAACGATTTTTAGCTCTGAAGTTTTCTGGCTTAACAAACTTGCATATTCAGTTCCCAGGTCTGTAAATATCACCATTTGAGGATTTTCTTGGAGGATTTCAGCCACCAGTTTCTCGTCAACCCACTGGGTTATCCTAATGCGAAAGTTTGCGCCAAGCCTGTACAAGGCTTTGCCGATAATCCCAGCAGCAGCGATCCCATCAGCATCCAAGTGGGAATAAACATGAATTAGGCTGTCCGCCTTAACAGTTTCCAAAATCATTTCAGAAGCTTTAGAAACAGAATTGAAAAAGCTTGCATTTTGATTTGCATCCGAAGTCATTGCCATCACAAGCAAGTAATTAGTGGAATTTATTTAAAAATAGCAAGTCCTTATAAAAGCCTAAAACAACATCGCCGAAGGCTCAAGTTATAGAGGCTATTTTAGGCTCATACTTCCAGTTGGGAGGCAAAACACCTTCACGCTTGTAATATCTTGCAAGTTTGTGAATCTTAGCCTCAATAAGCTGCAGCGCCCTCTTATTGTGCAAGTCTTTCCTGTTCTTCTCAAGATGCGCTGAAAGCCGTGCAGCCTTCTTAAGCAGTTCTCCAAGATCTTCAGGCGTCGATGGCGCAAGCCCCGCATCTTTAAGTATCTGGGTTATTGTTTTCCCAGTTATAGGCTTAACCAGTGGAATTGCATACTGATCCCTTAGGATTGTTCCTATACGGCTTGGAGGATACCCTTCCTTAGCAAGTTTAATAACTAGGGCTTCAACTTCTTCTGGCTGGTATTTACACCAGCTTGGGGGGCGTTTGCTCACAGGCCTTGTTGAGTGGGATTTACCTTTTTCCTGTTTTGGCATGCTATTATCCCTTATGAATTCTGTAAGAGCCATGATATACGCATATTTAAGACATTCGATTCTATTTAAATTTCATGTTGTTCCTTGATGGCAATCGCATTGAATACTCTCCAAAATGAATATGACTTTGAATTCCTCTTTTTATCTAGACTCATTAGTAATAGAATAAAGTTCAGACAGTTAATTCCCTCTTATACCATTCTGCAAAACTTTTTAACGCTCTTGCGCGATGTGAAAGCTTATTTTTCTCCATGATGCACATTTCTGAAAACGTTTTATCGCTGTTTGCTGGCTTAAATATGGGGTCGAAACCAAAGCCTGAATTTTCTTTCTGTACCTTAGTGGTAATTTCTCCAAGGGCTTCACCTTTAAAGCACATTGGGGATTTTAATTCTTCTGAAAAGTAGGCTACAACTGATTGGAACCTCGCTCTTCTGTTTTCTACATTGCTCATAAGCTTAAGCAGTCCTTCGTTGCCTATAGTCTTGTATACGTAGGAGGAGTAGGGACCTGGAAAACCATTTAATGCTTCAACAAATAGTCCGGCATCTTCTACTATTAGAGGTAAGCTACATTTTTCAAAGGCGTATAAAGCGCTGGTTTTGGCTATTTCCTCTAGGCTTTCGCTTTGTATTTCTATGGTTTTAACTCTTAGCATGCCAACGGCTACTTTATATTGGCTCAATATCTCGCGGGCTTCGTTGAACTTGTGGACGTTGTTTGTGGCAAAGAAAATTACCTTACCCTTTAGTTGAAAACTCATTTATATCTCACCAGCTTTTTTTAGCTTCCTTTAATTTACGTGTTTAAAATCTTTTCCAGCCGTGCTATCTGCTTTCGCTTTTTCTTTCAGCAATGTAACGTCCTCTTCTTTCTATTTCCCTTATCTTTTCTAAAACAGCCTTCACGGTTTCAGCATCAAAAACGCTTGAATAGCCCTTAATAACAGCGTCAAAACATTTGTTTGCGAACCTAAAATGGGTGCTTTGCAATGCTCTCTTCATAAGGTGCAAGTCGACGCCTCGGGCTTCAAGTTCCAGTGTTTTCTCGCCTAGTCCAAAGTCTACAAAGAAAATTTTTCCTTCAGGTTTTTTAATCATGTTAGATGTTGTCAGGTCACCGTGGATTATCCCATGCTTGTGAAGTTTTCCTATTAACTCGCCGATTTTTTCGCATAGGCTTTGTTTACTGTTTTCAGAGGTTTCATTTAACAATTGTTTTATTTGCACACCTTCAATGAACTCCATTATTATTGTGGCGTTTTTGATGTCAACCAAAAATATTGTTGGGGTTGGCACTCCAGCCTTTTTAGCTTCATGCATGAGCTGAGGCTCGTGAATTGTTCTGTAAGTCCTAATCTGCTCGTCTAGGGCTGGAAGCCTATAGCTCTTGGGCAGGCGCCTCTTAATTATTGCTTTTCTGCCATGCCAATCTGCAAGGTAGAGGCTAGCTTCAGCGCCTTTCTTGATCAGAAGCAGCTGGCTCATTTCACCCAAGGAACCTCAACCTCTTCAAGCCGCCATTTCAGCCTGACAAAGCTTTTATCAATTGGCGTTACAAGTCCATGATTGAACGCTAAAACGCCTGTCCAAGCGATCATGGCGCCGTTGTCGATGGCAAACTCGCTTGGTACAACACAGAATCTAGCTTCATGCTCTTCAGCTATAGACTTGACCATTTTCTGGAGTCTTTTGTTGGCAGCCACTCCGCCGGTAAGCAACACCTCTTTTTTCTCTGTGTGGGCTAATGCTCTTTCAGTTACCTCGGTGACCATGGAAAAAGCGGTTTCTTGAAGATTGTAACATAAATCTTCAAGGCTGTTCTTCCCCTTTTTAAGCAGATTAATTGTGGCTGTTAATAATCCGCTGAATGACATATCCATACCCTTAACAGTGTATGGCAAAGGAATAAAAATCGCTCCTTTTGAGGCAAGCCTTTCCACAATAGCCCCTAAAGGTTCACCTGGTTTTTGCCACAGTCCAGCCTCTCTTGCAAACACATCCAAGCAGTTTCCAAGGGCAATGTCCAGTGTTTCGCCGAAAACTCGATAGCGGCCGGATTCAAAAGCAGCCACTAGGGTGTTCCCGCCAGAAACATAAAGCGTAACCGGGTCTTTAGCCCCTGTTCTAAGCTTTCCTATCTCAATGTGAGCCACACAGTGATTAACGCCTACAAGCGGAACCCCCAAATAGGAGGCTAAGGTTCTGGCTACTGTGGCGCCTGTTCTTAGGCATGGCCCAAGTCCGGGGCCTTGTGCAAACGCCACAACGGATAAGTTTTTAGGCTTGATTCCGGCTTTTTGGAATGCTTCTTCTAACACTTTACTTGCAACTTCAGCGTGGTGCCGCGCCGCCTCTCTCGGATGTATTCCCCCTTCAGGAGGTATATAGGCGCTTACAACATTTGCCAGTATTTTCCCCTCAAAGTCTGCTATTCCAACGCTGAAGTCATCTGCGGTACTTTCGATTCCAAGACAGTAACCTTCTACAGATTTCTCATACTTCATTTTCGAGGCACTTCTAAGCAAATTATTTTATCTTTGAATAAACATATTTTATTTAGGGAACACCTATATATTAGCGTGGAAAACTGGAACGATTAAAATGCCAAAGCATAACGATTTAGAACAGAAGGCCTTGCAGATAATAACTAACACTGGAAACGAGGGACTGCTCCAGTCTGAACTATGGAGGAAACTTGGAGCAAGCAGCAGAGAAGGCTCACGAATAGCTTTAAAACTTGAAAGTAAAGGGCTGGTTCGCAGAGAAAAGGAACTCTGTAATGGGAGATGGACGTATAGGCTTTACCCAAAAAGGCTTCCAGCCTCAATAAACTCTATATTGGACTGTCCATGCATGATGTGCCCCGACGGTCAGAGATGCGGTCCCACAGGCG
>JBNASL010000048.1:0-9376 GCA_049717905.1 Candidatus Bathyarchaeales archaeon | reverse complement strand
TCCAAGTGTTGTCCAGTTGATTAGGAAATATTGTGGTGGCGGTCCCATGAATGGCCAATAGGGGTTAGTGCTCTGTACGCTTAAGGCATATCCGTTTTTGTAGTATGTGCCGCCTGTCAATGGAGATATTGAAACGTTTAGGGCTACACGTCCGTTCAATGGGTCAAGCTTTACAAGCCTTCCGCCGCCAAAGGACACCAGGTACACGGTCTTAACTTGAGGTTCAGCGCTTGGAACCTCCGGACCACTTTGAGTGTATTCAAGCTGCATCGGAGCATATTGCACCATTCCGAAGAGCCCAACGGTTTGCGGAATTGGTGGCGGGGTGAGTTCCCAGTACACTTCCCCTGTTCGCAGGTCATAGCATTGTAAGGCAGTCTTACCGCCTGGCAATGTGACAAGTTGATAACATCTTCCCTGATAGATTACGCTTGGAGCAGCAAGATTCTCCCACGGCCAATATTCTCCCATCAGCTCTCCGCCTGCAGGAGCCAAAAACTCAACTTTCTGCTCGCTTGTCAATGGTCCTATAAGACCTGCCAAGGCAATTTGTCTCTTCCACACTATGTGAGCTGTGTTTGGAGCCTGAACCCACGGAGTGAAACTATAGCGGTCTGTCCAGTACTTGTTTGTGTTTGCTGGCCAGTTGGGGCCTCCTCCAGGACCACGCCATGGATAATGCCCTGCAATCCACCACCACTCACGGTTTTCCGGGCTTATAGGCCTTGTCCAGTAGTCTGTTGGCAAAGGTGAAGGCGGCCAAGAAGTCACTGTTTCTTTCTGCACAACAAGCTCCTGCCAATCTGTAGAGCTAGGTTCATAATAGCATTCTCCAAGATGAACTACGGATGGTTCCATGAAACCGCCAGGCACGTCTGTCTCGTTGAAGTAGCCTCCTGGAAAATCGAATTTCAGCTTCCATGTGCCTTCTTGATCAGCGATATACTCAAACCATGCAGTGGCATCCGCAGGATAAGAATCCATAGTTATAACGTCCGTGTCTCCGTTTGGCTTCTGAATAGTAACCTTATAGCCACTTAGCTTTCGTGCTCTATGAAGTGCTGGGGTAATCCACATATTAACAAGGAAAATCTGGTTAACCCCAACAGGGTTAGGCCTAAAACTCAGATAAGCAACAGTTTTAACATGGAACGCCGTTGCAGGAACTTGACTTGGTGAAAGGGGTTCACTTGCCTGAACTTGGGCTTCAACTGGAACTGGAACCACTGTTAACGCAACAGAAGCCAAAATCAAAGCCAAAGCAACCGTCAAAGTCTTTGAAAATTTTCTTGACTTTTCCATTTTTGTCTTCTCCTTTTAAAATTCTCCAGTAGGGATGTTATGAAGCGTAAACTTATAAAATTTTCTAGTGTAACTGATTAAACAATAGCTAGTAAGCCAAAAAGAACGGCTCTATATTGCATGTGCCATCCAGAAATTTTAAAAATCGGTTTAGAAATAAGCGAGAAATAGAAAAACGTTAATAACCACTGTTTCTTGAAAATGTCTTGGCGGTGGGTCTTAGGCGGGGGGCTAGGGGTCCCCTTAACCGTAAACCCTCTATACGACGGGCCGAAAGCTGAGGCTGAGGCGCTTGTGGACGCCTAAACCCTTCACTTCCGAAGCAGTGACTACCCGTCCCTTGGGGCTGGCGGGCGCTGGGCAACTTCCGTAGGGAAGCCGACTTCAGCGTTTGTCAGGCGAATCTGGCTAGGCCCGGGAGGGAGCAACCTAAGCTTGGACGTTCAGCGCTCAAGGGGGTACGGGTACGAGTGTAGGGCTTGAGGGGTTCGGCGGATTCTGGGCGTCGAACCTCAGTGACTCACCGCCGCTTCTGAAAATCGCCTTAAATTTTTATCTGATGGAGACTATTTTAATGGTGGGGAAGAGTTTTGGGTTTTCCTGAAAGATTCCTTTGGGGAGCCTCTGAGAGCGGTTTCCAGTTTGAGATGGGCGACCCAGCTGGTAAAAATGTCGACACTAACACTGACTGGTTTGTTTGGGTGCATAACGCTGAAAACATAAGGCGGGGCATAGTGAGCGGCGACTTGCCAGAAAACGGCGTAGACTACTGGAACCTGTATGCCAAGGACCATGAAGCCGCCAGAAGACTCGGGTTAAATGCCTACCGAATTGGCATAGAGTGGAGCAGAATTTTCCCAAAAAGCACCACAGTCGTCACGGTTGGAGTTGAAAGGGCTTCGGATGGCAATATTTCTAAAGTGGATGTGGACAGCAAAGCCCTAGAAGAGCTTGAAAATTTAGCGAATAAAGAGGCGCTAAACCATTATAGGCGCATTATAGAAGATTTGAGGGCGAAGGATTTCAAAGTTTTCGTCTGCCTAAACCATTTTACGCTTCCCTTGTGGCTTCATGACCCGCTTACGGTGCGCGCCACAAAACTTGGCAAAGGCCCGAGGGGATGGGTTGAAGAAAACGCCATAATCGAGTTCACCAAGTACGCGGCCTACATGGCTTCACGCTTGGGCGACATTGTCGATAATTGGACAACCTTTAACGAGCCTATGGCGGTATGCGAGGCTGGCTACATGATTCCCGAGTCGGGCTTTCCACCCGGCGTAAACAGTTTTAAGGCTGCTAGAAAGGCGGCTAAAAACATGACTGTTGCTCATGCCCGCGCATACGACGCCATAAAAACGTTTGACACTGTAAAAGCAGACGAGGACAGCCCAAGTCCAGCGAACGTGGGACTTATTCACAATGTAATTCCCGCCACGCCTATGAATGAGAAAGAAAAGAGTGATGCTGCAGCAGCCCGATTCATGGACAACTTGCATAACCAGTTTTTCCCAAGGGCTGCTGCAGAAGGCTGGCTGGATGAAAACTTAAACGGTGTAAAAGAAAGAAATGAAACGAAAAACTACTTAGGGAATCGTCTTGACTGGCTTGGAGTAAACTATTACACGCGGTTTGTAATTAAGGGGAAAAGGAACTTGTTGGCTAGGCTTTTTGCCGGAATCCCAGTGATTCCAGAAATAATGCCGAATTATGGATTTGGATGTCAGCCAAACAGTCAATCAGCCGAAGGAAGGCCCACATCCGACTTGGGCTGGGAAATTTACCCGGAAGGGCTCCTTGAAGCCTTGAAAGCCATGGCCAAATATGAAAAGCCCCTCTACGTGACAGAGAACGGAATAGCCGACGCAGAAGACATGCTTAGGTCAAAATTTATTGAAGACCACTTAAAAGTCTTGGAAAAAGCGTTAAATGAAGAAAAAAATTGATGTTCAGGGCTATTTCCACTGGGCTTTGACAGACAATTACGAGTGGGCTAAAGGTTTCAAAATGAAGTTCGGCTTATTCGCTGTTGACTTTCAAAGCAAAAAACGAGTGAAAAGGAAGAGCGCAAACCTTTACAAGAAAATAATAGAAAAGGGAGTTACGTAGATTTTGAAGAACGGCTGCGCCTCACCAAGTCAACGATTAACCCCGCAAATAGAACTGCCAAAGCAACCCAAACTAGTATTACATAGGCATACGACACCATTCCATCAACAGCGCTTCCTTGTTGCAATATTGCCAATTCTCTCAACAGAAGAAGTGCGCCATTAAACAAGCCTATTACAACCCACGAAAATGAGATGGATACGGCAGTATATTTATAGCCTTTTCTGGCCATTTCCGGCGCTGCACGGAGGAACCAGCAAAATAGTATAAGAATAATCGCAACCAGCACCATAATATCTACTGCAAGCATCCAAGACATCAGCGAACCCTTTTTCAAAATTTTAGTATAAGCTGAGCAATTTAAGATTTTACTAAAATTTAAACATAAAATAATAGCATCAAATTCTCTGTCTTAACTTCTGCGGGGGCTCATTTATGTTGAAGGTGTGGGAAAATGATAAATGTTTTCGCCGCAATTCTAAACAGTGGGTTTAAACATGCCTTTTAATGAACTTCGGCGGGATTATTTGCTTGACCGTTGGGTTGTTATAGCCACTGAGCGTGGCCGAAGACCCACGGATTTCGCTAAAAAAGAAACTGCACAAGCAAGAACAGGTGTTTGTCCCTTTTGCCCTGGAAATGAGCACATGACTCCACCAGCGTTTCTTGTCTATCTTGAATCTGGCGGGAAAATTGAAAAGGCGAAAGATGAAGACGGTTTTAGGCATAAGAACTGGATTATTCGCTGTTTTCAAAATCTTTATCCGGCTTTTGCGCCTCCGAAAAAGGAGGATAGCGTAGGGCAAACTTTGAAAGGCCGCGATTTGGCAGCAGCTGTTGGGCATCATGAAGTCATAGTAGAATCGCCTGTTCACGACGAGCATCCTTCAGACGCTAGGATTCCGCAGCTTGTGCAGGTTGTAAACGCCTATTTTGATAGGCTACGTGAACTTTCATCGAAGCCCTATGTGCGATATGTGTCCATATTCCGCAACCACAGCCTCGAAGCTGGAGCTTCGCTTTCCCATGCCCACAGCCAAATAATTGCAATACCATTCATTCCAAGAATCTTGAAGGAAGAGTTGAAAGCTAGCAGAAAATTTTGGCGGGAAAAAGGCGAATGCACATTCTGCAATATTCTAAAAAAAGAGCTGAGCAGTCCACGCTTTATAATGGAAAACTCTGACTTTGCTGTTTTCGCTCCATATGCAAGCGTCAATCCCATGGAGTTTTGGATTTTCCCAAAAAAGCATGAGGCTTCGTTGCTTGAAATTTCTGAAACTGAAGTGGAGAACTTTGCTAAAACGTTGAAGGCATGTCTAGGCGGGCTGAAAAGCCTCTTGAACGATCCGCCATACAACTTCGGCTTCCACATAGCCCCAAATATGGATGCAAAACCCTATTACCATTGGCATTTGGAGGTTTACCCAAAACTCGCTGTATGGGCTGGATTCGAAAAAAGCACAGGAGTATACATAAACACTGTTTCGCCGGAAGCCGCAGCTGAAAGCCTCAGAAAAGCCATTTTAGCCTAGCGCCGACAAGATTTCCCTTTCATGCTTAGGTCTTACCTGCATTACGTCTTCAACATAAGCCCTTAGAGGTTCAGCTACGCTCCATGCTTGGGCTATGCATCCCCGCGGGTTGTAAGGCGGATCTCCATCAAAAATTTCGCTTATTGTGCCAAGTCCAGCCTTAAAAATCTGCTCAGTAAACAATGGCAAAAGAAAATTTTTCAAGGCATATTCGCGTCTAAAATCAGCGTAACCCTTGGTTTTGAGGAAAGCCGTTGTAAAAGGCCCTAGAAGCCAAGGCCAAACAGTTCCATTATGGTAGGCTTTATCACGGTTTCGCCTGTCCCCGAAATATAAGCCCACATACTGCGGGTCGCCCCTCGCAAGGGTTCTCAGCCCATAAGGCGTTAAAAGTTCCTTACACACCAAGTCGACAATTTTTTCGCTTTTCAGATCATTAAGCATTGTAAAATCCAAGGCAGCAGCAATAATTTGGTTAGGCCGTAGAGAGGCATCTCCGTGACCATGCACGTCCACCACGTCAAACAAGCAGCCTTTATCTGTATTCCAAAACTTTTCATTAAAACTTCCCTTGGCGTTTTCGGCTAGACGCGCAAAATTTTCAGCCTCACTTTCTTCTTTAAACTTTCTAGCCAAAACCTCCAACGTTTTTAAGGCGTTATACCATAAAGCCTGAACTTCAACCGCTTTACCTGCTCTAGGTGTTAACGGTTGATTGTCGACAACCGTATCCATCCATGTAAGCTGAGGCCCGTGCGAAAGCAGTCCATCTCCATCAACATGTATGTTGAAGGCTGTTCCCTTAATAAGGCTCTCAACCATTGTTTTTAGGTCTTCCCAAAGATTTGTCTCAACAAATTTTAAGTCGCCAGTATACTTCAGATACTGTAAAACTGCGTTCACATACCAAAGAGTCGCATCCACAGAATTGTAAACAGGCTTCGCATCTTGGTCTGAAATGAGGTTGGGAATCAAACAGCCGTCTCCGCGGTATTTTTTAAAGGTTAAGAATGTTTGTCTTGCATCCTCAAATCTTCCAGTTACAAGCATCAAACCTGGCAGCGAAACAAACGTGTCTCTGCCCCAGTCCTCAAACCAGTGGTAACCTGCAATAACGGATTTTAAGGGTTTTTCAGCACCTTCAACTATAAAAGCGTCAGCAGCCAAAACAATCCAGCTTAGCCAATTTTCAACTTTAACGGTATCATGTGCATTGTAAAAGTTTACCAGAAAACTTTCACAGCGTTCCACTGTCTTATCATACAAGGCTTCAGAATCATATGTTGTGGCTGGCATCTCACTTGAAATTTTTATTGCTTGATCTTCATCTTCGTCGACAAAGGCGGTTATTGCAAACTTTCCATGTTTCCCATCGATGTTTATTTCAAAAAATCCAAGCT
This sequence comes from Candidatus Bathyarchaeales archaeon, assembly GCA_049717905.1. Taxonomy (GTDB): domain Archaea; phylum Thermoproteota; class Bathyarchaeia; order Bathyarchaeales; family Bathycorpusculaceae; genus WUQU01. The sequence goes on along the minus strand of JBNASL010000048.1, from coordinate 3,033 downwards.
GATACCAGTCGTCTAAGGAGCTTTCTCCGCGGGAAAATTCCTCTCTGAAGTAAACCTTTTCAACCCACTTTTCCATGGAAAAATAAAGCCCCTCTGTAGCCTCCATAACCAATGTGGAGCGCGGAGCGTCAACGTTAACCATCACTCTTTTTTCATGCGGTTTTTGTGTTAAATTTAAAGGGTTTCTCCACCTGTCCACTACCGAATGAAAGTGCCTACAAGTTATGAGAGGAGAAACACGCATTTTAACTTCTGAACTGTCCTTTTTGAACACTTCATACATGGCTATGACAGCGTTCTTTTTGTAAGGCATAAAAAGTGTTTTCTGAACCTCAACGTTCTCAACGGCGTAAACGTATTTAGGAAAGGGCGAAAGCGAAAACCTTTTGAGGAACATGTGCCCCTTTGGGAAAATTCCACTTTGAAATTCGTTGGAAAACAAGGGATAAAAATTGTTTCCAATGATTAGTTCTTCATCTAGCTTTGCTAGGCAAAGCCTTCGGTCTCTCGGCGGATGAAAAGCGGCTACAAGCAATCCATGATATTTTCTAGTGTTTAAGCCTAAAATTGTTGAAGAAGCATATCCTCCCAAGCCGTTAGTTATAATCCACTCTTTCCCAAGGGCTTCTTCAATTTTTGAAAGCATTTCTCTGTGTATGTTTATAGAAGGGGTTTTCATTTTACGGCATCAGCTTTGCCACGTTTTTATTCCTAAGTACAGCGAAAAAGTTTGCCACAGGCTCGCATTTGGTTCTAAATAATAGCGCGTGAGGCTTTTTCAACTTGTACTCCGTTAAGGTTTCGGCATATCCCATGCCCTTTGCAAAAACCATATCAACAGAATCGTAAACACTTAGAAATTCAGCTGAAACCTCTTTTAAGGCTAAGCCAACAGCGTCTGTGCCCGTGGTTATCACCTTGTCTGCAATTTTAGTCATCCCAGAAATTTCAGCGTCTTCCAATGTTGCATCATTAATTATCGGGCCGCCTTTAACCGCCACGAAAACTGTTAACCCCATGTTTTTAAGTTGTTCCACAAGCAGCGTGTCAAAAACTATTTCTCCAGCGTTGTCTGTCAAATAGAGAACTTTATGCGAATTTTTCGCTATTTCGTAAATGCGGTTAATGTCGTCGATAACCAAGTCTTTTCCAGCATCTCTCAAAATTTTCCTTAATCCTTTAAACGTGAACTTGTGTCCTGGAATGTCCAGTTCCATAATATTTCCAACTATGGCGCATAGGCAAGCCTTCTTAAACCTGTCCTGCTGTGCGTAGCCTTCCTCAACAAGTTTTCTCACGTAAGGCAAAAGCTTCAAAGCGTTCTCGTTGCATATTCGTTTGTTCCTTTTGTATGGGTCGCTGGAGCCGGTAACCATTTTTATTAAGCGGTCTCTTTTTGTGCCTAGCTCTGCTGGAACAGCTGTGGGTTTGAACTCTTTGTTTAGGAGGCGAACAATTTCAGCCATAGCCCTAAACCGTAATGCGGGATTGGCTGTGGCCTCTTTAGCCTCGGATAGGCCTCTGCTTAGGATGCATGCGGCACAGTCAGCCTCAACCTTCAAGAGATTTTTCTCCTAAACCTTTGTTGCTTCGGCAAATTCCTGCAAAACCCTATATTGGTCTTTCGCTTTTACAATGCTGCTTGCAACAAGCACTCCATGGGTGCCAAGTTTCAAAGCTGCAGTTACATCTTCTCCGTGGCTTATGCCCGCACCGCATAATACTGTGACTTTCGGGTTTACCTCCTTCACGAGCTTAACGGTGTTCAGAACCACTTCTGGCTTGGCCTTTGAAACCGGTATCCCTGTGCCAATAAGTTCTGGGGGTTCAACGGCTATTATGTCTGGTTTTAATGCTGCAGCAGCCACGCTTACCATTTGGTTGTTTGCGCAGACAACTGAAACAAGCTTTTTCTCGCGAGCTATTCGAATAGCTGCGTCAATGTCTGAGAGTTTAAGCTGCTTTTCAGAGTGGTTTATGAGGGTTCCTATGGCGCCTGCCTCTTTAACAGCGTCTGCAAGCACATGCCCAGTATAGCTTCCAGGCTCTATGGAGTCGATGTGCTGGGCGAATACAGGTATCTCCGTTGCAGAGGTCACAGCGGCTATGTCAGTGAATTGGGGAGCCACTCCAATGGAAACTTTGGTTTCTAGGCTTACTTTTTCAGCTTTTTTAGCCAGTTCCACAGCCTTTTTGCCGGTTGCCTCCCAATACGTTTTGAAGTTGACAATAATTAATGGAGTTGAAATTTCTATGGGCAAGACGGTCACCTAGGTTCTGGTTAATGTTACGTATTCTAAGCCTAATATTATTTTGGAATAAAAAGATAAAAGAGGTGTTGGGGCATCACTCTTTCTTGCCAGGAACGAAGACTGCTGCTGCAACTACTGTTGTCCACAAGCCGTTTTTGTCTCCTGTGGCGGACTGCGTTATATTTGTAGTCTTTATTATTAGGCCGCTTGTTTTGAAGAGTTGTTTCCGTTCATCCCAGGCGGTTTCAGGGTCGAAGGGTATGCCCATGGTTGTCGCCAACATGGTTGCCGCTAAATCCTCGGCGTAGTCTCCAGCAGTCTCGTCTGTTTGTCCAAAAGAATGATGCTCTGAAAGATATCCATAATTGTTTTTTCCGGAAGGTATAGCCACGCCTATGGAAGCTGCAATAAGTCTATGGGGTTCGTTTGTGGAGTTCCTAGCCAGAACAACAAAGGTTATCTCTCCGGGGCTAATCATTTTTAACCCTTTTTCCTTTGGGATAAGCTTACAGCCCGGCGGCACTATGCTTGAAACATTAACTAGGTTGCACTGCTGTATACCAGCGTTTCTTAAGGCTAGCTCGAAAGACTGAAGTTGCTCTTTATGTTTGCCAACGCCTTTTGTTAGGAAGAAATATTTGGGAATCATTTCGAAGTAAGTTGCGATGTGATACTTATTAATTTTATGTTTGTATTGTGTTATATGAAGATTGCGATTGTTCCAGTAGATGGAAAAGTAATTTAAGGTTTGGGTAATGTTATTTTAGTGCTTGCATTTGAG
>JBNASL010000047.1:0-9787 GCA_049717905.1 Candidatus Bathyarchaeales archaeon | reverse complement strand
GTTCACAGTAGTCCCATACGGAATGCACACCCTCATCGTTTCTTCGTATCCCGTCTTTGGAATCCCCTTCACCCTGAATGGCATATCTCATACAACGCCTTACTCCGAGCTTCTGCCCGTGGGACAACCTCACACCATAGAAGTGCCCCCAACAGATCCTACAGGAAAATACCAATTCATAGGATGGGAAGACGGCTCCACAGACCTCAAGAGAACAATAACCATAACAGATCGAAAGTCGATCCTAGCAGATTTCAGCGGCGGCATATCATGCCCATCCCTTTACATATGGAACGGAACCAAATACACTTACGTCGCAGAAATATCCAACGGCGGCTGGCTAGGATACATCGGCTACATGAATGCAGACGGCTCCATTGTATTTTTAGGAGGAAACCCCTGGGACCACATTAAACTGGACAAAACCCAACTGCAACTAGTAAACAACAGCTATTACGACGTGAAACTGCTCCAAAGATGGGAGGAAATCTTTTACCTAGACACAGTTTACATGCTAGTCGTCGACCACCCATTAAATGTGGATGTTTACCCAACTGGCGTGCATTATATGAATCCAGGTTTTCAAGGACAAATCTACACCGTAAGCAAAAACCCATTAACCCCCGTATCCGCATTTAACGAAAGAGGCGAAAACATCCTATCTGAAATCTCTAAACTGGACGGAATTTTTGCACGTGGAATCAATGGAGTGACAAGTCCCTCATGGAACAACATTTCGTGGAACAGGCTAACAATAAACTTGGGCGATCTATCTAACGCTAAAGAAATTAAGCTCATCGTTAACGGAATAGTTGACTGGGGTCCAGCCAAAGACTACTACAATTGGATAAGCAAGTTTAAAGCTGCCGCCGCCGAAGGAGTGTTGCCCAACGGTACACAGATTACTCCACCTCCCTACTTAGAAGTTAAAGATGCAAATGGAAACTGGATACGCGCTGACAAGCAATTTCCAATACCTGCTGATTACGTCCCAAGAACCTTTGTTATAGATTTAACAGGAATATTTCCAACAAATGATTACACAATAAGAATAAACAGCTTCTGGAATGTAACCTTCGACTACATCGGAATAGATATAACCCCCCAAGAAAATATCACAATCCATAAAATTGACCCTACTGCTATTTTCTACCAAGAAGTTAACGCTGTTTCGGCATCCACGGGAAAATTCACAAGATATGGCGACGTAACTGAGCTGATACGCTATTGGGATGACAAATTTGTGATCGGAAGACAAGGCGACGCTATTCACCTAATATTCCCAGCAGCCAACCTAAAACCCACTGCAAAAGACATGGAAAGAGACTTCTTCTTATTCGCAGCTTGCTGGTTCAAAGATCCGCCAGACAATTGGGGATATGGATTTGAATTTACTGTAGATCCATTACCCTTCAAGGGCATGAGCGGTTTCCCATACCCGCCTACAGAAAAATACCCCCAAGATAAAGATCATCAAGAATATCTGGAAAAGTATAACACAAGAGAAATAACCTCACCCCTTAAAGGCCAAGAAATCAGCTGCCAAACTCCGTATTTAATCGCTTTCGGCTTTGCAATAATAATTATCGACCTAGGAATACTTCTCAGAAAAACTTCACCCACACCTAAAAACACTATCAAACAAAAGAAAAATTATCTGCACCAGTCCCGTGAAAACGGCGAACATAAATAACGATAAGCCTAAAACTACCAAACAGTTGCCAATCTCAGTAGATGGAAATGTGAGGGTGGATTTGGTTTTGTTTTCTTGGTGTTTTGCCTTGTTTGGGGCCTTTTTGGTGGTTTTAGCTTTTTAGGGTTGGAGTGGTGCCAGTGTATAGTCTTATATTTGGGGTGGAGGTTATGGTTTTGATTGGCGGGTTTAGGGTCTGTCCTACGCTGTCGCTCTTCCTTGTTTCGTGTTTGCGGATGCGTTAGTGTCGGGGCGGCCCTAACCCGCAGATTATGAGGTTTTCAAAGTGTACGGCTAGGCTTGTTAGCTTTAGAAGTGGCTTTTTGAACTGTGTTTTCAATGCTTTGCATAGTAGGAGGTTGGCGTAGTGCCAAACGTTGTAGAGGAGGATGGAGGTCATGTGGTATAGGAGCCTCAAAGTGTAGTTTTTGCTTGTGGTTTTGGCTTGAACGTTTCCCTGCACGCGGTAGCCCGTCTCTATGCTCCACCTGCGCCTGTACTCTTGAGGGATGAAGATTGGCAGATGGACAGCTGAAGACTTTGGGATGTTTGTTGCGAAGCCGAAGTAGAGGTCGGAGACGGTCAGCTTCTCCTTTTTCGGCAGTTCCTCAGCCGGGCGCCTGTAAAGGTAAAGGTTGAAGCTTACGGTTCTGTCTTCCTCGCCTAAAGTGAAGCGTTGAGCCGGGTGCTGTCCATCATAGTTCAGCATTGCCTCCTTAACCTTCTCGTTTTTCACTGCTGGCATGATGAAGTAGACGCCGAGTTCCTTAAGCTTCCTGATTACGTCAACTGTGAAGAACGCCCTGTCAAGCAGAACGACGCCTACGTGTACGCCTCGCGCCTTAGCCTCCATGATAAGCTTCTCAACAGCTTCCGCTTTCTCTGTGAACTGGTTCACAGTCAAAGTGTAAAGCGTCAGCCTCCTTCCCGCCTCAACAATGTCGATGCTTGCGTAGGAGTAACCCCACCTGGTCCCCTTCTCCTGTTTTCCGCCTACAACGTTTTTGGCGTTTGGGTCGCCGTAGAAAGGCTGCCTTGCATAGTCTATTGCAACAACGGCTTTCCTCCTGAAAACACCATAACCTTTCAGGATGCGGAGGACATGGTCGTTCGCCCAGTCAACGAGCTCCTAACCTGCCCCTCTGACAAACGCTCCGCCCTTCCCCTGAAAGTTCTCCCAGTTGGAACATTATTTCGCCCGCCACATTTCTCTGAAAGGTTGGCTAAACCGCTTTCAGCAAAGCCCTGAGACAGCGAAAGCTGTATCAAGCATTGATTGATTTCACCGCTTGTGTAAAGGCTGTTTTTGGCTGATGGAAACTTCAGATACTCATTAAGCACGCCAACAGTAAAATTGAAAACCCTGCCCGAAACCTTCCGCTCCGTCAATCTACGCCTAACAGTATCAACACAAGATCTCAAATGCAAGCACTAAAATAACATTACCCAAACCTTAAATTACTTTTCCATCTACTGAATCTTAAACTAAATTTAAATATTTCCTACGGTTTCTCATGTCTATTTTATAGGTATAAAAAATGAAAGTGCTCCTAATTAACCCGCCACAAACGTTCTATCCCGGCTCAGAACCCCCAGCCGGCAACCTTCCATTAGGATTACTATACATAGCTGCTGTACTCGACAGAGAAGGATACAAAGTGGAAATTTTAGATGCATTCATGACAAGCTCTTCATTCCGCAAAATTGGAGATGTAATGGAAGTTGGTATGCCCTTTGAAAAGATAAAGGAAGAAATACATCGGAGAAAGCCAGACATTGTAGGAGTAGCAAACCCATTTACATGTCAAGTGGAAAATGCAATCAGAGTTGCTGACATTGTTAAAGAGGTGGATTCAAGCATTTTAACAGTTGTAGGCGGCCCGCACACAACCGTTGTGCCCGTAGAATTCTTGGAAGAGGCAAAGAACTTCGACATTGCAGTAATTGGCGAAGGGGAATACACGATGCTTGATATTGCCCAGTTCTTTGAAGGACGCAAAAAGATGGATGCGGTGCAAGGAATTGCCTACCGTAAGGGCGAGAAAGTGATGTTAAATCCGCGAAGGCCGTTCATTAAAAACTTAGATGAGCTGCCTTATCCTGCTTACCATTTGGTGGAAATGGAGCAATATCTCAACCCAAAGAAGATAGAGTATCGCAGCTTCCAGAAGAGAGCAATATCTATGATAACCAGTAGGGGATGCCCTTTCAACTGTAGTTTCTGCTCAGTTCACTTACATATGGGGAAAATATTCCGAGCCCATTCTGCAGGCTATGTTGTAAACCATATAGAGTATGTAGTAAGCAAGTACCGAGTTAAGACCATATATTTTGAGGATGACAATCTCACTCTTGACATAAAAAGGTTTGAAGCGATCTGTGACAAAATAATTGAAAAAGGCATCAGGATAAACTGGGAGACACCAAACGGAGTAAGGCCAGACCGTCTAACCCCCACTCTTTTAGAGAAAATGAAGAAATCGGGATGTCAAAGCGTATTTTTCGGCATAGAATCTGGCGACCAGTACGTTTTAGATAAAATTATTGATAAAAGTCTTAAATTAAATGATGTAATTAGAGTTGCCAAAATCTGCAAGGAATTAGGAATAAAGACGGGGGCATTTTATATTATTGGTTTTCCAGGCGAAAAGAAAGAGAACATGATGAAAACGGTTGAGCTTGCTCTAACACTCAAGAGGGAATTTGATGTTGGCATGCACTTATTTATTGCAACACCATTATACGGCACTAGACTTTACGAAGAATGCGTGAAGAAGGGATATATCCAAGAAAAATTGACACCACGCGCATTAGCCGAAGTAAGACAACCCCGTGGCATGCCCCTGATAAAGACCGAAGACTTTACGCCAATGGAGGTAAAAGAAATAGCTTGGAAAGCAGTTAAAGCCTATAAAAAGTTATCCTTAATCAATTATGTGAAAAACCCTAAAAAAACATTAAAGACGGCGGTGAATCAGCCCAACATAGTCATTAAATTCATTAAGAATTTGCCCTCCGTATGATTTGTTATGTTAAACGCATTCCTATAGATCTAAGCCTCCAAATGAAGTGGTTCGCTGCTGTTCGTGCCATTATTCGGCTATAAAGATTTTTCTTAAACATGTGTGTGATGATATATGATGGTGAGTAGAAGTCATCGTAGAATTTTGCTCTAATCCTCGTGATTTCTTCAGTGGGTAAAAGCGGATTTTCAAATACAGGTGTAACCGTGTCGTAAAGACTCCAATCATTTGAAATTTTCCATCCCATGTTCTCTATAAGACTTCTTAGCTCAGTGCCAGGATAAGGTGTTGCTATACAGACATACACGTCGTCTGGCTTTACTTTTTTAATGAAGTTGAAAGTTTGCTCTAAGGTTTCACTAGTTTCTCCAGGATAACCAATTATCACAGATATTGCAACAAACAGCCCAGCCTCTTTTGCCAATTTAATCGCTTTCTCATTTTGCTCAACAGTCGTTCCCTTTTTCATTAAGCTTAAAATTTTTTGACTTCCAGACTCAACTCCAAATAAAACTTGCTGGCAGTTTGCTTCTTTCATTCCTTTTAAAATCTCCTCGGAAACTTGATCAACTCTGGTTTGGCAATCCCATGGAATATCTATCCTTCTTCTCTTAATTTCTTCAAAAAGCTTTATTATCCTATTTTTGTCCAAGGTTAAAGTGTCGTCATAAAATGACACAGCACCTGCTCCATAGTTGTTTATCAACCATTCAAGCTCTTTTGCAACGTTTTCAGGTTTTCTTGATCTAAATTTCTTTCCAAACATCCGTGATGTCACACAAAATGAGCATTGAAATGGACATCCACGGCTTGTTATTATTGGGAATATCATTTTGCCAAAAAGGCGATATCTCTTCAACGGAAAGTAGTGATAAGCTGGAAATGGTAACTCATCTAATTCTTCAATAAAAGGTCTATCTGGTGTACGCACAATATTTTCATCTTTTCTAAAGGTTATTCCCATAATTTTTTGTGGGTCACAATGCGAGCTGATACATTGCAGTAACTCCAGTAAGGTTTGTTCCCCTTCCCCTCTTACAATGAAATCTACAGCTTTCTCTTGAAATAGAATTTTTTTGTCCATGAAGTGTGCATGGGGTCCTCCAAGAATTACTAAAGATTCTGGGCATGCATTTTTTGCGATTTGTGCAGATAGCAGTGCAGAGTGGGCGGTAGGCGTCATGGAGGTTATGCCCACAACATCTGGTTGGAACGAAGCTAATTCCCCCTCAAGTTTTTTATGGTCCATACCCAATGCTGCACAGTCTATCACTTTAAATTCGTACGAATTTTTTTCAAGCACAGCTGCCAAGTATGTCAAACCTATAGGCAAGTACGGGTGATGCTGAAAGGCACCCTTTATTATGGGCGGGTTTACCAGCGCTACCTTTATTTTTTCCGTCAAGTCGTTCACTTCTTTGTATTTCTTAATCTACTCTCCAAGTCATAAATATATAGGAATAAATTATCATCCCTATATGTGCTTAGAAAGCTGTTTTACTGCTATTTGTAAAAGTTTGCTTTTTAAAGGTCATTTTTCTTTTGCGAAAATGATAAATAATTGCAGTAACCAAACCATAAATTGCTTGAAGGAGGAGAATGTAGTGGCTGAATCGTACACTGCTGCTTCTTTGTATGATAGTCGTTCCTTTAAAGCGCTGATTTTTATAGTGGCTCTCGCTTATTTTGCATTATCTTTTTACTGGGTAATTTCAAGCATACGCTGGCAATATTTAATGATATCCGAATACCCCTTTTTTGCAACAGAAATTTTGAAGGACCCTATATGGACAGTTATTTTTTACGCCGCTGAAGTGACTGCGGGTCCTATAAGCGTGTATTCTCGTGGAGTAGCAGGATTTTTGGCTTTGTATGCGGCTTTTATCTTTTTACGTAAAGACAAAGAAGTGTTATCGCAAATTAGAGGGAAAATTGGCGCTGCACTAGCTTTTGAAAGTGGCTATTTCCTAGCTTTAATTCCCTCCGTAGTTGAAATGGGTTATCTCTTTTTCGAAAGTGGGCGAGTCTGGTATTTTGGTGAAATCAATGGACTGGTTGCATTAGTGGTTGGAGGCATCCCATGCTTTGTCATGATAGTTACAGTTCCATATGTTTTGCTTAAACTGAGATCAAAGATTGTACACAAGGCTCCAACTCAAGAAATTGTTAAATGGAGTTGTATAGTAGGCGTTACATATCTCTACGTGGTTTTTTGGTTTACCTACACCATGACATGGTTAGGAACACTAATTCCATGGCCAGCAAGAGCTCAACCTGGGATAGAAATTTTGTGGAATCCGTTAGCTCTTACAAGTTTCATAGTCACCGTTGTAGGCCTTTTTCTGATAGCTACATACGGGTTGATAACAACTCTCCCAGCTATCAAAAAATCGCCTGCTGAATTAAACTTAAGAAAAGTAGGAATAGTAATGACTGCTCTTGGAGGCTATTTCGTTTTTATGCTTGCCCTCTACTTTCTTTCTGGGGGGTATTCAGCGCAACCAACTGCATGGATGGAGATAATAGGTCCACATAATGCGGATATGTGGTGCATGAGTTTCCTTGCTCTAGGACTATTGCTGTTGACCATAAAAAATATAAAGGGTTAACTCAACCTCTGAAATAAACGGTTCGCATTTATTTTCGTAAACGCTTTCCCCCTTTTTCTAAGATCAAGTTTATTGCTTTCTTTGGATTTTGAATGAATTTCATAATTTTATCCAATGAAAAAGCTAGATTTACAGAATTAGCTTGCGCGCATAACTCACGCAAATCGTCTGATGTAAACTCTGAAGTTTCAATAAGAGGCTCGGCTGCAGCTAAAGCTTCATCGCTGAAATCCTCTCTTAAGAAACCGCCACGCTCAGCTTGTTCATATAGTTCGGTGCCATAAAGTGGAGTGGCAAAACTGAAGTAGAACCTATCAGCCCCAAGTTTCTTCAACTTATGGGCATAATTTATGGTGGCTTTTATATCATCTTTGGTTTCGCCTATAAGCCCTATAATGAAGAAACACGCCACTTTAATTCCCACTTTTCTGGCTGAAATTACCGCGTTTTCCACCTTCCTTAAATCCAAGTTTTTCTTAACGATCTGGTTTACAACACGTTGAACTCCAGATTCAGGAGCAATAAAGATTCTCTTGCAGCCAGCTGCCTTCATTTTTGCTAAAAGCTGTTCATCAAGAGTGTCTGCCCTAACACCTGTCGGGATATACCATTCAAAATCTAAATTTCTTTTCATAATTAAATTGCAAATGCTTTCCATTCTCTTCCTATCTAACGTCATGTTATCGTCATAGAAGTCTATTTGTTTAATATGATAGGTGTGAATTAGATGTTCAATTTCATCAGCTACATTTTGGGGGCTTCTGGCGCGCCATGTCTTTCCATCTACAATGTGTACAGAGCAGAAAACACAATTATATGGGCAACCTCTGCTGGTTATAACTGTCGTCCAAGGTTTCCGTATTTCTCCTCTAATCGGGTTTTCTTTTACTGCAGTATAATATATTTCCATTGGTAACAGATGTCTTGCCGGAAATGGAAGCGAATCTAAGTCTTGAATTGGCGGTCTTGAAGGAGTTACAACCTTTTTCCCATTTTCAATAAAAGCTATTCCCTTTATTTTCTTCAAATGCTGCGTATTCCCTTGCTCTAGTACACTAACCAACTCAAACATTGTGTATTCTGCTTCTCCAATTATAACAAAATCTATATCTGGACGAGCGAGGCAATCGTCTGGTCTGGCAGACGGATATTGCCCATCCACCACTGTGACAATATCCTTGTCGACATTTTTCACCGTAGATGCCACTTCAAAAGCGGTTTTAGACCAACCAGCAAATGGAACAGTTATTCCAACAACATCTGGCGACCAATGCCTAATTCTTTCTGCTATTTGCTCGTTTTTTAAGCCTACACGATATTTTGTTTCATCTATGTGTTCAATGTTATTCATACCTTCTGTAGGAGCATCTATAATGCTCACTTTGTGCTCTTTTTCAAGCACCGCCGCTACGTAAGCTATTCTTAATGGTTGAAATACCGCCGGTTTTCCCCATGATTTTGGATGTATGCGAGGAGGATTAATTAAGCAGACACGCATGTTTTCTTGCCCATCGTTAGTAAGCGTGAAGATAATCAAATACTTTTATTTTAACCTTTAATTTCGAGAGGTAAAACTTTATATCCGTTGATTTTGTAGTTTCTGTGAAACACAAATAGCGTAGGGTCAGTTAATGACCGTTGTTGCTTCTATATCCGGAGGCAAGGATTCCATTTACGCGTTATATACTGCCCTGAAGGAAGGATCAAAGGTAGATTACTTATTGTTTATAAATAACGGCAGTAAAGCCCACCGGATGAACAGATGGTTATTAAAACTCGTGTCAGAGACTCTTAAAATACCCATGGTGACTGCCAATAAGGAAATTAGCGACGTAAAAAGAGTGCTTAACAATCTGGAAGCAAAGGTTTTAGTTTCTGGGGTAATGACAACCCCTGAGCACATGGACTGGTACCGGGAAATATGCGATCCAATAGGAGTAAAGCATTACGCTCCCCTTTGGAAAATGGATCCCCTATCCGCTCTTACACATATGAAAGAATTAGATTTTCAAATTCTAATTATCGAGGTAAACACTTCTTTGGGCTGTCATAGAAGTTGGCTTGGGAAAAAACTGGATGGCGCTATGTTTGATGAGCTTAAGGAACTTGAAGATAAACAGAAAATTAATCCTATAGGCGAGTTTGGTGAATACCACACTTTTGTTCTTGACTGCCCAATATATCGAAAGAAAATAAGCATTCTAGATTCAGAAAACATTTGGGAGAATTCCAAAGGGTATACCTTAATTAAAAATGCATGCTTGCAACCTAAAACAAGCTAATTAAAACATATAACTCAATTTGCAGATAGTTTAGCACGCATTATTTCAATCAGATTTCCGGATTTGACGGCTTCGATTAAATTTGCTAAAGTTTTTCGGGATGCCGATATCCCGCTTGTAAATCCTTTGGAGAACATGCGGATAACATATGTGGGACGGAGATAGAAACTTTGAAAGGCT
>JBNASL010000046.1:0-10035 GCA_049717905.1 Candidatus Bathyarchaeales archaeon | reverse complement strand
CTTAAGCGTAGCTTCATAAACGGCTAAAACATCGTTTCCATCCACTGCAACTCCTGGGATCCCATATGCCGAAGCCCTATCCGCAATATTCTCTATAGCCATAACTAGCGATTGGCGGGTTCCCATAGCGTAAAGATTGTTCTCACAGACAAATATCACTGGCAGCCTCCATATTGCCGCCATATTTATGCCTTCGTGGAATGTTCCCTGGTTTGAGGCGCCGTCGCCGAAGAAACATGCCGCAACCTGATCTGTTTTCCTAAGTTTTATAGATAAGCCTGCGCCTACAGCGATGGGAATTCCAGCCCCTACAACAGCAGTTGCTCCTAAAACGCCTATGCTAAAGTCTGCAATGTGCATGGAGCCGCCTTTACCCTTGCAATAGCCGGTTCTTTTGCCCAAAATTTCAGCCATGACGCGTTTTAATTCGGCGCCTTTTGCTATGCAGTGTCCATGTCCCCTGTGGGTGCTTGTGATGTAGTCGTCTTTTCTTAGGGCACTGCAGACGCCTACGGCAACAGCCTCTTGTCCAGTGTAAAGGTGAATGGTTCCTGGAACAAGGTTTTGAGCGTAAAGTTCAAACACTTTTTCTTCAAATAAACGGATTTCCAGCATCTTCTCATACATTTCAGTAAGCTTTTCTTTTGCCAAGTTTAACATCTATGTTTCCCGCCTTTTTCAAGCGTCGGCTTACTCTTTAATAAACTAGATACTTTTATATTATTCCTTAAATTTGTTGAAAGCCCGATCAACCATGAACCGTAAAAAGCTGTTTAAACAAGCCCCCTTATTTATAGCTGGCTTGCTGTTTCTGGCTTTACCAACATACGCATTTTACTCAACCTCCTTAAACAGCCAAGGAGGCTCCACGCTGTCCCTTAAGTATGAAGTGAACGACGTGTTTATCGGAGAACTTAAGCATACTATTCAAATTATAAATACGGCGCATAGTAGAATTGCCGGCGGGAAGCTTTTCGTTCCCATAGTTAATAACTTGACGGCACGTCACTGCAGCATACTTTATAACGTGAATTCGACAGGTGGTGAGCCAACTTTTTTGAAGGATGATTTTGGAAACTTGTATGCCTACTGGAACAACATAGTGATTGAACCGGAGAAAGCGTTCACTGTGGAGCTGGACTATAACCTAATTTCTTTCAGCGTAAGCTACGTGATCAATTCAAGCATGGTGAAAAACTACGACAAAAACTCAGCCGTATACAAGAGATACACGCAGCCCGAGAAACTAATAGAATCTGACAATTCCCAGATAATTTCCACAGCGCGAAGCATAACGGGCGACGAAGAAAATCCCTACAAAAAAGTTCAAAAAATATTTGATTTCGTAACTACGCATCTGCGATATGAACGACAAGAAGAAGAGCGGGGAGCATTTTGGGCTTTAAAAAACGGTGTTGGCGACTGCTCAGAATACTCTTATCTTTTCGTGGCTTTATGCAGAGCCGCTGGAATTCCAGCGAGGATTCACGCTGGTTTCGCCTTCAATAATGTAGGTGAAAGTATGAAGGATGGGCACATGTGGGCTGAATTTTATCTGGAAAATTATGGCTGGGTGCCTGTTGACGCCACATGGGGGCAGTTTCAAATCAGAGACTTCCTGCATTTCAGCTCAATTCAAAGCATACCAGAAGTCATACCATACGCAAACTATGTGTTTAATAGTACGGTAGGCCAGGAACCTAAAGATGAACAGCTCGTTCAGCTAAAAACTCTTTCGATGAGCAGTCTTAACAATGACAATTTTGCGGAGAACCTATTAAGCGCTGTTCAAAAAATAAGGCAAACAGAATTTGCAATTTCCCTTGGAAAAACTTTCGGCGCGTCCTTATTTTTCTCTTCTGAAATGCATGAGGCCGCACAGAAATTTTTTGAAGGTAAAATTTACGTTCAAAACGCCGTAGACTCTTGGGAAATAAATCCACAAATTGCACATTCAAATGTCGTTAACGCTCTTGAAAACGTTGAGGAAGCCTCAAATAGTGTTTGGTTGCTTATAGCTAAAACCTTCACCATATTCATAAGTGTGCCCACGGCAATAATGCTTATCTCAATGATTTTTCTAAAACGCTATCAAGTTAAGCAGGAAGCCGTCTAAATACTTGGCGTAATTCATATAGCATTATCCGCATGTAAATATTACGCGTGGAATCTGAATGCAAAAGTCCTATTCTAGGCTGCTGGGAATAGTTGGGAAACCCAACACTGGAAAATCCACATTTTTCAGCGCCGCAACTTTGGCGCCTGCCGAGATTGCCAATTACCCTTTCACAACGATTAAGCCAAACAGGGGAGTAGGCTATGTAAGAACACCGTGTGTATGCAAAGAATTCAACGTTAAAGACACGCCTGTAAACTCCTTATGCCTTGACGGGGTAAGGCTTATCCCCGTGGAGTTTATAGACTGCGCTGGACTGGTGCCCGGCGCATGGCAGGGCAGAGGCTTAGGCAACCAGTTCTTAGACGAGATAAGGAAAGCTGACGTGTTAATCCATATTGTTGACGCTTCTGGAGGAACAGACTCTGAGGGGCGAATATGTAAACCAGGTGAACACGACCCCTTGGAAGACGTGAAATTTCTGGAACATGAAATAACCATGTGGATAGCAAACATCCTAAAAAAAGATTGGCCTAAAATCGCCAGAACCGCGGAATCCGAGGCAGGAGAACTCCTTTCAATACTAGAAGAAAGACTCAGCGGGCTGGCAATTAAGCGGGCACACATCTTTGAAGCAGTTAGGAAAACTGGGTTAAACGCTGATAAACCCACGGCTTGGAGCGAAGAAGACTTCATCCGATTCATCGACATGCTTAGGCAAATCGCAAAACCAACGTTGATAGTTGCGAACAAGATGGACATACCTACAGCTGAAGAAAATTTTGAAAGGCTTAGGAAACTCGACTATCCGGTGGTTCCATGCTGCGCTGAAGCTGAACTTGCCTTGAGAAGAGCGGCAGAGAAAAAACTGATAGAGTATAGGCCTGGAGACTGCAACTTCAAAATAAACAATCGGGAAAAGCTGACGGAAAGCCAAATTAAAGCATTAGAAACTATAAGGGAAAAAGTTCTGCTGAAGTTTGGCTCCACAGGCGTTCAAGACGCAGTAAACATGGCTTACTTTAAACTCTTAAACATGATCACGGTATACCCTGTTGAAGATTTGGAACACTTGTCCGACCACAGCGGAAGAGTTTTGCCAGACGCTTATCTTGTGCCCTACGGAACAACAGCGCGGGAACTCGCCTATCTAATTCATACGGAACTGGGTGAAAGCTTCATCTACGCTGTAGAGGCCAGAGAAAGGAAAAGGGTTGGAGAGGACTACATACTTAAGGATAGGGATGTTATCTCCATTGTGAGCGCTAAAAAAAGAGCATAACGTCTAAATCTGTCACGTGCCAAAACGTCTTTTACGTTTTTGGAAAGTTCTGACAGCCCTTAAAAGATCTATTAGGCGAAAGTCAGGCCAGTAAACGTCTAGGAAGCAGAGTTCACTATAAGCGGACTGCCAAAGCAGAAAACCGCTCAACCTTTCCTCTCCAGAAGTCCTTATGATCAAATCTGGATCTTGTTTAGGCAAATGCGAGGTATACAAGTACTTTTCGAATACGCTTTCGGTCACGTCTTCTGGTCTCAGCTCCTTCTTCTGCGCTTTCTCTGCAATCTTTCTTGCAGCGTCCACTATTTCGGCTCTTCCGCCGTAGGCGAAGGCTATGTTCAAAAAGTGCTCGCCGTAATCTTGTGTCGCCTTTTCCACATCTGTTATAAGCTTTTGCATATCCTCAGGGAGTAAGCTTGTTCTGCCGATAACTTTGACGCGAACCTTGTTTTTATGTATACGCTCATCTTTTAGGATTTTCTGAAGTTCTTCAGAGGCGATTTTCATGATTTCTTCAACTTCTTCTTTGGGACGTTGAAAGTTTTCTGTGGAAAAAGCGTAGAGGGTCATGGATTTAACGCCGAGCCGCATGCACCACTCGAGAAGGTGCTCAACTTTTTCCGCGCCTTTTTTGTGGCCGTACCACGGTTCTAGGTCTTTCTCGGAAGCCCACCTTCGGTTGCCATCTAAAATTATGGCTATGTGCTCCGGCTTAACGCTGTTTTTAACTTGATACCATAACCATTTCTCGTAAAGCTTGTATGCGCCTATGACTGAGAGAAAGCCTTTAAGCACTATTGGAACCTCGCATCTTTAAGTGAATGTGCACATGGGCATATGCCTTTACGCTCAAGGGGTAAAGCCCTAACAGTATCAATTAAGATTTGCTCTATTTTGGGCGTAATTTGCTTCGAAACCTTCGAGACTTCAGAAGGTGTTAAGCGTTCCTGCATGCCTGCAGCCATATTTGAAACGAAGCAAAGCGTTGCATAACACATTTCAAGTTCCCGTGCAAGCACCGCCTCCGGAGCACTAGTCATCCCCACAACATCGAAACCTAAACGCCTAAACATTTCAATCTCCGCGGGTGTTTCAAAACGCGGTCCTTCGGTGCATACAAGAACAGCATTAGTCCATAAACGTAAACCTGTCTTTTCAGTGTTCGCAATCAGCAGTTTCCGGATTTCTGGGCAGTAGGGTTGAGAAACGTCAATGTGGGTTACTGGTTCTTCGTCGTAAAAAGTTGTTGGGCGAGATTTTGTAAAATCAACAAAATCTTTTGGAATCACTATATCGCCGGGTTTAAAGCTCGTGTTTATGGCGCCGACAGCATTTATTGCCATGACTCGCTCAACACCCATTTTGTGCAACGCGTAGATATTTGCCCTATAATTTACTTTATGGGGAGGAACAGAGTGTTCTGGGCCATGCCTAGGGAGGAAAACAACGTTTCTGCCATCAACTTTACCCATAAACAAGGGCGGGGGAATTCCATATGGTGTTCCCAAACGTATCTGTTTAGCATTTGTAAACAGTTTTTCGAAGCCTGTTCCACCTACTATTGCGATTTTAGCCTTCTCCAAACTCCTCAACCTGCTCCTCAGTCTCCTTGAAAAACCCTTTAGCTGACCTATGAACCACAATTATAACTAGCAATGAAGCTATGCCAATCAAAATACCTACAACTATTGAAAATATTAACGCTTCATAGCCTACGTTAGGGTTAATTAAAATCTTTGATGTAGCATCAAGAATCTGCCTACTCCATCCAATTAAAACAATTAAGGCAACGTTGCGCATCAAGCGTGCATCCCGTTCAAAGTACCAACGTATAGCTCTCCCAGAAAACACTACGCAAATGCCCACTATTACTAGGTCTTTGGAAGCTTCAATGAATCTTCCAGCAACATAAGGGAAGACGCTTAACCAATTATCCCAGCCTATTTTTATCGCTGCAATGGCGTTCCAACCTAAATAAACGCCAACAGCTATACATAAAATTCCAGCAAGCGCAGAATAAATTGAGATTTGCACTCGAAGAGGTGGCGGAGAATATTCTCTAATCCATTTGTAGAAGCTCTTGGCCATTCTGTCAACTCCGAAACCTTTCACAAACAAAAACACACCCAAAACAATGACAAACGCCATTAAATAGTAGTGAACTAAGCCGAATACTGCGAGGACGCCAAGAATTAATAGTAGCACTCCAGGCAATCCTAAGGCTATGCGTGAATAACGCGGGTTTTCCATAAGTGTCCTTAAATACCGTGTGAAAAGCGCGGCTGTCTCCTCAATTGATTCGCTGTGCTTTACCACTATTCTTCTGACAGATGAGACGGGCACCCGAGACTCCACAAGCGGTAAAACAGCCTCGTCAGAATAACCGTCCGAAACCAGAATGACTTCGTCTGCGGGGAAAGAACCCAATATTTCATTTAATTCTGCAACTATCTTTCTGTCGGCACTGACGCCGCCCAACTCTGAACCCGATATTGTTGCCACTTCAAAGATTTCGCCGGGTTTGCCTTCGCCTAGGAGACGATCATGAATGCGTACAGCCTCAAACATTGCATTCGCGTCGGGTTCTTCAGGGTCTTTTAAGGCTAAGGCCACCGCTGCATTGAGGTTGCCTTCCCTGCCCATTAAAGGAGTCTTAACTTGCGCTTTTGTTCCTAAGTCGCCGTCTCTGTCAACGCATAAAATCAGAATTCTCCTCTGTTCTTTCTTTTCTTCTTTCGCTGTCATTGGTTCCCTGTTCCCAATCATTAATTGTGCAATATTACTTTAATCTTGCGCTATTCCCTTTTCAGCAATTGCCTTAAACTCTTCCCAAGTCAACTTTTCGCCCCGCTTCAGCTTTTCCCTTGCCTGCCTTTCCATGTTCTCTAGAAGGCTTTCTTCTCTTTCCTTTCTCGCTTTCTCCTCTTCTGTGAGAATTTCCTCTTTAAGTCGCCTTACTTCGCTCAAAATATTCACTATTTCTGCTTGAATTGGTTTTGCTTTCTCTTTGGCTTGGAGGAAAAACTGATGGATGTTGTCAGCGTCCATTTTAAGCCTTTTTGCTTCCTCAATTTTCTTCAACATCTTCTCATGGTATTCTTGGCTTTTACATGCCTTTTCAGAGATTTTTTCGTGGCAAAGTTTAGCCCTTGTCTCTAAGGCTTTCAACTCAGCCTCTAACTCAAGCTTTTTCTGGTTCAGCTGCTCAATTTTTCTATGAACACTCGATTGCATTTCCAGCTGTTTTACTTTTTCCACGAGTTGTTTTTCCTTTTGAATGCTTAAAGAGGTTGTCTGGATTTTCCATTCGATGCTTTCAATTTCCTTCTGCAGCGTTTCTAGGCTCTTTGAAGGCTTTTTTCTGGTTAGCTCCTCGAGTTCTTTCCTTAAATTTTTGAGTTCATCGATTTTTTTAATCCTTTCTTGCTTAATCTTGTCTCTTTGCTGTTTCAACTCCTTAACTTCCAAGTTTATGCTGTCTCTGGTTCTCCGCAGTTCAATGATTTCAGCGTGTAAATCCTTAAACGCTTCATTAAGCCTATCCCTTTTTTCAGCAAATTCTCTGGCTTCAGCGTCCACTTTTGCCTTTTGCTCTCTTAGAACTGCGAGTTTCCGTGTTAATTCATCAATTTTTTGGACTTTTTCCTGCTTTGCCAACTAGTGTCTCCTTTTACGCCTTACCCATTTAAGAATCTAATGGATTAATTTTACGCCTTTATCTGAGAAAGGAGACTGCTCCAATTAGCCTCAAGTAATGCACACCCATTACTATTGAGCAAAAGGGATCGGTGATGAGCGTTTTCCAGCAAGATTTATATGGTAGGATTATCTATCCAACAGCAATGTTGGAAAGCAAAAAAATCTGTGTAATAACTATTACAGTGGCTCTCTGCATAGGGTCAAATTATGCTCTAGTCAGTATACCAAACTTTAAGGCTATGGACTTTTTTGTTTTTATAAGCGGGTTTATTTTCGGCCCCCTCGTCGGAGCCTCGATAGGAATTCTAATATGGCTTATTTATGGAGTGATGAACCCTTACGGCTTTGTTCCACAGGTATGGCTTGCAACAATGTTTTCAGAATCAATTTATGGCCTTACAGGAGGCTTAATGGGAAGAGTAACAGCTTCAACCAATTTCTACAGCAACCGCTTTGGGCTAAGCTTTTTGCTTGGAATAACTGGCTTCTTCTTAACGCTTTTTTACGATTTAGCCACAAACATTGTCTACGCATTGGCGTTCAACATCCCTATAGGCATAGCCCTAATAACTGGTGTGCCCTTTGCATTGATTCACGAGTTAAGCAACACCGTTCTTTTTGGAACTTGTTCTATTCCATTAATCATTGTGCTAGAAAAATTTATAGGAGGTGAGAGGTTTGGCGTTTTTAAAAAATAAGTGGGCTTTAGCCGCTATAGGCGTTCTTTGCTGGGCTATTGCTGCTTCGCTGGTTTCTGGCTATTACTACTATCAATACAGCGATCTCGTGGCAAGGCTTGAAAAATCAAAATCCACGATAAATCTAGGCATAGATTATGGCAACGGAACCAGAGTTTGGTACAATGGAACAAAAGGTGTAACACTTTATGATGCCATGTTGGATGCGGGATGGAATATTGATGGCACATCTTACGGTGCCATGGGCATGTATGTAAAAGCGATCAACGGCTTGGAAGAGTCTATAAGCAACTATAGATATTGGGGTTGGTGGTCATGGACTGATTACGGATGGGCACACGGAGGTTCAGCATGCGACAAATATGTGGTAAGCCCAGATGAAACAATATTGTGGTACTATTCACCTACTGATCCAACGACGTTTGAAATGTCTCCGCCACCTTAAAGAAGTTTTTATTGCTTAACAAAGCAGCACACTTTTCTTTTTCCAAAAATATTATAGAAGAAACTGCTCTGTTAAAACCAGTTTCATAGTTATTCAAGAATTATTCGTGCGTCCACGGTTTTTGCTCCCTTCTCGTAAACGATTACGGGGTTTAAGTCAAGCTCCTTAATTTCAGGATTTTCCATAACAAGCTTGGAAGTGTTCAATAGAATATTAATTATGGCTTCTACGTCAGCTGGAGGCATGTTTCTATATCCCTTAAGCAACGGATAAGCCCTGACTTCGGTAATCATTTCACGGGCCTCCACCTCAGTCACAGGGGCAATTCTGAAGGTGACATCCTTAAGAACTTCAACGAAAACTCCTCCTAGCCCAAACATTAAAGCATGGCCAAATTGGGGGTCTTTAATAGCTCCAACTATAACCTCGGTTGAAGGCGGAGCCATTTCCTGTACTAAAACACCTACGATTTTGGCGTCTTTCTTTTTCGCCTTCACGTTTTCCAAGATTTGTATGTACGCGCTTTGAACATCACTTGAATTCTTTAGGTTTAATATAACTCCTCCCACATCTGACTTGTGAACAATGTCTGGCGAAACAACTTTTAAAACAACAGGATAGCCTATTTCCTCTGCAGCCTCAACGGCTTCAACTTCATTTTTGGCCAGCTTAAACTCTGTAACTGGGATGCCATACTCCATGCAAACTGTCTTGGCTTCATTTTCAAGCAAATTTTTTCTTCCATCTTCCGCTACTTTCTCAAGTATTTGAGATGTCAGCCGCATTTTTAGCCTCCGAAAAGCTTAACCAAATTATCTGAGAAATCGATCTTTGAAGTTAAAAAGGGTTTTGCGTGTTCAGCTTAGCTCTTGAAGGGCTTTCAGCCTTTTAATTATGTTTGGATGCGTTGAGAAGATTTCGATTATTCTGTCGAGGGTTGTTAGTTTTTGCGATAGGATTTCCTGAACTAGTTTTTGATCACTTGATGCTGCCATTGCCGACATCGCCATTGAATCTGTCTCTACGCGATCGGGGTCTGCTATGAATAGGGCTTTAAAGGCGTTTAGGTTTTGTGTTTCTTTTCTTATTCTTCCCATGTTTTTGGTTGTGTTAACTATTTTTGCTAGGCCTACTGAAAGTTTCTGTGCTCCATTTTCTACTATTAGAGCGCTGTGTCTATCAGCGTAATACTCGCGTAGGCGGCTTAAATAGAGTATGAACATGTTTAGAATCCATGAGAAGGCCATGAATCCTAAGCCTAGTGCGACTGTTCCTCCACCGCCTTCCCTTTGCCTACTATACATGGATGAAAGCATAAGCGAGTATCCAATGTAGTAGAATAACGCTGGCAGAAGCGAAACAAACATCATTATTTGCACGTCTCTATGCTTCAAATGCCCAAGTTCATGTCCAAGAACCGCTTCAACCTCGCCATAGTCAAGTGTTTTCAAGAGACCGCTTGTTACGGCTACACGGTTTCCAGCTATAGGTGAACCGTATGCAAAGGCGTTTGGAATTGGAATTTGGGCAAGCATCAGCCTAGGCTTTTTTAACCCGCTTTTTCTGCTTAGGCTTTCAACAATCTCGTGAAGCCGTGGGTTTTCGCTTTCAGGAATTTCACGGGTTCGGTAGAGAGCGTCGATTATGTAGGGGGATATTAACCACTGGAAAATATTGAAGGCTACAACTAAGACGCTTAAGGTTATGATATCGAAAACGCCGAAGAGGCTTAAGATTAGAGTGAACACTAGCGTAGACAAGCCTATTATAACGGCTAGGGTTCCAACCATAGACA
>JBNASL010000045.1:0-10297 GCA_049717905.1 Candidatus Bathyarchaeales archaeon | reverse complement strand
GAGATTGAGAAGACGGAGTTTGACGCAAAAATCAACATCGAAAGTCCAGAACAAATGAAGCTTTTCTTAGACGAGGAAGAGCGAATGCTCCGCGAAATGGTTGACAAAATCGCTGAAGTAGGCGCAAATGTCGTCGTATGCGAAAAAGGCATAGACGACGTCGCACTGCACTTCCTCGCCAAAAAAGGCATACTTGCCGTCAAAAACGTCAGCAGCGGCGACATGGAGAAGCTTGCCAGAGCAACTGGCGGCAAAATAGTTGCAAGCATCAAAGACTTAACACCAGATGTGCTCGGCGAGGCAAAAACCGTTGAGGAAGTCAAAATAGGAGACGACAAACTTGTCTACGTGCGAGAGTGCAAAAACCCGAAGGCAGTAACAATAGTGGTTAGAGGCGGCACAGAACACGTAGTCGACGAAGCTGAACGCTCACTGCATGATGCCCTTTGCGTCGTCAGAAACGCTATTGAAGACGGAAAAATTGTTCCAGGCGGCGGCGCTCCAGAAGCTGAAGTGGCAAG
Source organism: Candidatus Bathyarchaeales archaeon (assembly GCA_049717905.1). Taxonomy (GTDB): domain Archaea; phylum Thermoproteota; class Bathyarchaeia; order Bathyarchaeales; family Bathycorpusculaceae; genus WUQU01. The sequence goes on along the minus strand of JBNASL010000045.1, from coordinate 9,776 downwards.
GCAACTGAGAGATTATGCGGTTAAAGTTGGCGGTCGTGAACAACTCGCCATAGAGGCTTTCGCTGACGCTGTCGAATCTATCCCGCTGACATTGGCTGAAAATGCTGGCTTAGACCCCGTTGACATTATGGTTGCTTTAAGAGCGAAACATGAAAGCGCTGCAACGCCTTCTTATGGTGTTGATGTGTTTTCAGGGAAGATCCGCGACATGCTTGAACTCAACATAGTGGAGCCTCTTCGAGTTAAGCTTCAAGTAATCAAATCTGCCAGCGAAGCAGCAAACATGATTCTAAAAATCGACGATGTAATTGCAGCCAAGGGCTTTGAAAAGGAGAAAGAAAAAGAAAAGCCGCCTAAAGAGCCTTCAGAATTCGACTAAACCCCCCTGTTCTTTTTCTGTTCTTTATTTTTAGAAAGATTAAAATTGTCTTCTCATCCAACTTCTATTCACTTTAAAGAGGAGAAACTGTTGAATCAGAAACTCGAGTTTGAAGTCCCCACATGGAGCAAAATATACAGAATGCTTCTGCATTTAGCTCAAGAAATTAAAAAGGACTCTTTTAAACCAGACATAATTGTGGGTGTTTCCCGCGGCGGATGGCCTCCAGCCCGTGTGCTTTCAGACTTTTTGAATAATCCGAACCTTGCAAACGTTAAAGTGGAATTCTACATTGGAGTTGCAGAAACAAAGAGTGAACCAACCTTAATGCAACCGGTTTCCGTAAACGTGGCGGGCAAGAAAGTACTTGTAGTTGATGAAGTAGCTGACACTGGTAAAAGTCTCAAGCTTATAAAGGAACACTTAGCTAAGGAGGGCGCAACCGAGGTAAAAATAGCCACAATCTACTATAAACCATGGAGCATAATCGCTCCAGACTATTATGCAAAGGAAACCAACCTCTGGGTAGTTTTCCCATGGGAGGTAAAAGAAACTATTAAAAAAATTGTTAAAAAATGCAGAGAAAAAAGTAAGCCCCTCGAAGAGGAAATGGTGAAGCTTGTAAAGGCGGGTCTTTCCAAAGGGCTTGTTAATAGATTTTTGAAAGAAGTTCTTGAGGAAGAAATTTGCTGAGGCGTTTAGAAGAATTTGAAAAGTATATTGCAATCGCTGGCTTCAGAGATGCGAAAATCACGGATTTTGAAAGAGTTTTAGACGCCGTTAAAGGCAAAATTGGGTTAAATGTGGAATTTCAGTTCTTTAATGCACAACTTGTGGCAACATGGCAGCATCTATATTTTGCCTCTTTAAACGCCTTAACAGCTTTCAAAAACAAAGGCAACATTTCGAAGAGCTTAGCTGTGGAAACAATGCTTTATGCTTCTGCCCAGCGGCAAATCCGAAGGGCCATGGAGCTTATTGGAATAAAAAAGGGTGTTTCAGAAATCGCTGTTCTTGTTATCGGTGGAGACGCTGAACGCGTAAATTCCGCCCTATCTTGTGTAGCAGAACTTGTGGATGCAAAACGCGACGACAGTGTTCTAATGCTTTCCGAAGAGAAAATAAGGGCTTTACGAAAGGTGTTTGAAATTTCAGACGTGGAAATCGAAGCTATCATGTCGAAAGGCAACTTGGAAAAAGCGATAGTGGATGTTATTATTGAACGGATGGCTCTGCTTTCAACTAGGCGCTAGCTTACAGTACTTTCTCTTTTACGACGGACAAAATATTCTCTGGCTTCACCACGGACATACCCGTCAAACCTCCAATGACTTCGATGAGGAGAATTTTGTCCGGCTTGTTTAAGTTGACTTTTCTTTCAACGGTTGATGCTGCAGCCTCTATAATGTCCTTCGTAGGGGTTTCGGTGAAACGTTTCTCCACAGTAACTCGGAAAGTTTCATTTTTCCCAATTTTTGCACTCAGCTCTGTGGCTAAACGTTGAATTTCCCTAAGGTCTGTGCGTATAACCTTTTCGATGGGAATAACCCTAAGCGTATAGCGAAACTCGTAGGGGCGTTCCCGAAGAATCAGCCGAAACTTCTCTACAACCTCAAAGGGATTAAAGGCTGTTTTGGCAGCAATTAAACCTGCAACGCCAGTCTTATCCACCACAGGCGCCGAGTCGCCTATTTGACCAAGCAAATACCACAGTTCTGAACAAGCTTCATCCTCGTTGCCCCGCGATGTTGTTACTAAAAGGTTAAAGTCTCTAAGCATAGCTTACACCTTTGTGAAGGGTCAGTGCAGGTTAGTTGGCTTTTTCACAGCCGCGAGGCTCCTAGCCGTCGCCTCACATCATCCCAAAGAAATATCCTATCACGAAGATTTATCCATTTTGATTCATGACGAGGCACTAGCCTTAAATCTAAAGTTTAAACTTCTCTATTAATTCCGTTGGGAAGGTTGAACTTTGAAAACGCGAAAACCAGTAATTGTTGTTCATGGAGGCGCTGGGACATGGAACCTAGAGCGCAGCCAACCTGCCATCGAAGGGGTCAAAAAAGCAGCGAAAATAGGCTTTGACCTTTTAACCAAGAGTGGAAACGCCTTAGACGCTGTAGTCGAGGCTGTAGCCATTATGGAGGATGAAGGCGTTTTTAACGCTGGCTGTGGCTCAAGCCTCAACATAGAAAAACGCGTAGAAATGGAAGCCTCTGTCATGGATGGGAAAACCCTTCAGGCAGGGGCTGCAGGGCTTCTAAAAGATATTAGAAACCCTATTCGTTTAGCTAGGATAGTTATGGAGAAAACCGACCACGTTTTCGTGGTGGGCGAGGGTGCAGAAAAGCTTGCCCGCATATTTAAACTTGAAAGAAGAAATCCCGTGGCAGAATCTCAACTTGAACTGTATGAACAACAAAAAAAGGCCTTGCTTGAAGGAAAACTTGGACTGCCAAAACTTGCAAACCTGATTAAACACTATCCAGAGCTTTTTAATTTAGAAACTGTCGGCGCTGTTGCATTGGACAAAGATGGAAATGTAGCGGCTGCGACATCCACCGGCGGTTTTCCGTTAAAGCTTCCTGGAAGAATCGGAGATTCGCCGTTGATTGGATGTGGCACATATGCTGACAACCAAAGTGGGGCATGTTCCACAACAGGCGTGGGCGAAATAGCAATAAGACTTGTTTTGGCTAAAACTGTTTGCAGCTATATGGAAATTGGGAAAACAGCCCAAGAAGCTGTTGAAAAGGCCATAAAACTTGTTAATCGTAGAATGGCTGGAACTTACAATCCTATGGGGTTGATTGCTGTTAACCCTCGCGGAGAGATTGGCGCTGCACATAATTCTGCAAACCTGTGCTGGGCGTATCTTATGCCAGAAATGTGTGAGCCCAAGGCTTCTCTTACGGCAAAAATTTTGAAGTAAGTTTTAAAGCAACAGTGTGTTCTTAGTTGTATTATCGACAAATGCCGAATGAAAACGTTTAAAATATCTGAGCGCTCTCTCCCTATGCACCCAAGCATTGAGGAGGTGTAACAGCATGTTCAAGGAAGAAGAGGAATGGGAAGAAGAGGAATGGGAAGAGGACGAAGAGTGGGAAGAAGAGGAGTGGTAAAAGCCACCAGTTTTAAACCCACTTTATTTCTTTTTAACCCGAAAAGCTTTTAGAGCAAATTAATTCTCATTTAAAGGTTCATATTTATCATTGTTGATAGTCGGGCATTGTTGGTGCAAAATGACTCGAGTAGCCGTGCTAGATTCCGATAAATGTAAACCGAAACGTTGTGGTAGAATATGTTATCGTTTCTGTCCCATGGTTCGCAGCCGAGTTGAGGCAATCCGCTTTGAAGATAACAGACCAGTTATTGTTGAATCCCTCTGTTCAGGCTGCGGCATATGCGTTAAAAAGTGTCCCTTCAACGCAATTTCAATCGTTAATCTTCCAGATGAGCTGGAAACCGAATGCAGTCACCGTTTTGGACCCAACGCCTTCAAGCTTTATAGGCTTCCTACGCCTTCACCTGGAATTGTTCTTGGACTGCTCGGCAAAAACGGAATAGGCAAGACCACAACTTTGAAGGTGCTTTCAGGCGAGGTTAAGCCCAACCTTGGAAACTATGAAAACCCGCCAGGTTGGAGCGAGATTATAAAGTATTTCAGAGGCTCAACTCTTCAAGATTATTTCCTGAAAATGAGCGAAGGAAAACTTAGGGTTGTGCATAAACTCCAGTACGTTGACAAGATCCCCCAAGCGGTTTCAGGCAAAGTAGGCGAACTATTAGAAAAAGTTGATGAACGAAAAATGCTTAACAGCATCGCGGAACAGCTTGAACTGAAAAAACTTTGGAATAGGTCGCTCGAAGCCTTAAGCGGAGGCGAACTACAACGTGTAGCCGTAGCCGCTGCAATATGCCGAGAGGCTGACGTCTACCTTTTCGACGAGCCGTCAAGCTATCTTGACGTAAAACAGAGGCTTGAAGTTGCCAAGGCCATAAGAAGCCTGAAAAGAGATGGAAAAACAGTTGTAGTGGCTGAACATGATCTTGCGATAATAGACTACTTGTCAGACCAAATATGCATTTTTTATGGCGAAGCAGGCGTTTATGGAATAGTTTCCCATGTTCACGGCGTAAGAACAGGCATAAACATTTACCTTCAAGGTTTTATCCCTGATGAAAATGTTCGTTTTAGAAAAGAAGCCATAGTTTTCCACGAAAAGCCGCCTACCGTGAGTCTAGGCGCCGGCGAAGAACTGTTAAAGTGGGATAAGCTGGAAAAAACTTATGAAGGGTTCAAACTTGTCGCAAGTCTAGGCGAAATAAGAAGGGGCGAAATCATCGGGATTTTAGGGCCTAATGGCATAGGGAAGACAACTTTTGTAAAGATTCTAGCTGGGATAGAGAAAACTGATGATGGGAAGGAGTTTAAGGCGTTGGAGGTAAGCTATAAACCTCAATATATTTCAGCGGAATACGAAGGAACAGTTCAAGAACTTTTAATGAGCATTGCAAAAGAGGATTTCACATCAGGATGGTACAAGGCTGAAATTCTTCACCCTCTGGGATTAAACAAGCTTTTAGACCGAAATGTAGCTGAACTCAGCGGGGGCGAACTGCAAAAAACAGCAATTGCCGCATGCCTATCACGAAAAGCTGAGCTTTATCTTCTAGACGAGCCGAGCGCGTATTTAGACGTAGAGGAGAGGCTTAACATGGCGAGAACCATCCGCAGAGTTGTCGAAGCCCGTAACGTAACCGCCTTTGTCGTTGAACATGACGTGGTAGCCCAAGACTTTATTGCAGACCGCCTAATGATTTTCACGGGAGAACCCGGCGTAAAGGGCACAGCAAATCCGCCGACGAGCCTAAGAGACGGAATGAACATGTTCTTGAAGGAGATGAATGTAACTTTTAGAAGGGACCCTGTTACAAAGAGGCCGCGGGTTAACAAGGAAGGCTCGAGACTTGACAATTTCCAGAAGGAAATGGGTGAGTATTATTATGTGCGCCACAAAATTGCAATAGACGAGGACTAGCTATGATCCAGATTGGAAAAGAAGAGAGTAGGCTTTTAAAAGAGGCTTCGAGAGCTATGGAAAAAGCCCATGTGCTTTGGGGTTTCAAAGTCGGTGCTGCCGTGTTAGCTGAAGACGGCAAAATCTATGGCGGCTGTAATGTTGAAAGCTGGGTTTCAGGGCTGGGCGTTTGTGCTGAGAGATGTGCTATACAACATGCGGTTGTGCATGGAAACAGAAAAATTAAGGAAATAGCCGTCGTAACCGATGTCAAAACTGAAAGCGAAACTAAACCATGCGGTGCATGTTTACAATATATTTTTTGATTTTGCAGCGAATCCCGAAATTAAAATTCTCATGGCAAAAGTTGACGGAGACAAAGTTCTGTTTGAAACGCTTAAGGTAAAAACTATTAAAGAGTTGCTACCCGACCCATTTAAAAAATGAACAATTCCTCCAGAAAAGCATAGTTAAATTAAAGTGTGAGCCGTGCATAGGTAAATGATGATTTCGTTAATGAGGTGCCGGTGGAGCTAAGTGGCGCAAGTAACCTTTGAAGAGATAAGTGCATCCGACTTTTTCTATCGTAACCGCGACATAGCAGGTTTCACAAACCCTACAAGAGCTATTTTTGCCGCTATAAGAGAGCTTGTGGAAAACTCTTTAGACGCCGCTGAAAGCCTCAAAATCCCTCCTGAAATCTATGTGAGGCTATCTTTCGAGGGAGAAGCAAGCAAAGAAACTCAGATCTACAAGTTAAGGGTCGAGGACAACGGTATTGGGGTTCCTCCTAGGCATATTCCTTCAGCCTTTGGACAAGTGCTTTTCGGCTCAAAATATAAGTTGAAACAGCAGAGGGGAACCTTCGGCTTAGGCGGCAAAATGGCAATTTTGTATGGGCAAATTACGACGCATCAGCCTGCCGTTATAATTTCCAGCACTGGTATGTCAAAAATTTTCATGTATAAGCTTATGATCGACATTCAAAGAAACCGTCCAATAATCCTCGATAGGAAAGTTCTTTTGAACAAGGAAGGTTGGCGGGGCACCATCGTCGAATTCAGCCTCGAAGGTGACTATTTGAGAGCTATGCCTAAAATCCTTGATTATTTCAAGCAGACGGCCATGGTGAATCCATATGCTAATTTAACCTTTGTAGACCCAAAAGGCAGGCTTTACAAGTTTACCAGGGCAACCACTCTTATGCCAGACCCGCCCAAAGAAACTCTCCCCCACCCTTATGGTGTTGATGTAGAGCTTCTTCAACGCCTCATACAAGTAACGCCTTACAAAAACATGCTTGAATTTTTGAGGAATCACTTTCACAGAGTTGGAGAAGTCACTGCAACCAAGTTTTTAGAGTTTAGCAACATAAGTCCCTCCAAAAACCCGAAGAAGCTCTCCCACGAGGAAATTGTTCGACTCATGCATATGCTTAAGAAGTTTAAGGAGTTTCTACCGCCGGACGCAAGTTGTCTGTCCCCTCTAGGTGAAGAACTGCTGAGAACCGGTGTATTAAAAGAGTTAAAGCCAGAATTTGTGGCTGTTCACCAGCGAAAACCGTCAACTTATGCGGGGCACCCCTTCATAGTTGAGGTGGCAATAGCCTACGGTGGAGAAATCCCCCAGAGAGGCAACTTTATAATCTATCGTTTCGCCAATAGAATCCCGCTGCTTTATGATGAGGCAAGCGACGTTTCAGTTAAGGTTATAGACTCCATGAACTGGCGGAGATACAAGGTTACGCCTGACATGCCAATCGCAATAGTTGTGCATATTTGCAGCACAAAGGTTCCATACAAAACTGTTGGAAAAGAGTTTATCGCCGACAGACCTGAAGTTAGGCGGGAAATAGCCAACGGGTTAAGAGAAGTTGCACGGCAACTTCAACATTTCCTCACAAAAAGGGAACATGTGGACAAGGAAAGGAAAAGGCTCGGAGTTTTCGGTAAATACCTTCCCAAAATAGCCCAGTTCTCGACGAAGCTTGCTGGAAGGGAGAAAACTCCAGATATAGAGAAACTTTTAAGGAGTGTGAAAAAATTTGGAGCCGAAGGAATATAAAAGCAGTATGATGGAAAGGAGAAAAGAAGTTTTAGCCAGCCTAGAAAACCTTGGAATTAGAATCTACGAACAGATGGATAGAGGCTATTTTCCGTCTGTAGAGATGCCTAGCCGCTCAACAGAAAACATTTACTATGACCCAAAACTTAGGCAATTTATTTTGGGAGATAAAACAGTTAAGAGAAGCGCCCGTAACATCCGCCACTTAAAACCCTTCGCTCAACTTGTGTGGACAGCCCTTTTCTCCCATGAGCTGGCTTCCCAAAGGAAAACCTCAACCCTCAGAGATGTTTACTACTCGGCACAAGCCTATGAAATGACATTCAAAGACCAGCAGGAATCAAACAACATCATAACAGACTTGGAGACGGTGCTGGGCTTTTCAAGGGAAGACTTTAACATATTCCCAGAAGAACGTTCAGCAGTCTTCGGCGACCTAACAATAAGTTACACAGTGCCAGGATACGAAGGAAAAACCCTAAACTTAACGTCGCATCCCGATGGTGTCATGATTGGTCCAGCTCTAACTTCAGCCGAGTTCTTGGAGACAACCGCCGACAAAGTTATAGCCATAGAAAAAGGCGGCCTTTTCACAAGGTTTATCGAAGAAAATGTGCACAAAAAGTTCAACGCGTTGCTTGTGCTTACAGCTGGGCAGGCGCCGCGGGCAACCCGCCACTTCATCAGAAGACTAAATCGCGAACTAAGGCTTCCAGTTTTCATCTTCACAGACGGCGACCCATGGGGAATGCACATAGCCATGGTCATAATTTCTGGCTCAGCGAACGCTGCTCATCTGAGAGACTTGACGACGCCTGATGCTAAATGGAGCGGTGTTTGGGCTACAGACATAGTTAACTATAAGCTGCCCACAGACCCGCTGGACGAGATAGATATGAAAAGGCTTTACGAACTGCAGAAAGACCCAAGGTATAAAGAGGAGCCGCTGTGGCAGAGGGAAATAAAAACCTTCATGAAAATAAAGCGTAAAGCCGAACAAGAGGCTTTCAGCAGATACGGCCTCACATACATCGTTGACGAGTATCTTCCCGCAAAACTTGAAGAAACCCGATAAAAACAAGAAATTTAAAATAACACCTCTTTGCCTATTTATGAAGCACATTCACGAAGAGAGCGATTATGCCATGAGCGAAGAGGGTGGTTTCGGAATAGCCGCAGCTGAAAAATTCTTCGGCCTACTACTCTTGATTGTTGGAGCTTTAGCCACATACTTCACGTTCACAAGCAGCCAAGCCCTAGGCGCATACACAGGATTTTTCGGCGTTTTAAGCCTAATACTCCTTGCGCTTGGATTATTCCTAGTAATCGCAAAAACCGAATAAACTCTTTTACGAAAAGAAATTTAGGAATTTGGTTTTATGCTCATCTTTTCATTCAGATTTCTCCAGCAATCTATAAGTAAGAGGCGTTTTGGTTGTTTACCCGTTTCCAATGGGTTATGTTGATTCTATCCTTTTTAGCATCATTGACAGCGCATCTTCTCCTTTTCTCCTATTCGCAGCTAAAAGAGTTAATAGCCCTCGAAATGGGGTTAACTTATGCTGAGGCAGGCTTCGTCTTCTCCTTGAGCGTTTTCGCCCTTGTGGTGCTTCGGATCCCTTGGGGATTTGTAATTGACAAGCTTGGTGTTAGAGTATCCGCTGGTTTAGCTTTGACACTTCTGGGAATTTTCAGCTTTCTAAGAGGCTTCGCAGTCAATTACGCAACTCTGTTGCTTTTTCAGCTTCTCATGGGAGTGGGGCTTGCTGCAGTTATGCCTTGCCTTCCAAAGCTTGTAGCCGGCTTTTTTCCATCTGAAAAAACAGTTTTTGCAATAGGTGCCTCAATTTCAGGCTTCGCAATAGGCGACGTTATCGCGCTTAGCGGTACTCCTTATCTCTTAAGATTTTTAGGCGATTGGCGAAATGTTTTCTATGTTTATGGGGCTTGGGCTATAATTCTAACACTTTTCTGGTGGATTTTCTCCAGAGGATTGAGCCAAAAACGTGAAACTGGTTCCAGTTCTTCCATGGGGAAGGATCTCACGGCGTTATTGCGGAATAGGCAGGTTTGGCTACTTTCAGGATTGTATTTTTGCTCTGGCGCATGCTACGACACCCTACTCGTATGGTTGCCATCAATTGCGGATGCGTGGCTTGCAACATCAATGTTGCCCCTAGGCTTTCTAGCGGCATCCTTCGTTATAGGACCGCTTTCGGATAGGGCTGGGTTAAGAAAACCCTTCATACTGTTGTTGGGACTGTTTGCTGGACCCGCCATATACTCCATTGTACTGCTTTCGGAAACCGCCT
>JBNASL010000044.1:0-10362 GCA_049717905.1 Candidatus Bathyarchaeales archaeon | reverse complement strand
AAAAACCCATAAAACTAGACCTAGGCACGCTTTACAATGCAGTTAAACAAAGCTTTAAAATGCGAATAAAGTCTTCAATGGCTATAGTCTTCACATACAAAGACCATGAAATAACCCTTTTTAACGGCGGACGCATGCTCATAAAAAACGTGGCTAACGAGGAAACAGCCCTAAAAGTTTACAGAGAAATCGCAGAAAAACTCGGGTTAAACCAATAAAACCTTTATTAAACTCAGACTAAAATTATCTGAAGCGCCGGGGTGGCCGAACGGTTCAGGCGGCTGCCTGCAGAGCAGCTACATGTGGGTTCAACTCCCACCCCCGGCTTTTTGGCATAAACCCGCGGTCTATGGGCGAACTCCCGGGGCTGCAATTGAAATAGATAGCCAAAGTGAATAGTGTGCTCATAGCTTTTCGATGGGCTAGTGTGTTTCATGTAGGAGTTTTTTTATATAATAAATAAGCTGAGGTAATGGTTAGGGCTATGTGAATTACCGCTATTGCCCCTGTCTCATTTAACGAGTTAATGTAGCCTAGTCTCCACAAGCGTTCACTTGGGGGTATGTATCCTACAATTGCGGTAGCCGCTGATGTCAACATAAGCTTAAAGGATAGGCTGCTCTTGTAGTTTATTAATGCAATCAAGCCTAGAGTAAAGGATAACGTGAAAAAAGTTGTGGCGATTGCGTGGGTTGAAGCCATATAACGTGCTGCTCCAATTGGGGTTTCTGGAAGGATAAGTATGTGTGCGTAGTAGACGTAGGCCATGAAAGCTGAGAAACCGAGGCTGATGGCTCCTGTTACTAAAGCCAGCTTATATGAGTGTTGTGCAGTTTTTGATGCTTTATTAACTTCTGGTGAAGGAGGATTTTCAGTTTTCATGATGTTCGTTTCTCCTAGCAAATTTGATCGCCCAATATGTGAGAAGAGCAATTGTTGAGCTGATAATTGAATGGTCAAAGTTGACTATTAAATTTGTTGCTGCGTTCACTTTCTTATTGAAAAATGTTGGCATGAAAAGACTTTCGTATAAAAAGTATCCTAGGATTAATGTTAGGCAGCCTCCGAGCAGTGCACTGCTAGCCCAAAGATGTTTTGGATGCTTCTTGAAAACGATGAATGCTGCAGAGCCAACAAATGCGCCGGCGATTATCCAAAACCATTGAGGTATGTCTAGATGGTATGCGTATAGCCCTCCGGATTCCATGATTCCCTCGCCTAAGAAGAGGTTTTTGGTGTAGCCAATGTACGCTTCTCCCGAATATATTGTTGCCCCCACCACTGTGAAGGAGGCGACTAGAATGAGTGTTGATATTGCGCTTAAAATTGGATAGTTGAATTTTTTGGTTTGATTAATCCATCCTACAATGAACCCCGTTATGGAGTTTACAATTAAGGCTGCCATAATATAGTGGGGGTATCCTAGTAGGAAACTTGATAGGGCAAATCCAACTCCGCCAACAAGCGCTCCGTAAATTGGACCTAGTAGAAGGGCTGAAAATAGAAATAATGGTTCGCTGAAGGTGAATAAACCTAAAGGACTTGGAGTGAAAAAAGACAGTCTAGATGTAAACAGAAAAGCAATTATAAAAACTATAGCTATTATAGCCTTTTTCAATTTGAGACACGCTTTGCTTCTGTTTTATGTGAAAGATGAAGAGAAGGTGGGGCTTATTTCTTTTTCTAAATATGCATGTTTGCTACATCTGTAACGATGGCAGTAATTGCAGCAGAGTTTTCTAAGGTTGCCTATCTGAAGACTATGGCCAGTATCTAAAACAGAATTAGGCCACTGCCTACGAAAATGATTGTTTAAAGACTGGCTTAGAGTGGTCGAGTTGGAGATTTTTAAAGAGGGAATCTGTTGGGTCAATTGTTTTATTTCGGCTTTTTACATTCAACAATTAGAGATGGTGAATGTAGTTCTGTCAATTTAGTAATATTACATAGTTTGTGACTAGAAAAGACGTTAAAGCAAACCTAATTTTTCCATAGTTTGTTGTGTTGATAGAAAACTTTGCATTTAAATGTCGTCGGACGCCATAATTTTGGGTCAACGACATTTGAAGACAACGGACCAGAGGGGTTAGGTTAGAGACTGCTTATAGCGGATTCCATCGGCTTCGGTTTTGGACTCCTTCAAAGTGTGAAAGTATTCCAAAAACCTTTAATTCTCTATTCGTGTATCCGCTGACATTAAAGTATTGTAAATCATGCGCTGTTGAAGGGTTTTCCAATGGCTGAGAGCGACTCGCGAAGACCTGCAAAACTGAAGCTTTCTTCAGTGGATCTGATGCTTATAGTGATGAGTTTTGTTTGGGGCTTCAACTTCACCGTTGTAAAAACCGCACTAGAATATTTTTCACCGTTAAGTTTTAATGCTCTACGTTTCAGTATAGCTTCCCTTTTACTTCTCATAGTTTTGCGGCTTCGAGAAAGGAGTTTACGCATCCATAGGGAAGATTTGAAAAAGTTTGTGGTTTTAGCCATAATAGGAAACTCTGTATACCAGATTCTATTCATAAACGGGATTTTCCGCACAACAGCTGGCAACTCTTCGCTGATTTTGGCTACGACACCAATATTCGTGGCGCTTTTCAGCTCAGTTTTGCACATAGAAAAGGTGGAACGCAGAGTTTGGCAAAGCGTCATAATATCCTTTTTAGGCGTAGCCCTAATAGTTATGGGCTCTGGAAAACCCTTAACCTTAACAGAGCAAAGCCTCACAGGGGACCTCCTTATACTAGCGGGCACCATGTGCTGGTCCATCTACACAGTTTTATCTAAACCATTGTTAGAGCGCTACACACCTCTAAAACTGACAACCCTAACGATAGCCATGGGCACCCCTCTGCTAGTTTTAGTTTCAATTCCAACCATAGACACGCAAGACTGGAACGCGATTCCAACGCAGGGGTGGCTAAGCCTCGCCTTTTCTGCATGCCTCGCCATAGCCTTAGGCTACGCCATATGGTACACGGGTGTAAGCCGCATTGGCAGCGCCCGCACATCCCTCTACGAGTATCTAATAACCGTTATAGCCGTAGCCACAGCATGGATATTCCTTTATGAAAGCATGACTCTGATCCAAATCGCAGGCGCAGCCCTAGTTTTCATAGGATTATACATATCAAGAAAATCACATATATAAGATGATGTGAATAGGCCAAGAAAACTTAATAAACCAAACTTGCGCGTGCTAAAATAAATTTATATGATTATTCACATTTTAAATATTGAGATGCGCCAGTGAGAAGCCATTTTTTAACGGTGGTGGAGTGAGGTGCGTGTCTACTGCAACGGAGCCGGGACATTTACATATTAAAGGATGTAATTATAGATGACTTTTTTAGCGAAAAAGAGAGTTGTTGCGGTTCTTGTGGTGGTTTTAGCGCTTTCCTTTACTCAAGTGCCTAATGCGTATTCGCCGGAATTCGCTGCTTCAGAGAAAGCGCTTACATTCCTAAAAGATGTTGTTATACTTGAACTGAGAAGTTACAACGTAAAACTTGCAAAATACAATAATTATTTTGATCAAATGAATGGTTATGCTGTGGAAGAGATAAGCTATACTCTTACATCTGGTAGAAACACTATAGAAGCGGTTTTCGAATTTATGAACAGTACTTTGATTTTCTGCAAACTATATAGGACGGCAGGTTCAACACTTTACTTCCAAAAACCGCCAACCAATATTCTTGATGCGGTTAAGGGGCTTATGCAAAGATATCAAGTGTACTCAGGCGCTACGTATCTCCAAAAAATGCGGGATATGCTGGACACGGTTACAGAGTTAAAACCCATTACAGCAACATCAGGTAATGTGAAGCTTAGAATAAGAAACTACGGACCGTACACGTGCATTGAATGGATATACACCGTCAACAACGTTGATGTTGAACGTAAGGGAGTAATGTTCACCTTCCATGGAGGGTCTTTTGAGTATTTCGCTGACACTTGGGATCTTTATAAGGTTGGCACTACTGACTTGAAAGTGTCGCGGGATGAAGCCATACGCATTGCAAGAGAATATGCGTATAGTCATCCCTACACATTTGGAGGCGTACCAGTAAACTTCACCATATTAGATGAACCTGTGTCTGCAGAGTTAAGCATGGAACCCAGAGAAGGCTATACGCTTTATCCGTGGTGGAACATTCGGCTCTACCTTGACAAGGTTTACCCTGGCAATGTCGGAAGCATTCAAGTCACCTTGTGGGCAGACACAGGAGAAGTCACCCATTGCGAGGCAATAAGCGTTGGAGGAACCCCTGCCCCAATAGAGCCACCAAGCGAACCTCCCACTGAGCCAACACTTGAGGACTCTGCTGGCCAAAATAACCTAAATCCCCTGATCATAATAGCAACTCTAATAATATTGGCCATCGCAGCAATAGCCCTTAAGAAAAAGCGAAAATAACTGCAAAAACAAAAAGGCGAACGACTACAGAAAACAGTTACTCCAAAATACCTTTAGTTAAAATCAAACGTCTATTTTGAAAGGGCTTCGATTTATCAAGAAAAGTTAATTAATTAAAATTTTACTTTATTCTCTTCGGCGCCTTTGGCCCATGTTGAAAGCCCTGGTAGTATAGTCCGGTCTAGTATAAGCGGCTGTCGCCCGCTGGACCCGGGTTCAAATCCCGGCCAGGGCGCCATTTGGACTATTTTGCGGTTTTTATTTGTTCAGCTATTTGTTTTCCCAGGTTTTTGAAGGCGTTTTCCTTTTCGCCTTTAGGTGAGCCGCGCACTCCCAATTTGCCTATTAACTTGAAGTTTAGGCTTTTTAATGTTTTTTCAAGCCATTTTAGGGCTCTCGGAATTAGGCGGCAAGAAGCGAATATGGCTCCATTTTTGCCTTTCAACGCCTCGCGGACTTCCGGTTTGTTTAAAAAGGTTTTCATTTTCTCGCTTGCAGTAAACCCATGAGTTGGACATCCGAGAATTACAGCTTCAGCCTCTCTAATTTCATTAACAGAAACCGCATCAACCTTTCTAATCTCAACCTTCACTCCCTTAACGGCTTTGGCGCCCTCAGCTATTAACTCAGCTGCCCTGGCAGTGTTTCCCGTTAAACTGTCATAAACCACTAAAACTTTAGGCAATTTATTTCCCCCTTTCTCCTTTTCATTTTGTCTGCGTTCAAACTTTTTTATTGAATTCAATTAATAAGGCTTTCAAGGCATGGGTATACTGTTTATCGAAACAATTATAAGGGGAATCTGCATTTTGCCATCTGACCTTTAGCTTAGAGATGAGAAAGATGGAAGAGTTTACAAATCTATTCATGGAGCTTGTTGAAGCCAGCCGAGCCCATGAACAATATCGCGACATAGAATGTATAAACCTCATAGCAAGCGAAGGAATGAAGTCTCCAGCTGTTAAGGAGATGCTTAGGCTTTGCATGGATCTTGAAAGCCGCTACTCTGAAGGCGAAAACGACCTTCAAGGACATGTTAAGGCAAGATACTATCAAGGACAGAAATACATAACAAAAATTGAAAATTGTGCAGCTGACTTAGTCAAGAATTTGTTTAACTGCAATTGGACAGATGTTCGTCTAGTTTCTGGAACCCACGCGAACTTGGCTACATTTAAAGGCCTTTCAAACGTGACCAAAAATAAGAAGATGGTTGTAGCGCCCCTCAGCTGCGGTGCCCACATATCCCACGATTATACAGGTTTAGCGGGGCAAGTTTTAGGGTTGGAAATAATAAACCTTGCCTATGACGTGGAAGAATTAAACATAGATGTCGACAGATCAGCGGATATAATAAGGGCGGCGCGGCCTGGAATAGTAACCCTTGGCGCAAGCTTATTCCTATTTCCCCATCCAGTTAAAGAGTTAAAGAGTGTTGCAGAGGAAGTAGGCGCCTACGTGGTTTACGATGCTGCCCACGTTTTAGGGCTAATAGCCGGGGGCGAATTTCAAGACCCCCTAAGGGAAGGCGCAGACTTTGTAACATCTTCAACCCATAAAACGTTTCCAGGGCCTCAAGGCGGCCTCATACTTGCAGATTTTAAAAACAGCCGTATGGAAGACGCCATAAAAGGCGTTCAACATGCTGTTTTTCCGTTAAGCGCGTCCAATGTGCATTTGGCTAGACTGCCCGCTGTGGGCGTGGCAACTCTTGAACTGAAATTGTTTGGTGCAGAATTAGCTAGGCAAACCGTTAAAAACGCGCAAACTGCTGGACAGTATCTGCATGAAAATGGGCTTAAAGTCCTCGGAGAAGATAAAGGCTTTACCAAGTCTCATCAATTAGCCGTAGACGTCCGCGAATATGGAGGCGGAAAAAGAGTTGCAAAAGACTTGGAAGAAGCCAACATAATTCTAAACAGAAACCTCCTGCCCTATGACAATCAGAATAACCGTGAAAACCCATCAGGCATTAGAATAGGCTTCCAAGATGTAACCCGCAGAGGCTTCAAAGAAAGCGACATTAAACATTTATGCGACCTAATGTTAGACGTCATAAAGTACAAACGCAAGCCTCAAGAAGTTAAAGAAGAGGTAATAGAATTCAAGAAGCAATTCAACAAGGTAGAATACGGATTCAACAGCGTCGAAGAAGCAATGAAATATCTGGAGAAAACCCTTAAGAAATAAAGAACGCTTTTAACAATTTTCCTTTTTGCATATTTTTTAGGCGCTATTGCTGTTTCATGTATTTTTCCAAGGCTGTTTTGACATCTAAGCCTTCATGGACGATGCCGCATAGAACTCGAACCATATTTGTCGGATCTTCATGTTGGAAAACGTTTCTTCCAGCTGCCACTCCAGCGCCGCCAGCGCGTATTGAATCGTAAACCATTTTGCAGAACTCTTCGTCTGTGTTTGTTTTTGGGCCTCCAGCCATGACAACAGGCACAAGGCACCCTTTAACAACTTCTCTAAAGGTTTCTTCGCTACCAGTGTAGTTGGTTTTTACAATGTCTGCTCCAAGCTCTGCCCCTATGCGGGCCGCATGCTTAACAACTTCCACATCGTATTCGCTTTTTATTTTATCTCCGCGCGGATACATCATTGCAAGTAGGGGTATTCCCCAATCTTCGCATATTTTCGCCGTTTTGCCTAAAAGTTTCAGTTGTTCCTGCTCCGTTTTTGACCCTACATTTACGTGGATTGAAACCGCGTCAGCGCCGAGTTTAATGGCTTCCGCAACCTCTGCTACTTGCACTTTAGCGTTGGGGTCTGGACCAAGAGCTGTGCTTGCAGATATGTGCATGATTAACCCTATATCTTTTCCGTAGCCTCTGTAACCAGCTCTTATGATCCCTTTATGTAATAGGACTGCGTTGGCTCCTCCCTCGGCAACTTTATTGACTATGCTCTTCATATCATACAATCCCTTAATTGGACCAACGGTTATTCCGTGATCCATTGGAATTATAACGGTTTTTCCAGTGTTTCGGTTCATTATTCTGTCAATTCTTATTCTTTTCCCGATTTCAGTCATATGAGCTCTCAACCTTTATTTATTGAGCAGAATACTCCAGTTAAATATTTTACCTTTTATTTTTGGAAGCCCAGTTCAATTGTAGTGCCAGTATTTGGCAAATATAGGCCAGTTGTCCATTGAAAGATCGTATAGAAGTTTCTAAATAATTTTTAGTGCTTTCAATATTGCTTTGAATTCTTCTTCTCTCAAGGAAGCCTTTCTGCCGTTTTCGTAGATTTCTCTAACTTTCTCCACCACCGCCATCAAAGTTTCGTTGTCAGGCGCTTTTCCTGCAATCTCCATGATCTTGTGTTTGATCACGTTTTTCCCAGACTGTTTCCCTATGGTTATCCGTCGTGTGTTTCCCACAAGCTCAGGCGGATAGGGTTCATAGGTCCATGGGTCATTTAGAACTCCATGGGTGTGGATTCCTGATTCATGGGCGAAGCCATAGTCGCCCACTATAGCCTTGTTAGGCGGAACCACATAGCCTGTTGCCTGGCTTATGAATTCAGCTATCTGTTTTAGCTTTTGGGTTTTTCCTTCAAATTTTTTGATCCCGTAGTGCATGTAAAGGTTCATGAGAACTTTTTCGGTTTCAGCGTTTCCAGCCCTTTCTCCTATGCCTAGAAAGGTTGTACTTGCATAGATTTCGTCCCATACGCCAGAGGCTGCTTTGATGGCCGCCATGGTGTTCTCCACAGCGTTTCCAAAATCGTCATGCGCATGAATCTCTATGCTTTTTATTTTTGTCTCCTTCTTCACAGCTTTCACTTTCGCTGGAATACCGTTAGGCAAAGGCGCTTTGGGATCTGAAAGGCCTACTCCAACAGTGTCACAAATTCGATAGCATTCAGCACCTGCCTCAGCTACGGCGTTTATAAATTTCTTCTCGAAATTCCAGTCTGCGCGAGTGCTATCCTCTCCGTGAACAAATGTTCTAAGGCCATAGGTTTTGGCAGCGTATTCAACCACGTTAACCACATTTTCTAGAAGCTGCTCAGGTGTTTTATCCGGCCACTTCGCCTTAAAATGAATATAGGAAACTGGATGTGAAATGCCTACTTCTTGGAAACCGCACTCAACAGCGCTATCTATGTCTTCTTTGGCTGCTCTACACCATCCAGCCACTCTTAGATCCAAGCCCATGTCGAGGATAAGTTTCGCCGCCTTTTTATCCGACTTCTGATAGTGGAAAATTTCAACTCTTTCAACACCAGCTTCGCTGAGAAGCTGAACTATTTTCGCAGCATCCTCGGGATCCACGGCTAAGCCTGGCATTTGGATGCCGTCTCTAAGCGTAGTGTCGTCAATTATCGGGTTCGTTTTTAGGGGCATTTTGAAATAAAAGTTTTTGAGGTCCATTTTCCTTCATACTTTTGAGGGTTATTCGTTAAGATGGATATTTAGATGTTGATAAATGTTTCTATGCATTTCTTTTGTCCATGTGGAGTGGTTGAAGATGAGGTCTTTATGCGTTTTTGTGTTTATGAATTAAATTTACACCAATAAAGGTTTGGGCGTCGTTACTCTGTTTCTGCTGTTCCGTGCCATCTTCGTTCTAGTTAGAGGATTAAGCTGAAGAGGCTTCTGCTTATGATTATGGTGCGTTGACTAATGATTTTCCTTGTGCTGAATCGCCCACAAGGGTAGTCTCATATAAAACATAGGGTTCCTTTTCCAGAAAGCATATGAATGAGTTTTATTTTGAAATTTCAATGATTGAACTTGAGCTTTTCCAATAAGCGTGGATGTAGAGAGCATCCAAATGTTTGGCTACTTGATGTTTTAAAAGGTTCGGGACTCACCACAGACATAAACTATGATAATAGCCAACTCTTAGTGAGAACTTCAAAAAGCGGCTTATGCGTGGCATGTAAAGGCGCCAGGTTTCTATGCGGTAAAACCCGCTGTCCCATAGTTGTTAAGGCAAACTTTTTCCTTCGCAGCATTCCGCTAATGCAAAGCGAAGACATCGCTGGAGCTTCTCCGCCAAGCGTTTTCGTTGGCAGAATTGGCTATCCCTATGTTTACGCTGGTCCTTTGGTGCCTCCCGTAATGGAGGACACAAGCCTCTATGATTTGCCAGAGTTCTGGTTTGGAAAATCCATCGATGAAATTGTGAGTTTTCGCTCCATGCTTATCCGCGGCAAACACCGCGTTCACGTGCAAAAATTTGACAAGGCTGGAAAAATAATTGAGAAAACACGCGAGCTTGCTTTGGCCGTAAACCCCGTTGACGTTGAACTTATTTTAAAAAAGAAGCCAAGAGGCTTCATGGTCTTAGACGACGAGGTTCAGCCCTTTGGGCCTTCCGCGCCAATACGCGATCTACGCGTTGGAAACACCCGCTGGGACCACCAGATGGAAAAGGCTTACAGCGACACAGATTTGAAGGCTGCAGAAGCCGTTTTGGAGCTTTACAGCAAAGGCGTTTTAGTAACCAAGATTCAGCGGGCTTTCAGCGTCGGCGCCTTTGGCTTAGAAAAGAATAGGCGTCTTATGCCTACCCGATGGAGCATAACAGCCGTTGACAGCATACTCTCTAAGGATTTGGCGGAAAAGGTTAAGGCTTTTCCAGAAATAAGTGAATTCCGCGTTTATGAATCCCGCTATTTAGACAACATTTTCGAAGTTTTAATGATTCCAGGCGCATGGAGCTACGAAGCCATAGAAGCTTGGTATCCCGGCACTGTTTGGAACCCCCATGGCAGAAATGTTGTAATGTATTCCGACTGGGAAGACTATGATGGAAGAACAACCTACGCGGAGATTGGCGGATGCTATTATGCTGCACGTTTGGCTGTCTGCGAACAACTCATGAAAGAGCAACGCCAAGCCACAGTCATAGTCCTTAGGGAAGCTCATCCAGGCTACATAATGCCAGTTGGCGTCTGGCAGGTAAGGGAAAATGTTAGAA
>JBNASL010000043.1:0-10431 GCA_049717905.1 Candidatus Bathyarchaeales archaeon | reverse complement strand
GAAAGGGGTCTAAAAGCTTGAGTTTTCTACGTTACGGCATAACCACAGGCGCATGTGCTGCAGCCGCAGCAAAAGCCGCACTTATCACTTTGCTGGATAAGCCCGTTGAGCGCGTTAGTGTCCCCACCCCAATAGGATTACGCCTCGAAGTGCCAGTTGAAGAATGTCGGAAAATATGCGCTGAAAGCGCCCTAGCATGTGTGGTTAAGGATTCTGGAGACGATGTGGATGTTACCAACGGGTTGAAAATAATTGCCACTGTAAGGGTTACTGACGACGGTAAAGTAACAATAAAAGGCGGAGAAGGCGTTGGCGTAGCAACAAAACCTGGCTTACCAGTCCCCGTTGGAGAGCCAGCCATAAACCCTATCCCAAGAATGATGATAGAAAACGCGTTGAGAGAAGTTTTGCCTCCTGGAAAAGGCGCTGAAGTAAACTTGGAGGTTCCAGGAGGCAGAGAGGTTGCTGAAAAAACTTTTAACCCAAAGTTGGGCATAGTTGGCGGCATATCTATACTTGGCACCACTGGAGTTGTTAAGCCCTATTCGCTTGAAGCTTACAAGCGCTCCCTTGTCCCCCAAATTGACGTTGCCCTGGCCAGCGGCTACAAATGTGTATTTCTTGTTCCAGGCAACATAGGCGCCAAGTTTGCAAAACAAATATTCAACGTTCCAGAAGACGTCGTAGTTCAAACAGGCGATTTTGTAGGCTACATGCTTCGCAAAGCCGTGGAAAAAGGCGTTAAAAATATAGTTTTGTTGGGGCATGCTGGTAAATTGGTTAAGCTGGCTGCGGGAATATTCAACACCCACCATAAAGTGGCTGATGCAAGACTGGAGGTTATAGCTGCATATGCTGGCGCAGCCGGCGCAAGCCCCCAACTCATAGACACCATATTACATTCGAATACCGCAGAAGAGGCAGTTGCGCTTCTTAAAGAGGAAAATTTGGCTGAACCAACTTTTTGCATTATTGCTGAAAGGATACGCTTTCGCTGCGCCGAAAAAGTGGAGGGCAAAGCGGAAATAAGCGTGGTAATAGTTTCCTTAGACGGAGAGGTTTTAGGAAAAAGCGGAGATTTTGGGTGCATTGAGAAATGGCGAAAATCCATATAGTTGGAGCAGGCCCGGGTTCGCCGGACTACGTACCTCCTATAGCACGGAAAACCGTGCAAAAGGCCAATCTTGTAGTGGGCGCTGAAAGAGTCCTAAACCTTTTTCAAAATGATATAAAAGGCGAAAAGGTTGTTTTAACGGCTAAAAATTTTCAAGAAACCGTGGCGTATGCGGTTAAACAGTCGGAGAAAGGCTTGGAGGTGGCTTTTTTGTCAACTGGAGATCCTTGTTTTTCCGGGCTGCTTAGACCGGTTCTAAAAGTTGTAGGCGAAAACGCTGACGTGAATGTTGTTCCAGGCGTAAGCTCAATACAGGCATGTGCAGCCCGCCTAAAAATATGCTGGGATGAAGCTGCCTTAATTAGTTTCCATGAAGGCGTTGAGTCTCAAAAGAAGAGGAAACTTGCCGAGTCAGCAAAGGAAGGAAAAACCCTCATAATACTTCCAGACCCTAAGGCTTTCACTCCAAGCGATATTGCCCGCTTTTTAATGAGCGAAGGTGTGAACGGGGAAACTCCAGTTTTTATGTGTGAAAACCTCACTCTTGACGAAGAAAAAGTGTTCTCAAGCAGTTTGAAGGAAATAGTGTCTAGGGACTTCAGCAGTTTATGCGTAATGGTTGTTAAATCCCTTTAATCTGGATGGAAAGGATTATGTGGAGTTATAAAACACCAGGCATACCTGACGAGTTTTTCATAACAAGCGAAAACGTTCCAGGACCCACCAAGGAAGAGATAAGAGCTTTAACAATTTCTAAGGCAAGACTCCGCGGAGGCGCTTATGTCATTGACGTTGGCTGCGGTGTTGGCAGCTTAAGCGTTGAGGCAGCGCTTCAAGTAGGCGACAAGGGGCGCGTTTTTGCAATAGACGAAAACGAAGAGGCTGTAAAGTTGACTAAGGCAAATTTGGCCAAGTTTGATATGCAAAACATAGTTCAAGTTATACATGGTAAAGCTCCTGAAACAATGTTAGAACTGCCCATGGTGGACGCGGTTATAATTGGTGGAAGCAAGGCTCTAAAAGATGTGATAAAAGTTTCCAGTGAAAAAATTAAGGAGAACGGCCGCATAGTTGTGAACGCAATTATGCTGGAAACAGGCTATGAGGCGCTGCACGAAGTTAAGCGGCTGAATTTCAGAGACATAGATGTAGTAACAGTGTTCGTGGCCAAAGGCAAATGGGTAGACGCTGGAGTGATGATGATGGCGAGAAACCCGATTACAATAATATCTGCCACAAAGGTTTAGGTGGAAAAAGTGATTGGCAAACTTATAGGGGTTGGCGTTGGACCGGGGCATCCGGAACTCGTCACAGTTAAGGCTTCAAAAATATTAAAGACTGTGGATGTTGTATGCGCGCCGAAAGCCCGTCTAGAAAAGCCAAGCCTAGCTTTAACAACCGTTAAACCTATATTACAAGAACTGGAGAAAGCTCCAGAAATTCTTGAACTGGTTTTTCCGATGACTCGAAACGCTAAACTTCTAAAAAATGTTTGGGAAAGCAACGCAGAAACTATATTGGTTAAGCTTAAAGAGGGGAAAAACGTTGCTTTCATCACTTTAGGCGACCCCATGTTTTACAGCACCTTCATTTATACTTACAAAACTATAAAGGAAAAATGTCCTGAGGTTGAGGTTGAAATAGTTCCCGGCGTAACGTCTTTAACTGCGTGTGCTGCAGTTTCTAAGACGCCTATAGCTGAAGGCGAAGAGGTTGTCGCCATAATCCCCTCAAACACTAACCTAAGAAAGATTAGAAGTATAGCTGAAAATGCAGATACGCTTGTTTTCATGAAAGGAACCAAGTTGCTAAAAGAGCTGCTAAAAGAACTAGCGGTTTGCGGGTTCAACGAGAAATCGCCGATAGTTATTGTGAAAAAGAGTGACGCTTCCGAAGGGGAAATAAAAATTGGAAGGCTTGACGATTTGCAAAACTGGAAAGTCGGCGACAACTATTTCTCAACCATTATGATTAAGAGGAGATGAAAATATGTCTGTAAAAGGGAAAGTTTTCTTTGTCGGCGCAGGCCCCGGAGACCCTGAACTCATAACCTTGAAAGGGAAAAAACTGTTAGAAAAAGCAGATGTAATAATTTACACGGGCTCCCTATTAAATCCTGAAATCCTAAAGTTTTCTAGGCAAGGAGCCAAACTTTACGACAGCGCTTCCATGAGCCTAGGTGAAATTGTTAAAACAATGGTTGACGCTGCCAAAGAGGGAAAAACCGTTGTAAGGCTTCATGACGGCGACCCAAGCTTTTACGGCGCCATAAAAGAGCAGATGGATTTTTTGGCAAAAGAGAAAATAGACTACGAAGTGGTTCCAGGAGTAAGCAGCTTGCAAGCCGCTGCAGCAACTCTAAAACGGGAGCTGACACTGCCAAGCATTTCTCAAACGGTGATAATCACTAGGCCTGAAGGCAGAACCCCCATTACCGATGTTGAAAACCTAACTGAACTCGCTAGGCATAGGGCTACAATGGCGATTTTTCTCGGCATACCCGCCATAGACACGGTTGTTGAAAAGCTTAGGCTTGGAGGCTACCCGGAAGACACGCCGGTGGCAGTTGTTTACAAAGCCTCTTGGCGTGAAGAAAAAATTGTTAAAGGCACTTTAGGCGACATAGTTGGAAAAGTTAGAGAAGCTGGAATAAAAAGCACAGCGCTGATCCTTGTTGGAGAAGTTTTGAATCCAAAATTATATGACTATTCTAAGCTTTATGATGCGGGTTTCACTCATTCCTTCAGAAAGGGGCAAAAGGATGTTTGAAAAGGGTGTAGCCATAGTTTATGTCAGCGGGAAAGCTGCTGAAACCGCCCGTAAAATCAAGGATGCCCTGACCAAGGCGGAAATTAAAAGCACTGTTTTCACGCCTGGTAAATGTGCTGAGGCAGATGCTTTTGCCATAAAGGGCGAGTTTAGGGATTTTATTCGAAAGATTTTCGGCAAGTTTGACGCTATAGTGGCGGTTATGGCTTCCGGAATCATAATAAGGGCCGTGGCGCCGCTGCTGAAAAGCAAAATCAGCGACCCCGCCATAGTATGCGTTGATGTTGCCGGGCGTTTCGCAGTAAGCCTAGTTTCCGGGCATTATGGAGGTGCCAACCACTTAGCTAGGCTAATAGCGGACGGGATAAACGCGACAGCAGTGGTTACCACCGCTTCAGAAGCCCTTGGGAAAAAGAGTATTGAAGAGCTTGCTAGGCGCCTTCACTGTAAAATCGTTAATTCTGAAGGCCTCAAAGCCGTTAACGCTATACTCGTGGACGGTGGGGAAATAGCCCTTGTTTTTGTTGGGGATTATGGCAAAGTTCCTTCACGAGTTTTTGATTTTAAGGTTAAAGCTGTGAAGCAGTTGGACCAAGCTGTGGAATTCTTGAAAGATTTTGATGGAGGCATAATGGTTTCGAGGGATTTAGTGGCGACTGCAAGTTTTCCTAAGCCCGTCGTGGTTTTGAAGCCTAAAACCGTGACTGTTGGGGTTGGAGCAAGAAGAAACGTTGACGATAAAGAAGTGTTAAAAGCGGTTAAGCTGGCTTTAAAACGGGCCCATGTGCCTTTAAGCATTGTTAATGAAATGGCTACGGTTGACATTAAACAATCTTCTCAGGGGCTGATTAATGCTGCTGGAAGACTTGGTTTGGAACTCAAGTTCTTTAGCCTTGAGACTCTCAAGGGGTTCAGCCATGAAGACTTATCTCCAGACTCAGAGGTAGTTAAGAAAAAGTTGGGTGTTGGCGGAGTATGTGAAAGAGCAGCCTTGCTAGCTGTGGGAGGGAAAGCAAGATTAATTCTGAAAAAGATGAAAGTGAACGGGGTTACAGTGGCGGTTGCCGAGGAAGAATAAGCCTAGTAGGTATAGGCCCTGGCTCCATAGAGCATATGACTATTAAGGCTAAAAACGAAATAGAAAACGCAGATGTCATAGTTGGCTATGCCACTTACGTGAATCTTGTTCGCGCTCTGATTAAGCCAAAAGCCGAAATCATAAGCGGGAAGATGAGGGAAGAAGTTGAAAGGGCTAAGGTGGCGGTTAAAAAAGCCCTTGAAAATAAGGAAGTTGCTGTAATCAGTGGTGGAGACGCTGGAATCTACGGCATGGCAGGTCTAGTTTTAGAGGTTGCTGAAAAAGAAGGCGTAAAGGTTCCAATAGAAATTGTTCCTGGTGTGACAGCGGCTACGGCTGTGGCTGCCAAGCTTGGAGCGCCTATAATGGGAGATTTTGCGGTTATAAGTTTAAGCGATCTTCTAACTCCATGGAGTCAAATTGAAAAAAGGCTGAAGGCAGCGGCAGAAGCAGACTTTGTTATAGTTCTTTATAACCCTAAAAGCAGAAGTCGAAAAGAGCCGCTGGTTAAGGCGCATGAAATATTGCTTAAGTTTAGAAGTTCAGATACGCCGGTGGGCATAGTGCGGAACGTTGGAAGGAAAGGCGAGCAGGTGGTGCTAACAAAAGTTAAGGAAATGTTAAACCATGAGATAGATATGGCAACCACAATCATTGTTGGAAACTCCACTACGCGAATACTAAATCAGAAAATGATAACATCCAGAGGATACGATTTAGACGAAAAACTATAGAAGGCACAAATTTTGCTCTTTAGAAAACTCTTTTTGGATATACACTGCTTAATTTTCTGGTTTAACATGTAAGAGTCTAAGGATTTCTTTTCTTGCTTCTCCTATTGTTAGGGGAAGTGTGTTGCCGATGGGAAGCTTGTCTTTTACTTTTAAAATTTCAAACAAGTGAGCTATCCTTGGAAGACGTAGATCCACACTTCTCAATGTTTCGGTGTTTGAGAAAACTTCCTTAAGCGGCCCTTCTGAAACGGTTTTTCCGTTGTTTAAAATGTAGATTTTGTCTGAACACAATGGGACAAAGTCCACGTCGTGTGTTGCAACTATTAAGGTTATTCCTAACTCCTGGTTTAGTTTTAAGAGAAGCTCTAAAATTTTGTTGACGGCTTTTGGGTCAAGGTTAGCGGTTGGCTCGTCTAAGGCTATTATTTCAGGTTTCATGGCGAGAACGCCGGCTATGGCCACTCTTTTCTTTTGTCCTTGGCTTAGTTTTTGCGGAGGCTTATCTTCAACGCCCTTTAGCTCCATAACCTCTAAAGCCCATTCAACGCGTTCTTCAATTTCTTTAACGGGCAATCTCAGGTTTCTTGGTCCAAAAGCGACGTCTTGGATAACTGTGGGAGCAAAAAGCTGGTCGTCAGGGTTTTGAAAAACCAAGCCTACTTTCTGCCTAACGTAGTCGATGTTTGCCTTTGAAACTTCACGGCCTAAAACGTATATTTTGCCGCATGTAGGCATTAAAAGCCCATTAAAATGGTGAAGAAGCGTGGACTTGCCTGCTCCATTAGGCCCTAGAATGGCTATTTTTTCGCCTTTTTCAGCTGCAAAGTTAATGTTTTCGAGAGCCTTGGTGCCGTCTGGATAAGTGTAAGAGAGACTGATGGTTTCAATGGCTTTCAACCGTGTCCCTCGCTGTAACGCTATAGGATGAACCAGTCCATTAGAATTAAAAATGCGACTGCCAAGATTAAAATTGCCCCGTAAAAAAGGTCCTTTGATGGTACAGTTTTCTGGGAAAACGTGAATAATTTAGTTTCTCCCTTATATCCCCTTGAAACCATGGCGTTGCCAACCTTCAAAGCGCGGTCATAGGATCTCACAAAGAGCATTCCAAATAGTGTGCCATAGTTTTTAAGCTTTTTAAAGTAGCCTAAAGCCTTTGAGTAGCCGCATCTGGACTTCTGTGCATTATATATTTTTGTTGCTTCGTCGGATATGACGAAAATGTATCGGTACATGAGCAGAGCTACGTCTAAAAGCGCCGAGGGCACCTTGAACCATTCAAGAGCACCCATAACCGTCATGATAGGCGTAGTTAAGATTAGGAGGTTTAAAATTGCCACAGCCGCCAAGCATCGTGTGAAAATTAAAACTGCGAACCATAATCCTTCAACGTAGATTGGTATGGAAAAAATTGGGGTTAGAGCGACGATGGTTGAGCCGTAAGTAAATGGTTGGATAACCGAAACGACAGCAATTATGTAAAGCGGATAAAGCAGTCTCCTCAAGAAGATTTTTGCATGTGCAGGCGCAAAATAGAAGGCTAGAAAAAGGCATGAAACAAATATTAACATGGCGGTTTGCCAGTGGGTTAGGAAAAGTACGCTGAAAATCGCAAAAACCGTGCACACCAGTTTTACTCGTGCATCCAGTCTGTAGATTAATGTGTTTTCGCCAAGGTTTTCTTCAAAGTCTAGGTGAATGTTGTGCAAGACTATTTGCCACGCTTCATTCGCCGCAGTTTCAAGCTGCGCCCTATTATGAGGAATGTGAAGAAGCTTATGGTTGTAAGTATTCCCACTAAGGGGTCTCCTGAAAGCCACTCAAGCAAGTTTTTCTCCTCCTTTCAGCGGTTGCTTCTCCTTTTCGAAAACTGACGGGATAATATAGCCTATAATGAAACCACATAATCCGCCAGCCACTGTAAAACCAATGTACTCGCCTGTTTCGCCTAGCTCAACTAGGTGGCCAAAGTTGAGCCCTAGGGCTTCCGCTTCCTCCTCTATCATGGTGACATACTTTGTTTCCATATTTCCGCCGTACACATAGACTCCAACGTAGGTTGCAATTACCATTGCAGCTACCGCAATAGCCATTATTAGGAGCGCGTATTTCGTGAACCTGTCCATTTTACTTTCGGCCTCCAAGCATTTCAGGTTTGTTTATCGACACGTATCTTATAACTACAGCTGTTAGGGCGAACTCTATGATAGCCAAGGGCACTTGAGTTGGAATAAAGCCTGCTGAGAATATGCCCCAATACAGTAATGGTTCTTCTGGATGCAGCGAAAGAGCAAGTTGACCAGCAGTTGTAAGGTAAGTGGCTAAGTCTCCGAAAAATCCTCCTAAGCCTGCTGAAAGCCAAAAGGAGACATGTAGTTTTCTGAGTGCCAAGTATATGGCGTAGCCTAAAAAGCCTCCAACAATTCCCATGGAAACGGTGTTGGCACCGAGAGTTGTTACGCCTCCATGAGCAAGAAACATTTGGAAGAAGAGAGCGATAAATGCCAGAACAACGCTTTCGAAGGGTCCTACAAGAATTGCTGAAAGCGCTACTCCGCATGGATGAGAACATGAGCCTGTTACAGGTACGGGTATGTGCCAAACAGAAACTATGAAGATGGTGGCGCCCATTAGGGCCAGCATAGACATGTAGGCTGGGTTCTCCTTCCTTTTTCTGGCGATTTTAGCTAAGCCAACTGCTATAAAAGGTATTGCAACTGCAAACCACAATGCCACCCATAGAGGCGTCAGTATTCCGTCCATTATGTGCATTTTGGTCACTGTTGGATAAGCCGTCCATAAGGATTATATAAAACTTGCTTAACTTTGGTTAAATTAAGGTTGAATAATATGGCGAGGACTCGCAGATACTCTTCCCCCGACCTTTTGAGGAATAAAGGCGAGCTTACAAAGTTTCAGATTCTTGTTGAGGTTTTAAGGAGTCAGCCCCACGTGAAGCAGAAGGACATAAGCGATGCCCTTGGAGTGACGGTGCAAGCCATTTCCAAATATTTTAAAAAACTTGTGAAGGAAGGAATGCTTGAAACAGGAGTTAAAAGAGCCAACTACAAGCTAACACCTAAAGCAAACAAGAAACTTCAAGAATATTTGACAAATCTTGAAAGGTATGTTAACACGGCTAAGCGAGACTTGAAGATAGAGCGGGTTTGGCCGGCTGTAGCTTCACAGAAGATAGGGGCTGGAGAGAGAGTAGGACTAGTGATGCGTGGCGGCGTCTTGTATGCGGTGCCCATAAAAGAACGCACGGCTAAAGCTTATGGAACAGCGGTTACGGACGCTGAAGAAGGCGAAGACGTGGGGCTAGTAGACCTTAAAGGCGAAGTGGAACTGGAGCATGGAAAAATTCTAATCGTTAAACTTCCAAGCATTAATGAAGGAGGATCAAGAGCCGTTGACATAGCCAAAATTCGTAGGCTTTACGAGGAGTTTAAACCCGACAGAGTTGGAGTTATGGGCACCGTTGGAAGGGCAGTTCTTAACAAGTTGAATATTAAAGCCGACATCGAGTTTGGAATTAGCAAAGCCTCAGCCTTAGCCGCCTTAAGAGGACTGAAAGTCTTCGTGCTTGTTGTTGGAAGAATGGTTAACCGAATAGTCGATGAGATAGAATTGGCAAACGCCAAATATGGCGCCAGCATATTATACGAAGTCAGAGACGGCCGAACAACAGAAAATCGCCAACAAAATCCCCTCAAATTTTAACCATATTGTCTCGCTGGAAGTGCTTGAATAAAGTAAGAGCAGGGTTTTGCCTACTGCTTTTAGGGAGCATGCCAAGAGTTTAGATTTAACCTTTAAGCATGTGCGCAAGGCAGGCTTTGGCTCTATGGCTTAAAGGTTTAAATGTTGTCGGATGCAGGATTCCAAAGGACAACAACATTTAAAGTCTAAGAATCACCAAAACCCTAGACAAGCTTCACATATGCGGAAAGGACAGCTTAATGTTTTTCCGCAAACGAAAATAGCTGTCGCGTCGAGTAAAAATCAACATTGTAGTGCCGAGGGCCGGGTTTGAACCGGCGACAACCCGGTCTTCAGCCGGGCGCTCTCCCAGGCTGAGCTACCTCGGCTAGTTTTGAAATAATCTTTTGAATTTTTTAACGTTTCGCTAGTTGCGCTTTGCAAGTGATGTACCGCTTAAAATCGTGTTCTGAATCTGATCAAATGATACGTCGGAAGGGGAAGCAACTCTTAAAAGTCTAAAACCTAGGGTGCAAGGGAGAGGTGGTTAAACATGAAGGGAAAAATAGCGGTTATAACCATTGAGCTCCTCGACGAAAGTTCTGAGAATACCGACGAAGAGATTAGGCGAGAGCTTACTCGGTGGTTCCAAGAGGACGCGTTTCTGATGCCGTGGGCTAAAGAAGTGAGGAGTATCATAATTAAGGAAGAATAATGAAAAGCTTAGAAACCAGCATGATGCGCTAGAAGATATCCAAGAATCGCAAAAGCCAGGTAACAAAGCAAGAGCAAAACGGCGTCTATCCTACTCTGCTTTTCCAAATCGCTATTTTCATTTAACTCTTTCAAACCATTCACCCGTTCTGTTAATTTCTGAAAGAAAATGGGAAAGATTTTATGAAGCAGAAATAATTATTTTGAATAAGCAGTAAGGTGTCTTTGGGCCGGTAGTCTAGCTGGTTAACCGCTAAAAAGGGCCAAGGGACGTCGCCCTCACGCGGCGAAGGTCACCGGTTCAAATCCGGTCCGGCCCA
>JBNASL010000042.1:0-10621 GCA_049717905.1 Candidatus Bathyarchaeales archaeon | reverse complement strand
TGTTGCCATGGTCCAGCCTATCCACGCGCCAATGGCCATAACGGCTATGAAGGCTATGAATACGGGTACTGCTATGGTCCAGAATCTTACTTCCGTGTTTGCTGCTTGGATTCCTAGGTAGCCTAGCCAGCTTGGGAAGAAAAGTGTGGCTATGTAAAGTATGGCGATGACGAGGCAGATTGTGAATATTGCTCCTCCTATCGCTTGGTCTTTACTCAATTGCTTTTCCACCTCCATGAATTTTTGTAGTTAATGCGTTTATATGCTTTAAAGTATTTAAGAGATATTTCGGGTCTAGGAAATGTTTTTGGGGAGTTTTTGCTCCTTTTAGTTGAACATGGTCTTTGTTATTGTTGTTTGCGGAATTTTTGTGTGTTTTTGATGTGTATTTGTGTAGGTCGGGTGGACAGTAACGTTTATTAAGATTTAATATATCGGCGTTTAATGTGGTGTGTAAAATGGCGATGCAGAGAATAACGTTGGGAACCGTGGCTGCAATCGCGGTGATCGGGCTTGTTGCAAGTGTTTTAGGAGCTTTAGTTGCAACACAGAATTTCAACAATACAGCCACGATTAAGGCTGTTGGGGTTGGTGTTTATTCAAACAGCCAATGTACTGTGAAGGTCACGGCTATTGATTGGGGGGTTCTGTCGCCTGGGGAGACAAGGACGCAAACTATCTATGTGAAGAACGAGGGGAATGTTCCCATAGTGTTGAGCTTGAGTGTTGGTAATTGGACTCCTTCTGAAGCTAGTGTTATAAGCGTGACTTGGAACAGGCAAGGCGCCCCATTGGCCGCTGGCTCAAGTGTTTCAGCTACTTTAAGTCTTACGGTTCCGGCAAGCATTTCAGGAGTTACGAGTTTCAGTTTTGTAATAACTATAACTGGGACGGAGCAAACGTAGAGGCGTTGATGTTTCAGTTTAACTTTTTATTTTTTGTGGGCGGTTTATTTTTCGGGTTTGTCGTTGGAGAGGGTTGAGGGGTTTATGGAAGAGTTTGTGTCGAGGGTTTTTACAGGTGGGAAGGTTACGGTTCCTAAGAGGTTAAGGGAGTTGTTTGATGTTGAGGATGGGGATTATGTGCGTTTGGCTTTGGTTGAGGTTTTGAAGAAGGGTGACGATGGCAGGTGGGTTAGAAGGAGGGTTGGTTCTTGAGTGCTTTGAGGCACGGGTTTTTTAGGCGTGGTTTCATGCTTTGTGACCGTTGTATTTTGAATGTTAGGTGTGAGAGTTTTGTTCCCGGCGGCGATTGCGGAGTTGAAAAGCAGGCTTATGATTGGGTTGTTTCTGAGCTTATGGAGCAGTATGGGTTGCAGGGAGTGGCTGATGAGGTTTCGGTTGGGCGGGTTGCCATGTATCTGATTCGAATTGTGAGGGCGGAGGTTTATGAGGCTAATGTTGGGGTTTCAGATGCGTTTGCGGCTTGGGGCAAGTATGTCATGGGTTTGGATAATAATTTGCGGCGTTTGTTGAGGGATTTGGCTTTAACCAGAAAGGAGCGAATGAAGGCTGAGAAGGATGATGTGCTTGTTGATGTTGATAGGCTTTTGAATGGTTTGGCTAGGAAAAGCATGGTTAAGGCTAAGGCTGCCAGGTTTTCGGTTTATCGTTTTGTGCTGAAGGACTGGGTTGCTGAGAAGAAGAGGCTTTCCCTGCATTGAAGAGGACGGAGAAAATGAGTTTTGAGCATAAAATTCCTAAGGAAGCTGCAAGAAATCTTGCGGAGCACTGTCAAAAACTCGGGGGAGAATTTGGAAAGCCTGCCTTGGATGTTTTTAAGGAGTTTTTTAGAGTTAATGAAGAAGTATGCAGACTTCTTTTTCAGCGAGCCTTGGCCTGAGGAGCCTAATAAGTCTTATAGCTTTGGATGGTTTGTCGGTGATGAATTAGAGTTCATTAAGGGGGCTCAAACTTATAGGGAGGAGTGTGAGCGCTTTATTGTTTTGTGTTTGAAGAGGAATATGAGCCTTAAAGGTTTTGACGGTGAGGGTTTTGAAGAGGATTTCCGTTGGTTTGGGAATTGGGCTTGTTGTGCCTGTGTTGTTCCGGATGCTGTGAGGCTTAGGGAATACGTAAAAAGTATTGAGGAAGATATTAGGAAAAATGAGGAGAAAGTTAAGAGCGGTGAGCCTTCATGGATTGCTATGCGGATGTGTGAGTATTATAAGAGGTCTGATGTTGTTAGGAGGAATAGGATGAATTATGTTGAGCTTAGGCTTTATGAAGACTTGGGCATGGCTGAGGGCAAAAGCTGTGATGCCCGAAACAAGTATAGGTGCCCTTACGGGGAACAGGCAAATGAGTTGGTTGAAAGTGGATTATTGGCCAGATTTGTTTGGCGTATTGTATGGTGGTATGATCAGCATTGGAATCCAAGCGAGAGTTGTCAGCCTCCTGCTTGCGATATGAAGGGGTATCATTATGGTGAGCCGAGTATTATTGACGTTACGGATTACGAGGATGTTATTAAGGCTTTTGAGGATGGAAGGTTGAAAAGGATTCTGGAAGAGCAAAAGAGGTATGAGAAGGAACATAAAGGTTAGTTTGGGTTAAGGCTTTTAGTTTAACGGTTACTTTTTTGTGTGTATTTTAAGTATCTCCAAATGATGAAGCTGAAAAAGGAGAGGGCAAAACTGATCATTATGAAAGTATCTAAGGTGAGCCAAGGGAGGTTTCTGTCGACGGGCCAGTCGCCGGACCATGTTCGGGTTATATGAATGGTTAATATTCCATATCCCACGATGATTAGGCCGTAGATTATTAAGGCTTCTGTTATGGATAGGGCCAGTTTTTGAATGTTCATTTTTATCTCCAGCTTCTAGAGAGCGTTTCAAAATAATTTTGTTGGTTTAACTTTCATAAAGCTTCACGAGTATTTAATTTTTAGTATGGGAATTCGGCTACGTGGTAAGCTTCAATTGAAACCTTTTTTGAGTTTATTTTCTCTATGAAGTCTTCTTTGTCTAGGGATACTAGGATGGCGTTTTTGTCTAAGGCTACTTTGAGGTATATGGCGTCTATGGCGTAAATATTATATTCTGCGCATAGATGATAGGCGGATGTGCAAAAGGCTTTGTCGCAGTTTGAGAGGAGTGAAGGATGTATTATTAGGTCTAGTTGTTCTTTTGCCTTGTCTGCAATGGCTTTTCCAGTTTTTCTTGCCAGTGTGCCGCAGACTTCCTGATATATGATGCTGGGTTCTGTCAGGAGGAATTTATCGGGAACTTTTTCCAGTATTTCGATGCAATTTGTGCTGTATGGTTCATCGTCTTTTAGGGCGGCTATTAAAACGTTGGAGTCTAATGTTAATAGTTGGCTAGGCGGGTTCATGGCTTCTTAGCCTTCTCGATTCCTCAAGCACTGTTGGCTGGCCGGCCCATTTGCTTGAAACAACGTTTTTGAGCTGGAGGAAGCCATGCACTCCGGATCGCATTTCGCTGAGTTTATTTTTTGTTAAAATGATTGTTTTCTCTGATGTGACAAGCTTTTCTAGGAGTTCAGCCCATGTTTTGCAGCCTAACTCAACCTTAAGCCTTTTTAATTCTTTAAGGAGGTCTTCAGAAACGTTTTTAATGAGTATGGTTGCCATAGATTACCAGGTTATTCTTGGACATCCAGAATATAAAGTTATCTAAAATGTCTTATGTGCACATCTTGGAGTTTTGAAAGCTGTAAGGTGTTGTGTTTGACGGAAACAACACGCCACAAAAAGAAGGTTTATGTTTCTGCTGAGGTTCGGGAGAAGTTAGGTTTGAGGAATGGTGATAAGCTAAACGTGGTTTCTTTGGTAGGGAGCCAATAGTTGAGTATACTAAGAGGGATGCCCAGTTATCTGTCGAGTTGGAGTTGAAAGCGGAAAGTTTGGGGACGCCCACATGGAGAACAGACGCCATGATTGCCGCCATGGTATTGAACAGAGGAGCATCTCTTTACACTTTCGATTTTAAGCACTTTAATGTTTTCAAGAATTTTGGCCTTAAACTTCTCCAAACGTAGGAAAATTGAGCATAATTTTGGTTGTTTTCTGGCAGGTAATTGGGTTTAAAAGTAAAGGTTAATTATTATTGAATTATATACGGTTAATGGGAGTTACATGGGAATTGGGGTTGTATGATAGTTTTTTGTCTGAGGAAACTTGCCCTAGTTGTAAGAAGAAGGTTCAAATGGAGTTTCAGACAAAGGCTTTGCTTAATTTTCTTTTTTGCTGGAGAAGGGGAGAGGTTGTTGAAACGGACAAGTTTATAGTTAAAGATGGTGTCTTGAAGGATTGCTTAGCCTCATGCCCATACTGTAAGGTACCGCTGGTAGGAGACTTGGTGATTAAGGATCATAAGTTTCTTAAAGTTGAAAATTCGAGAGCCAGATAGAGCTCTTTCAAATTTATCTTAGCTTTATTGGTGTTGGCTGCCTCTTTTCTGCTTTTTAGCGTGGGCTAAAGCTTTTCGGTCTGCAAGTGTCTTTAATATAGCTAAAACTTGATTTTCTTCTTTGCATCTTGAAGATTAGTCTAATCTTTTATACGCCTTTTTTCTTGTTTCGACACGTGTTACATAAATTGTTTTTTCGGTTTTATCGACGTAGAATATTATTCGGTATTTTCCTATCCTAATTCTGAATGCTCTTTCTAATCCTTTTATTTTTTCGATGTCCATCTCTCTGAGGATGATTGGGTAGTTTTCAAGTTTTGTTAATGCTTGTATCAGGGCATTTTTTATGTTTTCATTTTTTAGCTCTTTAATAAATTTTTGTATTCTTCGATGGATGGTTATTTTGTATTTAGGCACTTTTTAGTTCCTCTAGCGTTATGTAGTTTCCTTTCTTCATTTCTTGAATGGACTTTTTAATTTCCTCTAGCTTTTTTTCGCTGATTTTGGCTTCTGGGATGCCTTTAATGACTATTTCTTCGATTATATCTTCGATGAGCGTCAGCCGCTCGTTTACTTTTTTAACTTCGTTATAGATCATTTCAAGAGTTATTTGGCTGCTCATTTTGTTTACCTGAGGAAATGTAAAGTTTCGGGGTTTATATTCTTTGCATTTTCACTTAGGAAGTTGTGAGCTTTTTCTTGTTGACTTTGGCTTTTGGTAAAGCTTTTATGTACTTATTGGAATAATTATTTTGGTGATGTAATTGGGTACAGTTACTGTTAAGGTTGATGAGGATTTAAGAAGGAAGATGAGGGAGGTTAAGATTAATTGGTCTGAATATATTAGGGAGGCTATTAAGCGTAGAGTGGAGATTGAGGAGAAGAAGAGGGCAGCTGAAAAACTTCTGGAGAGTTTGAAGGCGAAGAGGCATGTTGTACCATCTGGGTTTATTAATGAAGCCATAAGGGAAATGAGGGAAGCTCGTTGAGAGTTTATGTTGTGGACGCTTCTGTTGCTTCAAGGTTTTTGTTAGTTGAGGATTTATCGGATAAGGCTGGGTTGGTTTTAGAGGATTTTTTGAAGGGGAAGTTGGATTTAAGATCTCCTGGACTGCTTGTTTATGAGGTGGGAAACACTTTGTGGAAGAGCGTTAAAAATGGTTTCATAAGCCTTGACGAGGCGATGGAAAAGTTTTCGCTTTTCTTGGAGTTGGGGATTAACTCTGTAAACCTCAGTGTTGAGGATCGCAAAGAGGTTTTGGAATGGGGCGTTGAGAACAATGCAACCTATTATGACAGCGCGTATGTAAAGGCTTGCATGCAGGTTGGCGGAACCCTTCTAACGGCTGACGACGTTTTATACAATAAATCAAAGGAAGCCATCCCGACGCTACACTTAAAGGATTATAGAGGCTGATTATTATGGGCGTTGTATGCAATTAAATGGGAGACATGTGGGAGTTGGAGTTATTCGATAGTTTCTTGATGGGGCGGAATAGTGGCTAAGTTGCAATTCAACTTAGGCGTATTTGGTTTTTGTAGCTTTTTCTATTAAATTTAAGTCTTTTGCCTTTCACACTTATGATCGGGGTTTGTTATTTTGAAAGATGGCGTGCTTTAGGTGTTTGGCAGCTGCCAGACTTTTGCTGTGCAGAATGGCTGCCAAAAGGTTGAAAATTTTTGCGATGTGAGGGGGTTGTTTAGAAGGGTTGGAAGACTCGCATAACAACTGTGATCATAAAGCCTATTCCTAAAGCCAAGGCTACGAGTCTGAGCTTTTTCTTTTCTATTACTATGTTTTGTGTGGAGCTTGTTGCTGAGCTTATTATTTCAGAGGTTATGAGTAGAATTATTGCCATTACTGCTAGCCAGAGGCTTATGTCTGAGAGGGTCATGGGGAAATTCATGTTTTAGCCTTCTTCTAGTTGATACCAGATTTCAATTGTTTGTCCGTCTGGCGCCATGTTGTCTTTTTGGATGGTGACCATTTTTCCAGAGGATTTTGCTATGGCGCATGCTATGGCGCTTGTGATTGGGCAGCCTAGGAGGTGGATGCTTTTAAGGTTCTCTTCTGTGGTGTAGAGGCTTTTGTATGCGGGATCTATCATTTTCAAGTAAACCTGGCCGTTTTCTTGTTTCATTTCTATTTCCTTTGCTAGTTGGAGGTTTTCAGTGATTATTGGCGGGAGGGTTTCGCATAATTCGCTTATTTGTAGTTGGGTGATTTCGTTTCTTAGTTCTTTTTCTATTTGATTTAGTATTCCTAATCCTGGTGGGGCTATGCATATTCCGTTTGGGTTTTCAAGCATGAATTTGCTTTTTGCTAGTTCTTCTATGGATGGCATGCTGCCTGTGTCGGCGGAGATGAAGACGACGGCTTCCTTGAGGCCTTTTAGGTGCTGTGGGAGGTAGACTTCCTTTGGGTATGGTGGTATATAGTAGCTTTTTCCTTTGAATTTTAGGTCTTTTATTATTCTGTCGGTTGTTAGGTATATGGCTATTGCTGTTGATTCTAGTAGTTTGCTTGGAACGTATTTTATGGGTTTTATGAAGAAAAAGAGGGCGCCCCAAAAGGTTAGGCTTAATCCTATAAAAGCTAGGGTGTTTGAATTGTTTATTATGGAAAGGGCTAGTGCCAGTACGCCTGGAATTATGAGGGCTAGAGCTATTTTTGTTGATGGCAAACCTTTTGCCGTCTTAAGTTCTTTTTTTAGGTTTTCATTTTCGTTTTGAAGTTGTTTTATTGTCTCGATTAGATGTTGGGTGTTTGTTTCGGATTGGGGTTGCTGTTTTTCCTCTGGATCCATTTTTCTTCAAATAAAAAACTGCTTTGTCCTTCTTAAGTTTTCAGAGGCTTATTAGACTTTTCCAAACAAGCTTGGGTTTGTTTTCGTTGGAGGCGATGTCCTGTTTTATGAAGCCGTATTCTTTTAGGCGGTTTAACCTTTCTATGAGGTTTTCTAGTTTCATGGTTTTTCCAAATTTGTTTTTTATGGCCGTGCTGACATCTGCAGTTGCGAAGGCTCGTTTTTCTTTGCTTAGTTCTGAGGTGGCTTGGAAAACAATTTTATCTTCGGGTGTTGCGAAGTTGTTGAAGATTTTTAGGTTGTTGGTTCTTTTTCGCCATTCTTCTGCATATTCTGAGGTTTTTGTGAAGGTTATTAGGGCTATGGAGAGAACAAGAAGGGTTTGCTGTGCTGGGATTCCAAGGGAGATTAATGCCTGGTTTTTGATTGGCTGCCAGTATGAGGCTATGGTTTTTCCAAAGTTTTGTAGGGTTTCTTCATGTTGGGGGTATTCTGTTGCGTTGTATGTTAGGATTACTAGGCTTATTCGCACGTACTTTTGTTGCACGGTTATTCCTGTTTTGAATGTGGCTTTTTCATACCAGTAAAGGGTTACTTGTGTGTAGTTTTCAGGGGTGTTGAAAACTAGGTACCGAGCTGTTAGGGGGAAACTTTCTTCAAGCAGTTGTATATCCTTGGAGTCGATTACGGAAACTATTGGATATTTTCCTTGTGCTGTTTGGTAGGAGATTAGGCATACTTCCCAGTTATGGAGGTTTGAGAGGCTGTCTGCGACGCCGACTAGGACGTAGACCACTGGTTCTGAGAT
This sequence comes from Candidatus Bathyarchaeales archaeon, assembly GCA_049717905.1. Taxonomy (GTDB): domain Archaea; phylum Thermoproteota; class Bathyarchaeia; order Bathyarchaeales; family Bathycorpusculaceae; genus WUQU01. The sequence continues at coordinate 2,637 of JBNASL010000042.1, read as the reverse complement.
GTTTGTGGGTATATAGGCGTATACAAGTGAAACGTCTTGTCTTGCTATCCGCTCATAGTTTATGTCTCTGTATAGAAATTTTAGCCTATATTGGGGGATTTGAGGGAATATGTCTGTTGCGTTTTCCCATGTTGACGTGACTTCTATTTGTTCTTTGGCGACTGTTAGTGTAGGTGCGTTAACGCTTAAGGCTATGGCGGGAAAGACTATCAGGAGGATAAACAGTTTTGCCCAAAATTTTTGAGAAGGCTTTCCTTTCAATGAATTGAGGAGTCTTCCACAGTTTGAACAGAAGGTTTCAAGGTTTTTCTGTGCGGTTTTGCATTTTGGACAGGGGGTGGTTTCGGTTTTTGGTGAAAATTTGACTTTTAGGAGTTTTTCAGCTATTAATAGGGTTAACAGCATGCCGGTGAATGTGAGGATTAAACCGGCGAATGTGTGGAAAAATAGCATGGCGGTTTCTTCGCCGAAAAAGTATGCGGCAGATATTATTGTTGTTATGCGTATTATGCTTAAAAATTCGAATATGGCGAAGCCGAATGCGAATGTTAGAAGTTTCTTGCCCCTGGATGTTGACACTATTAGGGCTAGGAAGAAGGCGAACATGGTGAAAGCGATTAAGGTGTAGATGCCTGAGCATGGGAGGTCTACGGTGAAGGATGCGGGTTGTCCAGCGGATGTTGTAAGGATTAATGTGGGGGCTCCGTAAGCCGTGGACAGGGTTACTGGGAGCCCTAAGGTTTTAAGCGCCGTGTAGGATGCTTGGGTGTTGATGTTTGCTAGGTTTCCGCCTGCTGTGCACATGATCTCGTTTGGAATGGGTACTAGGAATAGGAGGAGTATGAGGGGGAAGATTATGGTTTTTAGTGCTTTTAGGTTAAAGAGGATTAGTATTACGCCTGTTGTGAATATGGGTAGTGAGAGCAGGTGATAGGTTAATGGGTAGAAGGTGTAGGATCCGTACCAGTACAGGAGTAAAGCGATTAGGCAGAGGCTTAGTCCGACAAGTTCGTCTACAAACCTGATTTTTGGTTTTTTGTGCAGTTTATCTAGGGCAAGGGAAGCGGTGAACATGTCTTTTTTATGATATAAGAGGAAGCCTAGGAAGAAGGGTATTAGAATGGCGTGGGAGAGGGCTTCTGTGGTTAGGGCTTCGTTTGCTAGGATTTCTAAGTCGCGCCAATAAACAACTAAGATAAGTAATGTTATCAGCGAGACTGCTAGGATGTGTTGAGAGTAAAATTTTGCTTTTTTAAATGTTTCTTTCAGCTTTTCCATAAAGCGGCATCCGAACATATTTTCTATGCTTTGTTAACCGAGAAACGCTGATTCAGGTAATTCTTTTAGCAAAAAAGGGATTAAAATAAGTTTTAGTGCCTTTTCTTATGTAGAAACAAGCCCAAGCCGAAAAGCATTGTCACGAGTGCACCAGCAGTACCCACTACTGGGAGATCAGGCACCATGTTGAAGGATGTTGCCCTAATTGCTATCACATTTTTAATGCTGTTCACAGGGTGTCCGCCTTCCCCGATAAATAAAGCCTGAACACCCCAATCGCCAATGACAGTAGGTTGATGCACACTTTGTGCATAAAGATATTGAACAGCGGCATCACCAGTGAGATTATTGGCCCAATCCACTACTTCTTGGTGGACATTACTAGGTACATTAGGGGTACTAATAGGACCTATGACATTAACCGTTTCCTCCCAAGCTTTACTGTCATTAGGATACTTCCACACGAAAACTACACTTTTTATCGTTAAATTTGTGGTTCCAGCTGTGACCCAAACTGTTTGGCCCGGGGGAACATCCATTCCTTGATAGTTTGAGATTACAGCATAGCCTACTGGTTTTTGCTTAATAGGCGACCAGCCTTGATATCCTTGATTGTCTTCTGCAGAGACTGTGCTTGCTCCCACTATTCAAAGTATGCTAAAAAGAAGAATTGCTAGAACGAAACGAGACTTCAACATTTTAACCTTCTCCTTTCACTGTAATTGGGGGTGGATCTGGTTTATAAAGGTGCATGGACAAAAATTATAGAAAACTTTTTGATTTGTCTATAAAATATTAATTATGTTTTCATGTTTGTGAAGCGTTAATTTTTTAGCCTTTACTATAAATGCTGCGAAACAGGCAGCTACTGCGGTTGCTGTTCCAATGGCACGTCTGGAATCACATTAATACTTGTTAGCACGCGCGCTAGCCTGTTGCTAAATTCAGACAAAAATAGATTTTAATCTGTTTTGCCTATTTCTTGTTATGCCTTTAGATGTTTTTGACCGTAAAATTGTTGATGTTCTTAGGGTGAGGGGTGCGCCTGCTACGCTCGATGAGCTAGTTAGAAATACTGGTTTTGCCCGTTCAACGGTAATCATTCATCTTGAGAGGCTAATGTCAGACGGACTTGTTTTAAGGGAGAAGAAGCCATGTGAAGGGCGGGGAAGGCCCAAATTCCTATATCGACTTGCAGATGTTCAAGCTTCTAAACCCTCAATTCAGCCCAGCATCGTCATTATAGAGTTTTCCAAGCTTAAAAAAGCCTGCAAATACGAGAAAGGCGGATACTGCAAACTCGCCAAAAACGCCTGCACAAACCAAAACTGCAGGTTAATCATAAAGCCAAAATAAAAA